>NZ_SZVX01000017.1:0-106002 GCF_007210685.1 Dickeya sp. ws52
AGTCGCCCACCTCAGCACAGTTTTTGACGCCGGAAAGATGCTTCATCCTGTACTTAATGCGTTTGTCAGCAGTCTGACCACCGCCAAGGCGGTGGTTCTGTTCAGCAGAGCCAAAGGCGTCTCAGCGCACTTTCTCCGACCCCATCAGGCCGATTTTGAGATACCCCGCTTCACGCAGCGAATCCATCACCCGCATCAGGGTTTCATAATCGACGCTTTTGTCCGCCTGAAAGAAAATAGTGGTGTCTTTGTTACCCTGCGTTTTGCTTTCCAGCACCTGGGCCAGCGTCGCTTCGGTAATCGCATCGTCGCCCAGATAGAGTTGTTTATCCGCTTTCACCGTCAGAAACACCGGTTTTTCCGGGCGCGGTTGCGGCGTAGCGCTGGAAGCCGGCAAATTGACCCGCACGTCTACCGTTGCCAGCGGCGCGGCCACCATGAAGATGATTAACAACACCAGCATGACGTCGATAAACGGCGTCACGTTGATGTCATGCATTTCACCATTTTCACTCTGCCCGTCGTTCAGATGCATCGCCATCGGCTTACCCTACCCGTAGCTGGTGCGCCGGTGCGGGAGAAACATTGCCGACGCTGGCAGCAATATCCAGATCGCGGCTTTGCAACAGCAGAACCTGCGCCGCCACATCACCGACCATCGCTTTGTAACTGGCCGTCCAGCGTGCAAACACGTTGTAAATCACTACCGCCGGGATCGCCGCCACCAGGCCGATGGCCGTCGCCAGCAACGCTTCGGCGATACCCGGCGCGACAACCGCCAGGTTGGTAGTCTGAGACTGCGCAATACCGATAAAGCTGTTCATAATGCCCCAGACCGTACCGAACAGACCGATGAACGGCGCGATGGCCCCCACCGTCGCCAGATAACCGGTTCCACGTCCCATCTGACGGCCGGTCGCAGCGACCCGGCGTTCAAAACGAAAGGCGGTACGTTCTTTAATGCCGTTGTTGTCGTCTGAGCGCTCAGACAACACCTGCTCGTTGCGGGCGTCCGTCAGCAGTTGCAGCGATACGCTGCCCGGCTTGAACTCGGCGGCGATATCGGTCGCATCATCCAGCGTACGGGCTTCTTCCAGTGCCTGATACTCACGACGGATACGCTTTTTCGCGCTCATCAGGCTGGCGCTTTTACCAAAAAAGATCGCCCAGGTAACCACCGATGCCAGCAACAAGCCAATCATCACGGTTTTTACCACCACGTCAGCGTGCTGATACATTCCCAAAACGGATAAGTCGGTATTCATCAGCGTGCCGACGGCACCTGTCGGCGGCAACGCAGACGGCGCGGCGCCAACCGCAGCCGTAGTGGTCGTACCGGCCGCCGCTATCGGCGTCGATGCCGGTGCAGCCAACGCATTGCCTGCCATCCCCAGCAACACGAATGCCATCAGACGATGCATAAAACCCACGAACACGCCACCCAGCCGACGCCAGATTGATGACCTCCGTTGGTTACTCTTCTTATCAGCCGTATACACGCTGTGCCTCCACCCATCATTTTCATACAACGTTAATCTGGCGAAAATAATACCAAACCTGTAATTAATTGATAGTCGTTCTCATTATTATTTGCGCATTTTGCCATCCATTTCCCCCAACCGCGCCTTATTTCACCGCCGTACCCGCACCGTATCGGCAACATTTTCATCTTGACAATATTTTCATCTTGATGAGAAAAGCCGCCCCCTGTCACTTCAGCCGTGATAACGTAAAGGGATGGACGCAGGGCATGTTTAAGCTACAGGTAAAGCCGAATGACGAGTAAAAAAATCGCCACCGCGCTGGTGGCCGCCGGACGCACTAAGCGGGTAACCCAAGGCGCGGTAAACCCGGTAATCCAGCGCGCTTCTTCGCTGATCTTCGACAGCGTGCAGGATAAAAAACACGCCACCGCCAATCGCGCTAAAGGCGCGTTGTTTTATGGCCGCCGCGGTACTCTGACCCATTTCGCTTTTCAGGACGCGATGACCGAGCTGGAAGGCGGTGCGGGTTGCGCACTCTATCCTTGCGGCGCAGCCGCCATCGCCAACGCGATAACGTCATTTGTTTCGGCGGGCGACCATCTGCTGGTTACCGGTTCCGCTTATGAACCGACGCAGGATTTTTGTAACAAAGTGCTGACTAAAATGAACATCAGCACTACCTTTTTCGACCCGATGATCGGTGCCGATATCGCCACGCTTATCCAGCCCAATACCCGGGTCGTGTTTTTGGAATCACCCGGTTCCATTACGATGGAAGTGCATGACGTGCCGGCGATGGTCGCGGCCATCCGTCGCGTTAATCCGGACATCGTCATCATGATCGACAACACCTGGGCTGCCGGCGTGTTGTTCCGCCCGCTTGATGTCGGCGTCGATATTTCGATCCAATCCGGCACCAAATACATCGTCGGCCACTCCGACGCCATGATTGGCACCGCCGTCGCCAACGCACGCTGTTGGGATCAACTGCGTGAACAATCCTACCTGATGGGGCAGATGGCTGACGCAGATAGCGCCTATCTGGCCAGCCGCGGCCTGCGAACGCTCGGCGTCAGATTGCAACAGCATCAGGAGAATGGCCTGCGCGTTGCACGCTGGCTGGCTGCCCGCCCGGAAGTCGCGACGGTGAACCACCCGGCGCTGCCCGGCAGCAAAGGACATGAATTCTTCGTCCGGGATTTCAGCGGTAGTAATGGCCTGTTCTCATTTGTCCTGAAAGAGAAACTGAGCCGTGAACAACTGGCCCATTATCTCGACCACTTCAGCCACTTCCGTATGGCCTACTCCTGGGGGGGGTTCGAATCGCTGATTTTGGCGAACCAACCGGAGGAACTGGCGGCGATTCGCCCGGCCGGCGGCATCGACTTTACCGGCACGCTGGTGCGACTGCATATCGGCCTGGAAGATTGCGACGATCTGGAAGCCGATTTGGAAGCCGGCTTCAGGAGATTGCAGGAAATGTGACGCCACTATCCCTCCAGCCCCTTGATGCCGCTGTGGTAAGTCGGGTAAAGCGTATATGATGAACAGTAACAACGATGACAATACGTTTACCTTTTTTACCCTATCCTGATGCTCGTCTTTATCAGGATTAGGGTCTATCCCGCCAGGCGTCATTGGCTCAGCCAACGGCAACCTGGCCAGCCCTATCGGGATAGGCTCTTAATGCGGCGTATTTACGCGGCAAAGGGGTTACAGCAAACCAGACAGGATGCGATATGAGTGTTGTTCATGAAATTATTCAGGCGCTATGGCGACAAGACTTTAGTGCGCTGGCCGATCCCCACGTCGTGTGGGTGATTTATGGCGTGCTTTTCACCACTCTGTTTCTGGAAAATGGCCTGCTGCCCGCCTCCTTTCTGCCCGGCGACAGCTTGCTGCTGCTGACCGGCGCCATGATAGCCAAAGGCGTGATGAGCTTCATCCCCACCATGGTGCTGCTGACCGTGGCCGCCAGTCTCGGCTGCTGGTTAAGCTACCTGCAAGGGCGCTGGTTGGGCGACACCCGGTTGGTGAAAACATGGCTGCATCAGTTACCGGCCCACTATCACCAACGCACCCACAATCTGTTCCATCAGCATGGGTTGGCCGCACTGCTGGTCGGGCGTTTTCTGGCGTTTGTCCGCACCCTGTTGCCGACCATCGCCGGGGTATCGGGGCTTAGCAGCACCCGCTTTCAGATTTTCAACTGGCTGAGCGGCTTCTTGTGGGTCAGCGGGATTGTCACGCTAGGTTATGCGCTCAGCCATATTCCGTTGGTCAAACGTTATGAAGACCAGGTGATGACGGCGTTATGCATCCTGCCGTTGTTGCTGTTGTTCAGCGGTCTGGTGGGAATGCTGCTGGTACTTTGGCGTAAAAGACGGGCTATGGCCTGAGAAAAACCGGCGAAGCAAACAGTCTCCGTTGCTATTCCTCTGTTGCTGTTCGTCGGTCATCGCCGGTAACCGCTTTGCGGGTTTGCGTGCATGGCTCAACACCGGCGCAAAGCGGTTTAGTGACTTTCCACCACCACGCCTCCCGAACGCAATCGCGCCACTTCATCACCCGGCGTCGCCCCGAAGAAGCGCTTAAACTCCCGGCTAAATTGCGAAGAGCTTTCATAACCGACGCGTATTGACGCCGTATTTGCCTTCAATCCGTCATGCACCATCAGCAAACGCGCCTTGTGCAACCGGTAAGACTTCAGATACTGCACCGGCGAAGTGTTGGTCACCGTTTTGAAGTTATGGTGAAACGCCGACACACTCATGTTCACTTCCAGCGCCAGCCGCTCCACACTGAGACTATCGGCATAGTGGTTTTCGATATAGCGCAACGCGCGGGCGATTTGACTGAAATGACTATAGCGATTCATCAGCGCTTGCAGCGAATCGCCGCAAGGCCCGCACAGCACATG
This sequence comes from Dickeya sp. ws52, assembly GCF_007210685.1. Taxonomy (NCBI): domain Bacteria; kingdom Pseudomonadati; phylum Pseudomonadota; class Gammaproteobacteria; order Enterobacterales; family Pectobacteriaceae; genus Dickeya; species Dickeya sp. ws52. The sequence goes on from NZ_SZVX01000017.1 coordinate 4,405, forward strand.
GTAAAGGATTTCACGTACGATCCACGGCCCCAGTACTCGGGCATCGCGGGCGTTAGCCATCGCCTCCAGCAAGCGCTCCGTCGCACATAACACCGCCTCGTCGAGCGGTACGCTGCTGATGCCCGCGCTATCCGGCCGACGCTTCTCGCCACAGCCGTCATCACCCATCTCAATCAGCAGGTCTTGCAGAATCGGGATATCGACCCGAATAGAAATGCCCACCAGCGGATTTTCCGGGCTGGCGAAACTTTCACATTCGAACGGCAACGGCACCGTCATCAACAAATAGTTGTCCGGGTCATACTGGAAAACCTTGTCCCCCAGATACCCGACTTTGTGTCCCTGAAAAACAATCACAATACACGGGTCATACAGCACCGGAGCCCTTGCCCCATGCTGATCGGCATAAATCACTTTGACCTGTGGAATCGGCGTCTGACTCACGCCGTTGCCGTTGATATGCAACATCGCCAGTTTGACTAAACGCTGGCGAGGATCGGAATTCTGCATAATAGTTACCTCTTACTGACAACGGAAATAAAGTGACACAGATGGGCGATGGAATCACCCTTTTCTCCTGATCTTTGCAGGAAAAGGCAAGACACGGCGAGAAATGAGCATTGCTGGAATCTCAGGAGAAGCCGAGAATAAAGCCCATGCCCTGCCTGCGCGGTTACAGCAAGATTTCAAACCGGACCAGTCAATCTCATCCGGCCCGGCAACACTCTATAAAGGAATTCACCATGCAGAACTTTACGCTTCATACCCCGACCAAAATCCTGTTCGGCGAAGGACAAATCGCCGCTCTGGCTGACCAAATCCCGGCGGACGCCCGTATCCTGATCACTTACGGCGGCGGCAGCATCAAGAAAAACGGCGTGTTCGACCAGGTGATCAACGCCCTGAAAGGCCATAACGTGCTGGAGTTTTCCGGTATCGAGCCGAACCCGACCTACGAAACGCTCATGAAGGCGGTTGAGATCGTTCGCAAGGAGAAAATCGACTTTCTGTTGGCGGTAGGCGGCGGTTCAGTCGCCGACGGCACCAAATTCATCGCAGCGGCGGCAAACTATACCGCAGCCGACGATCCGTGGCACATCCTGCAAACCTGGGGCGCACAGGTAGAGACCGCCCTCCCGCTGGGCGTGGTACTGACGCTGCCGGCAACAGGCTCCGAATCCAACAGCGGCGCGGTCATTACCCGCAAGAGCAGCGGCGACAAGCAAGCGTTTATGAATCCGCTGGTATGCCCACGTTTCGCCGTACTCGACCCGGTCGTTACCTACACCTTGCCTGAGCGTCAGATCGCCAACGGCGTAGTCGATGCTTTCGTTCATACCGTCGAACAGTACCTGACCTACCCGGTCGACGCCAAAGTGCAGGATCGTTTCGCTGAAGGTTTGTTGCTGACGCTTACCGAAGAAGGCCCGCGCGCACTGAAAGAGCAGCAGAATTACAATGTGCGCGCCAACGTCATGTGGAGCGCTACCATGGCGCTCAACGGCCTGATCGGCGCCGGTGTACCGCAAGACTGGTCGACCCACATGCTGGGCCATGAAATCACCGCCATGCATGGTCTGGATCATGCCCAGACGCTGGCCATCGTACTGCCGGCCATGCTGAATGAACGCCGCATCCAGAAACGTGAAAAACTGCTGCAATACGCAGAGCGCGTCTGGAACCTGCGCGATGGCACGGAAGATCAGCGTATTGATGGCGCGATCGCCGCCACCCGCGCCTTTTTCGAACAAATGGGCGTACCGACCCGCCTGTCGGACTACCAGTTGGACGGCAGTTCGATCCCGGCGATGGTCGCGAAACTGGAAGAACACGGCATGACCGCGTTGGGCGAACACCAGGACATCACGCTGGACATCAGCAAACGCGTGTACGAAGCCGCCCGCTAACCGCGACGCACCGACTTTTCGACTACACTTAACACGGCGCCGCACAGACGTGCAGGTGCCGTCCAAGGTGAAAAACGAGTTAAGTGTGAAAAGTTCGTTGGGTGTAACAACCATTCTGGTGTAACAATCATTTTGGTGTAACAACCATTCTGGTGTGAAAAACAGTCCTGATGCGCCGCCGTTTCGGCGGCGTTGTTGTCTCATCGCTACCTTGCCGCCATGCCGACAGAATCCTCCTCGGCCAGGCGCTGAAGGCGCATAACAAGGAGAACGACATGACGATGCAACCTCTGGTGAAACTGGCTGACGGCCATGTCATGCCCCAACTGGGGCTTGGCGTATGGCAAGCCAGTAATGAACAAGCGACAGCCGCCGTTACCGAAGCGCTGAACATCGGTTACCGCGCTATTGATACCGCCGCGATCTACAGAAACGAAGCGGGCGTCGGCAAAGCCTTGCAGGAAACCGCCGTCCCACGCAGCGATATCTTCATCACGACCAAGCTATGGAACAGCGACCAGGCGCACCCGCGTCAGGCGCTGGAAGAAAGCCTGCGAAAACTGCAACTGGAATACGTTGACCTGTACCTGATCCATTGGCCGTTGCCGGAACAGAATACCTATGTCGAAGCCTGGCGTGGGTTACTCAATCTCAAGGAACAGGGGCTGGCGAAAAGCGTCGGCGTCTGCAACTTCAACCCACACCATCTGCAACGCCTGAAAGAAGAAACCGGCGTGATGCCGGTCATCAATCAGATAGAACTACACCCGCTGTTCCAGCAGCGTATGCTGCACACCTGGAATACTACCCACCATATCCAGACCGAGTCCTGGAGCCCGCTGGCGCAGGGTGGCGACGGTGTATTTGACCACCCGGTGATCCACGCGCTGGCGAAAAAATACGGTAAGACGCCGGCACAAATCGTGATTCGCTGGCATCTGGACAACGGTCTGGTGGTGATCCCCAAATCCGTGACGCCGGCGCGTATTCGTGAAAACTTTGCGGTGTTTGATTTCCGGCTGGAGAAAGAAGAGTTGAGTGAAATCGCCACACTGGATTGCGGCAAACGTCTGGGGCCGGACCCTGACCAACCGCGCACCGACGCGCCGCGCAAAGACTAATACGCCGCCCGTGCTTGTTTCCTACGTCACAGGCACGGGCGACGCCGTCAGGGCTGCACCACCAACTGAGCGGTCGAGCCGCGATCGGCCATTTCCAGCGTGTGGCTGTAATACAGAAACGGGAACTGCGGTGTGGAAAACTGGCCGAAATACACCAGCAGCTCCACATCATTTTCCACCCATACCGTGTCTTTCCAGCCGCTGTCTTCCGGCGGCGTCAGGCCGCCGTTGACGCTGCGTACCAAAAACGCCGCGCCTTGAATATGGAAAGGCTGCGGCTGGTCGGCATGTACAATCCAGCGTTCATAGCGCCCGACCTGAGTTTGTACATCGACGCGATTCATATCCCACATGGCGCCGTTAATCCCCGGCAGGCTGTCGCCCAGGCGAAATTCGCGCGTCCGGCTGACTGCGCCGTCGATAATATTATCGGTCAACAGCCGCATCGGCAGCGTGTTGGTTACCAGCGGCAACAAGCCGGTCGGCCGCAGGGTCAATATCGCCGACGACACCAAAATCGTAGAGGGTTCGAACAAGCCGCGCAGCCGCTGCATGATGGTGGCGGATTCGCCGGCGGTCAACGTCACCTCGTCGCCCTGCGACATATCAACCAGCACTTCGCGGCGCTCGCCGGGAGCCAGCGAGATTTGACTCAGCGCCATCGGCGCAGGCAAAAACCCCTGGTCATTAGCAATAAGGCTCATCGGCCGGCCATCGCTCATACGCATCACATAACGACGGGCGTTGGACGCATTCAGCAGACGCAAACGTACCCAGCCGCGCGACACTTCCACATACGGGTTCTGAGCGCCATTCACCAACAGCGTATCGCCGATGAAACCGCCGCTGCCGGGTGGGTTGTATAGCGGCGCGCCGAAATTATCCAGCCGTTTATCCTGAATAATCAGCGGGAAATCATCCACACCGTAATGATTGGGGATCGGCAGCGACTTACTGAGGCTATCTTCCACCAGCCACAACCCTGCCAGACCGTTATAGACATGCGACGCCATGCGATTGGGCGTATTGGCGTGATACCAACAGGTCGCCGCCGCCTGACGTACCGGCAGCACCGGCGACCAGTCCATATTGGGCTGGATCATGCGCCCTGCGCCGCCCATCAGCGCCCCCGGTGCCTGCAAGCCGCTGACGGTCATCGACACCGGCTCATTCAGGCGGTTGCTGTAGACCAGCTTGACGTCGTCATCACTGAACACCCGCACGGTCGGGCCAAGATAACGGCCATTAAATCCCCACACCGGGTTTTTACGCTCACCGGAAAACGCCCAGTGCGCCCGTTGCATGGTCAGAAACACCGGCTGCCCGCGGCGAGACTCCAGCAGCGGCGGAATAGGCAGCGGGTTTTTACTACCGCCATCGGCTCTGGCCGTCAGCGGCATTGCACCGGCACATAGCGCAATACCTGAAGCCTGAAGAAACTGACGCCGACTCAATGACATAATGACTCCGAAAACCTGTTCAATCCTTTACTCCATACCGGGCTATTATTCCGCCCGCAAGGTCACGCCGCGCATCCTCGCGCTGACTCAGCGTTTTTCAGCCGCTTCGCGTTGTGCGACTTCGGCATCCAGTTGTGCGATTTTCGCCGCCATCAGGTCATGGCAATGGGCGGCCAGTTCACGCACTTGCTCTTTGTTGTAGCCACTGCAGTCCACCGGCGGCAATAACTCAATAATCACATGGCCGTTATTCCAGCGGTTCAGCTTCACTTTATTGTGAGTGCTGGACACACAAATCGGCACCACCGGCACGCCGGCGGCAATCGCAGCATGGAACGCACCGGTCTTAAACGGCAGCAGGCCACGGCCGCGGCTGCGGGTGCCTTCCGGAAACATCCATACCGAGATATTGCGCTCTTTAATATGCTTCACCACCTGGGTGATGGTGCCATGGGCTTTGGCTCGATTATCACGATCAATCAACAGATTACCGGCCAGCCAGTACAGCGGGCCGAAAAACGGGATCCACACCAGGCTTTTCTTACCCACCGTCACGGTGCGCGGCATCACCACATTTGCCGCCGTTACCATGTCGTAGTTGTTCTGATGGTTGGCAATATAAATGCAGTTCCCCTCAACGCGCGACTCTTCCGGACAACGGATCTCCACCTTGAGGCCAAACACCACCGATAAACGCCCGAACATTCGCCCAAACCGGGAAACATGGCGGGGATCTTTGGGGGTAAACAGGCAGTACACAAAGCCGAACAGACAAACCACAACAGAAAAGACAATCACCACCAAAAACCGGAGAATAAATAACATAGCAACCTCATTAACCAACAGCCGCCGCTAGTATAGCGGCTTCGCGGTAAAACACACGGCGAACCTTGCCGCAGCAGACCGCGTGACCAACCCCAAGGCAACCATCGGACGAACGGGATATAACGAAAGGGAATCGTGACGGGAATGACCATCCCGGCATCATCCCCTCGACAGGACAGGGCGCAAAACCGAGGACCACACAGGTAACGGTCCCCAGCTTTCGCAACAAACGCTATTCTTCGCTGCCGCCGGCGCTTGCAATACCGGCCGGCGACTCGACCTCAATGCGATCGACCCGTTGTAAACCACGCGGCAGCGCCGTACCTTTGCACCCGCGGCTGGCCTGATACTTTTGCAGCTCTTCCGGGCGTAGCGAGTACTTGCGCTTACCGGCATACAAGGTAACGGACGATTGCGGCGCGATAGTCATCAGCCACAATATCCGATCGTCGCCGCTGGCCAGTTGCGCCGCCGGGATCGAGACAATCTTGTTGCCCTTCCCTTTGGATAACGCCGGCAGGTCGGCGACCGGGAACAGCAATAGACGGCCGGCCGCAGTAATGGTCAGCAGCAGCTCATCATCACGCTGCAACTCCAGCGGCGGCAGAACACGCGCATGGTCCGGCAGGGTCAACACCGCTTTCCCTACCCGGTTACGCGCCACCAGATCGGCAAAGGTACAAATAAAGCCGTAACCGGCGTCGGAAGCCAGCAGCAACCGCTGGTTATCCGCCGCCATCAACACCTGCTCGATGGTAGCGCCCGGCGGCAGCGTCAGCTTACCGGTCAACGGCTCGCCCTGACCGCGTGCCGACGGCAACGTCAGTGGATCGAGCGCATAGCTGCGCCCGGTGGAATCCATAAAGACTACCGGCTGATTACTCTTGCCGCGGGCGGCGGCGCGGTAAGCATCGCCCGCCTTGTAGCTCAGGCCGGACGGGTCGATATCGTGGCCTTTAGCGCTGCGCACCCACCCCATTTCCGACAGCACGATGGTCACCGGTTCAGACGGCGACAGGTCATGCTCGCTCATGGCTTTGGCCTCACCGCGTTCATGCAGCGGTGAACGGCGATCATCGCCGTAGGCTTTGGCGTCTTCCTGAATCTCTTTTTTCAGCAAGCTGTTCATCTTGCGTTCCGACGCCAGCAACGCCTGAATCTGGTCGCGTTCTTTCGCCAGACCATCCTGCTCGCCGCGAATCTTCATCTCTTCCAGCTTGGCCAGATGACGCAGTTTCAATTCCAGAATGGCTTCAGCCTGGGTATCGCTCAGGCCGAATTTCGCCATCAACACCGGTTTCGGTTCATCGTCGTTACGGATGATATGAATCACTTCGTCGATATTCAGGAACGCAATCAACAACCCTTCCAGAATATGCAGGCGCTTGAGCACCTTATCCAACCGGAAGTTCAGCCGACGGCGCACGGTATCGCGGCGGAACGCCAGCCACTCGGTCAGGATTTCCCGCAACCCTTTCACGCTGGGGCGGCCATCCAGACCGATCATGTTCATGTTGATGCGGTAGCTTTTTTCCAGATCGGTGGTCGCGAACAAATGGTTCATCACCTGATCGAAGTCGATGCGGTTGGATCGCGGCACCAGCACCAGCCGGGTCGGGTTCTCATGGTCGGATTCGTCGCGCAAATCGTCGATCATCGGCAACTTCTTGGCCCGCATCTGACTGGCAATCTGCTCCAGCACTCGCGCACCCGACACCTGGTGCGGCAACGCGGTGATCACCACACTGCCGTCCTCTTTCTTCCATACTGCCCGCATACGCACCGAGCCGCGACCGCTTTCGTACATTTTGCGGATCTCGTCGCGCGGGGTAATGATTTCCGCATCGGTCGGGAAATCCGGCCCCTGCACGTAACGCAGCAGCGCTTCCAGCGACGTGTCCGGCTCGTCGATCAATGCCATCGCCGCCGCGGCCACTTCACGCACGTTATGCGGCGGAATATCGGTCGCCATACCGACCGCGATGCCGGTAGTACCGTTGAGCAGAATGTTGGGCAAGCGGGCAGGCAGCATTTTCGGCTCCTGCAACGTGCCGTCGAAGTTCGGCACGTAATCCACCGTGCCTTGTCCCAGCTCGCCCAGCAGCACTTCGGCATACTTCGACAAGCGGGATTCGGTATAACGCATGGCGGCGAACGATTTGGGATCATCCGGCGCCCCCCAGTTCCCCTGGCCATCCACCAGCGGGTAACGATAGGAGAAGGGTTGCGCCATCAGCACCATCGCCTCGTAACAGGCGCTGTCGCCGTGCGGGTGGTATTTACCCAGCACGTCGCCCACCGTACGGGCGGATTTCTTGAATTTGGCGCTGGCGTTCAGCCCCAGTTCAGACATTGCGTACACGATACGACGCTGAACCGGCTTGAGGCCGTCGCCGATAAAGGGGAGCGCCCTGTCCATGATGACGTACATGGAGTAGTTCAGATAGGCGTTCTCAGTAAACGTGTGCAGCGCAAGACGCTCTGCGCCGTCATGAGTCATGTCACTCATTAATAATCCTTAAACCGTGGCGTATGGCCATGTTCAAAAAAACTCGCTTATTTTTAGGTGATGAGCCACGCGGTGGCAGAAACTGACCGGATAGTACCGCAAGTTGCGTTTCTCTTCACGGCATCCCGCGTCATCGCACATCGCCCTTCGCAATCCGACCATTATTGACGCCACAGCAATAGTGTTGTGCGTCAAATCACGTTTTTCTCCGTCACACGACCGGATAGACTAATTTTCAACGCAATTTATGCCATTTGAGGTCATCAGCCATGCATAACGTACTCATCATCAACGCCGGCAAATCCTTCGGCCACTCCAAAGGCGAACTCAACCGTACCCTGACGGATGTCGCCGCCGCGTTCCTGCGCGACAAAGGCCGCCAGGTGCGCATCACTACCGTCGATGACGGTTACGACATCGAACAGGAAATACAGAATTTCCTGTGGGCCGACGCTGTTATTTACCAAATGCCCGGCTGGTGGATGGACGTCCCCTGGATCCTGAAAAAGTACATCGACGAGGTATTCACTACCGGGCACGGCATCTTGTTCGACAATGACGGCCGTACCCGTGCGGACGACAGCAAGAAATACGGCTCCGGCGGCTTGTTGCAGGACAAATATTACCTGCTGTCGCTGACCTGGAACGCTCCGCTGGACGCGTTCACCGACCCCGAACAGTTCTTCCACGGCGTCGGCGTAGACGGCGTATACCTGCCGTTCCACAAAGCCAATCAGTTCATCGGCCTGTCGGCGCTGCCGACTTTCATCTGTAACGACGTCATCAAACAGCCGGACGTGGAGCGCGATATCGCCCGCTACCGTGCGCACCTTGATCAGGTTTTCGCCTGATGTCGGTCACCTTGTTTTAATCTACCCTCGGCGCGGCTTTCGCTTCCCGGTTAGAGCGGATGCTGCGCCACCTTTTCACTCAGAAAATCCAGAAAGCTGACGATCCGGCTGGCCAGCTCGGTGTTGCGGTAATATACCGCGTTGATCGGCACACGTTTGTCTCGCGTCTCTTCCACCAAAATCTGCCCCAGCCGACCAGCCGCCACATCGTCGCGGGTCATAAAATCCGACAAACACACAATGCCCTCGCCACGCAGCGCCAGTTGACGCAGAATTTCACCGTTGGACGCGGCAATCGTCGGCACAATCGGGTAATCGTCGCCTAATGCGCTGCGTAACGGCCAAAGATTGAGCGACGCAGATTGGGTAAATCCCAGCAACGTATGTCCGGACAGCGCCTCTACGCTGAGTGGCGTGCCGTGGCGGTTCAGGTATTCCGGGCTGGCCAGAATCCACAGCCGGGTGGCGCCCAGCGGCCGGGCATGGATACTGGAATCACGCAGTTCACCGATGCGAATCGCGATATCGGTACGCTGTTCCAGCAAATCGATAATCTCGTCGTCGGTGTTCAATTCCAGCGAAATACAGGGATAACGGCGGCGAAATTCCGGAATCAGCGGCACGATAAAATGCTGCATGAGTGAGGCGGTGGCATTGATGCGTAGCCGCCCGCTGGGTTTCCTGCGGCGCAGTGCTATCTGTTCTTCCGCCAACTCCACCTTTTGCAATACGTCGCGCGCATGTTGCAGGAATATCTGACCTTCTTCCGACAACGCCAGACGACGAGTCGTGCGGTGCAGCAACGTCATGCCGAGCTTGCTTTCCAGCCGCCCCAGCGCCCGGCTGATCCCGGACGCGGTCTGCCCAAGCTGTCCGGCGGCGGCGGTGACGGACCCGCTGTCCACCACCGCGACGAATGCCTGCATCTCTTCCAGCGTGACTTTCATCGTGCCCCGGCGTCAGACGTCAAGCTCTGCCTTGTCGCCCTTCTCCTGCAACCAGTTGCGGCGATCTTCGGAGCGTTTTTTCGCCAGCAGCATATCCATGGTCGCCAGCGTCTGCTCGATATCCTGCTCATTAATCGTGAGCTGCACCAGGCGACGCGTATTCGGGTCGAGTGTGGTTTCGCGCAGTTGCATCGGGTTCATTTCGCCCAACCCTTTGAAACGCTGGACGTTAGGCTTGCCTTTCTTGCGTTTGAGCTGCTCCAGAATGCCCGCTTTCTCTTCTTCATCCAGTGCGTAGTACACCTCTTTGCCGAGGTCGATACGGTAGAGCGGCGGCATGGCGACATAAACATGACCGCCCCGCACCAGCGCACGGAAATGGCGCACAAACAGCGCACACAACAGCGTGGCAATGTGTAGCCCGTCCGAATCCGCATCCGCCAGAATACAGATCTTGCCATAACGCAGTTGGCTCAGGTCTTCGCTGTCCGGATCGATGCCGATCGCCACCGAAATATCATGCACTTCCTGCGATGCCAGCACTTCATCCGACGAGACTTCCCAGGTATTGAGGATCTTCCCCTTGAGCGGCATGATCGCCTGGTATTCACGATCGCGCGCCTGTTTAGCAGAGCCGCCCGCTGAATCCCCTTCCACCAGGAACAACTCGGTTTTGCTCAGATCCTGCGAGGTACAATCCGCCAGCTTGCCGGGCAACGCCGGGCCGCTGGTCAGCTTCTTACGCACCACTTTTTTGGCGGCGCGCATACGGCGCTGAGCGCTGGAGATAGCCATCTCCGCCAACTGTTCCGCCGCCTGTACGTTCTGGTTCAGCCACAGGCTAAATGCATCTTTAACCACGCCGGAAACGAACGCCGCCGACTGGCGCGACGATAACCGCTCTTTGGTCTGACCGGCGAACTGCGGGTCCTGCATCTTCAGCGATAACACATAAGCGCAACGCTCCCAGATGTCTTCCGCGCTAAGCTTCACGCCGCGCGGCAGTATGTTGCGGAATTCGCAAAATTCACGCATCGCATCCAGCAACCCTTGTCGCAATCCGTTGACGTGAGTCCCGCCTTGCAGAGTCGGAATCAGGTTAACGTAGCTTTCCGTCAGCAACTCGCCGCCTTCGGGCAACCATAACAGCGCCCACTCTACCGCTTCGGTATCGCCGGGAATCGCGGCGACGAACGGTTTCTCCGGCAGCGTCGGCAACCCGTTGACCGCTTCGCACAGGTAATCGCTCAGGCCGCCCTGATAACACCAACGCTGTTCGGTATCGTTCACGCCGTCTTTAAAGACGATTTCCACACCGGGACACAACACCGCCTTGGCTTTCAGCAGATGCGTCAGGGACAACACGGAAAAGCGCGGGCTATCGAAGAATGAAGCATCCGGCCAGAAATGCACTCGTGTACCGGTGTTGCGGCGCCCGCAAGTGCCGGTTACCGTCAGCTCCTGTACTTTGTCGCCATTTTCAAAAGCGATGTCGTAGACCTGGCCGTCGCGACGCACCGTCACTTCCACCCGGGTGGACAGCGCGTTGACCACGGAAATCCCTACGCCGTGCAGGCCGCCGGAAAACTGGTAGTTCTTGTTGGAAAATTTGCCCCCGGCATGTAGGCGGCACAGGATCAGCTCGACGGCGGGGACCCCCTCTTCCGGGTGGATGTCCACCGGCATACCGCGCCCATCGTCAATCACTTCCAGCGATTGATCGGGATGCAGAATCACATCAATGCGACGAGCGTGACCAGCCAGCGCTTCGTCGACGCTGTTATCAATCACCTCTTGTCCCAGATGGTTGGGACGGGTGGTATCGGTGTACATCCCCGGACGGCGGCGCACCGGCTCCAGCCCGCTGAGGACTTCAATCGCATCAGCGTTATAACTTGATTGCGTCATGGTTAGAATGCATGTTGTCGTTGTTTGAAAGTCAGACGGTATTCCGCGATTATACGTGGCGCCGGCAACACGCCAAGCGTCGATTATCAGGATGAAAACGCCGTCAAAGCATGTTGACCCGCCCGATATGACGGAATACGGGTGATGATGAGCGCCGTCCGGTCATCGCGACGACGCCAGGATGACTCAGTCTGCCGTGAGCCCGAGGAAGTCGATAATCGGCGCAAAGTAGTGTTCGAACCCTACAAACGCGTGATTACCGCCGGACTCCACCGTCTGACGACAAGTGGTGTAATAGGCCACAGCCTGACGATAGTCCAGCACTTCATCCCCGGTCTGTAGCAGGCACCACAGCAAATCCGGAGATTCCAGCGGCTCGACCTGCATCACCTTGAGATCATAAATGTGCCGTGACTCTAACACATATTGCTCGCCGGTGTAGGGGTTACGCTGTTCTCCCAGAAAATCGAGCAACAGCTCATAAGATCGCACCGCCGGGTTGACCACCACCGCCGGCAAACGAAAACGCTGGGATAACCAGGTCGCGTAATAGCCGCCCATGGACGAACCGACCAGACCGAGCGGCCGTCCGGCTCGCTCCATCACCAGTTGTTCCACCATTTCCGCCGCATCCGCCGGGTAAGGCGGCAATTGCGGCACCAACATGTCAATATGGGGATGGTGCTCCGCCAGCCACTGCTGCAACGCCGTGGCTTTGGCTGACAAAGGAGAACTGTTGAAACCGTGAAGATAAAGCAGGGTGGGCATCAGTAACCGTCCGAATCCATATCCGGCAAAAATTCATTACCATCAAGGCGGCATACCTGGGTTTCCACTTCGCCATCCGGCAATAGTTCCAGATAGCGCCAGCCGGGTGCGACATTATCAATGGTGAAATTGGTGCAGTGCGGTTTGAATTGTACGCAAGTCGATGGCGTCGCCAGCAGGCGGCGGCCGTTCCAGTCCAGATCCATTTCCTGATGAATATGGCCGCACAATACGGTACGCACCTGCGGGAAGCGCGCCAGCAACGCGTCCAGACTGTGGGCATTGCGCAGGCTATGTTGATCAAGCCAGGTACAACCAGACGGTAACGGATGATGGTGTAGCATCAGTAACGTATGACGCGCCGGCTGACTGAGCAGGCTGCGCTCCAGCCACTCCAGTTGGTATTCGCTCAGCTCGCCGTGCGGTACGCCGAACACCTGACTATCCAGCAGGATGACCTGCCAGTGATCGCCCAGCAGCACATGTTTGGAAGGTACGATTCCCGAACGCGCCAGCACATCCACCATGGCGGGTTGAAAGTCATGGTTGCCGGGCAACCAGACACAAGGCGCATTAAAACGACGGATACCATGAGCAAAATGCGTGTACGCGTCCTGCGTATGGTCTTGCGCCAAATCTCCGGTGGCGGTAATCAAATCAACATCAAGTTGCTGCGCCGCGATGGCCGCCAGCACCGCCTGATAGCTGCGGTAAGTATTCACGCCGAGCAGAGTCCCCTGCTCGGCGGCAAAAAGGTGGGTATCTGTTATTTGTAAAATCCTGATTCTGGCCCCACGCGCCACAGGAAGTGTCAACAGGCTTTCCAAATAATGTCCTTGGGTCTTTGCAATCTGCCTAACAAATCTTCTCTACCCTTAAATACCCCACATGCAGCAAAGCGACCAACGCCCCTGCAATCTCAAGGATGGCGGATATATGTCTAATGAACGGGAACCGACATTGAACCACACGCCAGGCAATATCTTAGCCAGTCGGCAAGAAACTGATTAATTTGATGCTTTTCGTCACGCTGATGTAACTTCTTATTCGGATAATCATAACGTGCCTTAAAGCGGAAGATCTGCTGACTGGAACACACTTCCGCAACCATCGCGTCGTAATATAAGCGCACCACCAGCGTCGGCAGGCTCCAGTAACTGACGGACGGCGCAATTTGTTGAATCTCCACCAGCGCGGTATAACGGGTAGACTCAAGAATAGTTAAACGATAATGCGCGTTATGAACCTGATACACCACCGCTGCGCCCACCTCTTCATTACGGGGCAGCAAACGGCGCAACTGTGCGAAGTTGACTTCGCTCAACCGCATCATTTCCGGGAAATCCGGGGTATAGCGCTTCATCATCCGTCCACCCAGGCTTTTTTTAATGTCTCATGGTGCAGTGCCAACCATTGCAAGGCAATGACAGAGGCGGCGTTGTCAATAATGCCCTGCTCCACCCACTGATAGCTCTGTTCACGGCTGACCACATGTACGCGGATATCCTCGTTCTCTTCCGCTAACCCGTGAATACCGCTTGCGGTGCGGGAATCCACTTCGCCGACCCAAATAGCCAGGCGCTCGCTGGTGCCGCCGGGGCTGGCCAGATAGCTGAGCGCCGGATGACAACGCCGCACCACCAATCCGGCTTCTTCTTGCGCTTCACGACGCGCGACCTCTTCCTGACTTTCGCCCGGTTCAATCATGCCGGCCACCAGTTCGAACAACCATGGCGACGCGCTGGTATCGTAAGCGGCGATCCGAATCTGTTCTATCAACACCACCTCGTCGCGTACCGGGTCATAAGGCAGCAGTACGACGGCATGGCCACGCTCCAGAATTTCCCGGCTCACTTCATCACTCATACCGCCGTTAAACAGCCGGTGACGAAAACGGTAACGTTGTAGTGAAAAAAACCCCTTATAGAGCGTTTCGCGTGCAATAATTTCTACATCATCTTTGGCAAAAGTACCGGGATGTGTATCTGAGGACGCCATAAACTTAACTCCTGTGGACAACACGGCAGGTAAGCCATTTGTTGTGTGGCGAAAACGTGGACAGACATTCCCCGTTTTGTGCACTATTCACCATGCAATCGTGCCAGTCACCATGCAATCGTGCCAGCCCGATACGGATAATCAGGCACGGAAAAGTCTACCGGCAAGAATGAGGCGCTCCGGAGAGTAACGCAATGTCTTTGCGCCCCTGGAAGGCATCTTGCCGGGGCAGTCACCGACACGCTGCCGGGCATTGTGCCCAAACCCAAACCGCTAAGTAAAATAGGCTTTTGGGATAACCGCAAGGAAAAGATGGCACAATCAGCCACCTAATTCGATTGGCCGATTCTGATAGAATCGGCAGGTATATCGTCTCCAGATGGCGCAACCCAAAAACTTTGCTGCACAACAAGGAATGCAAATGAAGAAACTGCTCCCACTTCTCATCAGCCTGAGTCTGGGTGGATTTACTGCCGCCAGTCAGGCCGAAGACCTGCTACAGGTTTATCAGCAGGCTAAAACGACCAATCCGGATTTACGCAGCGCCGCCGCCACCCGAGACGCGGCTTTCGAAAAAATTAATGAAGCGCGCTCTTCCTTGCTGCCTCAACTGGGTTTGGGCGCCGACTACACCTACAACAGCGGCTACCGCGACCGCAAAGACATTAACAGCAATGCGACCAGCGCTTCGCTGCAGCTCACCCAGTCAATCTTTAATATGTCGCTGTGGCGTGCCTTGACGCTGCAGGAAAAACAGGCCGGTATTCAGGACGTCAGCTATCAAACCTCCCAGCAGACGCTGCTGCTGAACACCGCAACCGCCTACTTCAACGTACTGCGCGCGATCGACTCGCTGTCTTACGTTAGCGCACAAAAACAGTCGATCTACCGCGAACTGGATCAAACCACTCAGCGTTTCAACGTCGGTTTGGTTGCCATCACCGACGTACAGAACGCGCGTGCCCAGTATGACAACGTGCTGGCGAGCGAAGTGACCGCCCGCAACAATCTGGATAACGCCATGGAAACCCTGCGCCAGGTAACCGGTCAATTCTATCCGCAACTGGCGGGACTGAATATTGACCGCTTCGCGCCGCAGAAACCCGACGTGGTGAACAGCCTGCTGAAAGAAGCGGAAAACCGTAACCTCAGCCTGTTGTCCGCCAGACTGAGCCAGGATCTGGCTCGCGAGCAGATTCGCTCGTCGGAAAGCGGCCATCTGCCGACACTGAACCTGACGGCATCCACTGGCGTCACCAACACCAACTATTCCGGTTCCAACGCGGTCGGCAACAATTTTAACGACACCTACGTGGGCCAGAATCAGGTCGGTCTGAGCTTCTCGTTACCGATCTACAGCGGCGGCGGCACGTCATCCAGAGTGAAACAGGCGCAGCACAGCTTCGTCGCTTCCAGTGAGAACATGGAAAGCGCGCACCGTTCGGTGATCCAGACGCTGCGTTCCGCACATAACAACATTTCCGCCTCCATCAGTAGCGTCAACGCTTACAAACAGGCGGTAGTCTCCGCACAGAGCTCGCTGGATGCGATGGAAGCCGGTTATCAGGTGGGGACACGTACCATCGTTGACGTGCTGGACGCTACCACCACGCTGTACAACGCCAAACAGCAATTGTCCGGCGCACGTTATGACTATCTGATTAACCAGTTGAACCTCAAGCAAGCGCTCGGTACGTTGAATGAAGACGACCTGCGTACGCTGAACGCCATGCTGGGTAAACCGGTTTCTACGTCTGCCGCCATCGGCGACGATGCGCCGGCGCCGGCCGCAACCCCGGTCACGGCCAAAACCCCCGCCAAGGCCAAGCCCTAGTCGTATTACAGGGGAACCCGCACGGTTCCCCTGTTTTATGGCGGCGGTAATTAAACGGCGTTTTGTTTTCCCAAGACGTCGGCGCTTTACAAGCCGCTCGCCCTTCTCCTATGCTTAACCACGCTTTATACCTGCATACTTATTATTAACATGATGGGCATGATGCCCTTTTCCCCCTGGGACTAACCGATGAAAAGAACATCAGACATTAACCACGCTCGTTTTCGTAAACGCTGGGGTTACCGCATTGCCCCCATGGCGTTGGCGGTCAGTACCGTGTTCATCCTCGCCGGCTGCGAAAAATCCGATGAAACCGTCTCGCTCTATCAGAATGCGGACGATTGTTCCCGTGCCAATCCATCGATGAAAGATCAGTGCGCCGCCACTTATAACAACGCGTTAAAAGAGGCGGAAAGAACCGCGCCCAAATACGCCACTCGTGAAGAGTGCGTGGCGGCATTCGGCGAAAGCCAGTGCACCCAGTCAGGGTCAGGTTCAGGTTCAGGTTCAAGTACCACGGCCAGTGCAGCGCCGCAACAAAGCGGTAGTTTTTGGATGCCGCTGATGGCTGGGTTCATGATGGGGAAACTGATGGGCGGCAACAATTTTGCCCAGCAACCGGTCTTCCGTCCGAATACACCCAATAATCCGGCTAGCGGCAGCTATGTGGATGCCGGCGGTAAAAGCTACGGCGCTACGACCGGGCAGAACATCAGCGTTCCTAAAGACACGCTGACGCCCAAACCGACCTCCAGCGTTAAGCCATCCAGCATCACCACTACCCGAGGCGGTTTTGGCGACACGGTGAATAAACTCAATAGCACGCCGGCGGCCAATATGACCGACAATCGGGATAAAGATCGTGCCGCAACCAGTTCCACCAGCAGCAGTGGTGGCTACGCCAGCGGCACCGGCTCCCGCTCAACCAGCAGTGAAACGCCGGTTCGTCGCTCCTTTGGGGGATAAGGTCGCCTGCTATGAAACGTATTGCGATTAACGAACGCCCGGACTGGCGGGAAAAAGCGGCCGAATATGGCTTCAGCTTCCACACCCTGTATGGCGAGCCCTACTGGTGTGAAGACGCTTGTTACCAGTTTACGCTGGCGCAAATTGAAGAGCTGGAAGAGACTACCGCCGAACTGAACCAGATGTGTCTGCAGGTGGTCGATAAAGTGGTCAACAGCGAAGCGCTGCTGACCAAATTCCGAATTCCCCGCCACACCTGGGATTTCGTACGCGGTTCCTGGCTATCGCATCAGCCTGCGCTGTACGCGCGGCTGGATCTGGCTTACGACGGCAAGCACCCGGCAAAATTACTGGAAAATAACGCCGATACGCCAACCTCTTTATACGAGTCGGCATTCTTTCAGTGGATCTGGCTGGAAGATCAGATCCAGGCAGGCCACTTGCCGCCGAATGCCGATCAGTACAATAGCCTGCAGGAAAAGCTGATCGAACGTTTTGAGTATCTGCGTACCCATCACGGTTTCGGCCGTATGCATTTCACTTGCTGTCGTGATACGCAAGAAGATCGCGGGACGGTTCAGTATCTGCAAGACTGTGCGCAAGAAGCGGGCATTCCGAGTCAGTTCCTGTACATCGACGAGATTGGTCTGGGAGACCGCGGTCAATTCACCGACTTGCAGGACAACACCATCGGCAACCTGTTCAAACTCTACCCGTGGGAGTTCATGTTGCGTGAAACCTTCTCCACCAAGCTGGCGGACGCCGGGGTGCGCTGGCTGGAGCCGGGCTGGAAAAGCGTTCTCTCCAACAAGGCATTACTGCCGCTGTTATGGCAGATGTTCCCCAACCACCCCAACCTGCTGCCGGCCTACTTCACCGAAGATAACCCGCCGGCCATGAGCGACTACGTGGTTAAACCGCTGTTTTCCCGCGAAGGCGCCAACATACAGATTTATCGGCAAGGTAAACAGGTAGCGGCGGTGGACGGCCCCTACGGTGAAGAAGGCGCCATCGTACAGCAATTCCACCCGCTGCCCAGATTCAACGACAGCTATACGCTGATCGGTAGTTGGCTGGTGGGCGACACGCCTTGCGGTATCGGGCTACGGGAAGACCGGGAACTGATTACTCAGGATTTGTCCCGCTTCTATCCGCATATCATTCTGGATTAATGTCCACGTCTGGCCGTCATCATGCTTATCGCCCTGACGGGCGATAAGTTTTACCGACTATCGCCCATTTTACCCCACCTGCACCGACATCATGCTGAGCGAACCCATCACAATGCCGTCCGTCGGCGTGGAAACAGGCTCCTGACCATTCCAGCTACCCAATACGTACAACAGCGGCAGGAAATGATCCGGCGTCGGATTAGACAGCGCGGCATCATTATGCTGCATGAAGTTCACCAGCGGATGCTCCGCCGCATTGCCCCGCCAGTCCAGATGACTACGGACAAAATCGTTGAACGACGTCGCCCAGCTATAGGGAGAACCATCGCCATTCCACTTGATCATCCGCAGGTTATGTACCACGTTGCCGCTGGCGACGATCATAATGCCTTCATCCCGCAGCGCCGCCAGTTTGCGGCCCAGTTCATAGTGATAAGCCGGCGGTTTGGTGCCGTCAATGCTGAGCTGTACTATCGGAATATCCGCTTGCGGATAAACCTTAATCAGTACCCCCCAGGTGCCGTGATCCAATCCCCACTCCTGTTGGTCCGCATATACCGACACCGGCGCCAGTATCTCCTGCACCCGTTTAGCCACGTCTGGTGCGCCAGGCGCAGGATACTGGGTATCAAATAATGCCTGGGGGAAACCGCCGAAATCATGAATAGTGCGCGGCTTGATCATCGCCGTCACCGCCGTACCGCGGGTATACCAATGTGCGGATACCGCGACAATCGCTTTCGGGCGCGGCAGGGTTTCGCCCAGTTTACGCCAGGCCTGTGTGTATTCATTTTCATCCAGCGCATTCATGGGGCTACCATGGCCCAGAAACAGTGCCGGCATCCGGGAAGAACTCATAGAGGTATCCTTAGTAATCGTGTAGGTATAAGTACCGATGGGGATTACTTTACCCCTACCGAGTTATCGATACAGTCGGATTCCCATGATGATGATTGTCAATAAATTTGACGTTTCCCAATACCGCTGGATGGAAGGTATAAAAAAACCCCGCCGAGCGGCGGGGCTTCTGAAAGAGTGAAGTTGACCGATAAGCCGGGTTCTGTCGTGGACAGTCATTCATCTAGGCCAGAGCTCGCGCGCTGGCTCAAGCAGCCTACCCGGGTTCAGTACGGGCCGTACCATGTGAACCCCTATTTGGCCTTGCTCCGGGTGGAGTTTACCGTGCCACGGACTGTTACCAGCCGCGCGGTGCGCTCTTACCGCACCCTTTCACCCTTACCTGATCCCACTTGCGCGGGCCATCGGCGGTTTGCTCTCTGTTGCACTGGTCGTGGGTTTCCCCCCCAGGCGTTACCTGGCACCCTGCCCTATGGAGCCCGGACTTTCCTCCCCTTCATCTGTCTCCCCCTAACGGAGGACGGCAATGAAGCGGCGACTGTCTGGTCAACTTCGGCGCGGATGATAGGATAAATCGTCCTACTTGTCATCTTCCGATTCACCGTCACCGTTTTCTTGTTCCAGCACGTAGCGGTAAAGCGCATTTTTTTTCACGCCGTGGATCTCCGCCGCCAGCGCCGCCGCTTTCTTCAGCGGCAACTCCGCCCGCAACAGGTGCAGAGTACGCAAGGCCGCCGCAGACAGCGCCTCTTCATCTGGCTGGTGCCCTTCCACAATCAGCACCATTTCGCCTTTGCGACGGTTCTCATCCTGTTGTACCCAGGCCAGCAGTTCCGCTACCGGCGCGCCGTACAACGACTCCCAGGTTTTGGTCAGTTCCCGCGCCAGAACCACATAACGCGTCGGCCCCCAGACCTCGACCATATCCTGCAGGCTATCCAGCAATCGGTGCGTTGATTCATAGAAAATCAATGTACGCGGCTCTTCCAGCAGGTCGCGCAGCGTATCTTTGCGCGCTTTGGTCTTGGCGGGCAGGAACCCTTCATAGCAAAAGCGATCCGACGGCAAGCCGGCGGCGGACAACGCCGTAATCGCCGCACAAGGCCCCGGCAGCGGCACCACGCGCACGCCGGCTTCGCGGCAACGACGCACCAGATGATAACCGGGGTCGTTAATCAGCGGCGTACCGGCATCCGACACCAGCGCAATGCTCATGCCTTGTTGCAATCGCGCCAGCAATTGTTCCGCCTTTTGCTGCTCATTGTGGTCATGGAGTGCGAACAAGCGCGCATTAATCGCGAAATGTTGTAACAATAAACCGGTATGACGAGTATCTTCTGCGGCAATAAGATCAACCTGTTGCAACACCGTCAGCGCTCGCTGCGTGATATCCGCCAGATTGCCGATGGGCGTGGGAACAATGTAAAGCGTGGAGGCGGAAATCTGAGCTTGTTGGTCTTGATTCATTGTTTCATCCGGTTTGCCGATTTAATATTGAGCATCGTTAAAACATCACTGGATACAGTATGCTTCCGTTAAATTCTGTCCGTACCCATGCAGGCCGCTTGGTTCCTGTCATGCTGGCGGCACTGTTTCTCGCTGGCTGCCCCAGCCAAGCCCCACAAAGTCCCGCAACGCAGCAACGCGTAGAGGGCAAAGCCGGCGCATCCTCCGATTACTACCTGCAGCAGATGCAGCAAAGTAGTGATGATAGCAAGGCTGACTGGCAATTACTTGCGATTCATGCCTTGATTCAGGAGGGGAAACTGCCTCAGGCCGGCAACCAGTTAGGTACGCTGCCGTCCCAACTTGGCGACAAACAGCGCCAGGAACAACGCCTGCTCACCGCTGAACTGGCGGTCGCCCAGAACGACATGAACGCCGCCAACACCATGCTGGCACAACTGGACGTGAAATCGCTGTCGCCCCAACAGCAGGAACGCTACTACCAGGCACAAATCAAAGCCGCGCAGGATCGCACCTCGCTGACGTTGATCCGTGCCTATATCGGGCTGGAACCGTTGCTGCAAGGGGATGCCCACCAGCGGAATATCGACCAAACCTGGACTGCGCTGACCCGCCTTAATCAGCAGGATCTCAGCTCGATGGTCATCAACGTCGACGAAAATACCCTGCAAGGCTGGCTGGATCTGCTGAACCTCTGGCAGACGAAAGCGCAGGTTCCCTCCGATCTGCAAGCGGCCATAGAAGACTGGAAGAAACGTTACCCACGCCACCCGGCGGCTAAACAACTGCCATCGCAATTGGGTGGTACTCCGCCTGCGGCGGCGGCTCCGACTACCGGAGAAACCGCTGCGGCGGGCGGTAACGCCATCGCGTTGCTGTTGCCGTTAAACGGACAGGCGCAAGCATTCGCCAATGCTATTCAGCAAGGGTTTAGCGCCGCCAGAAGCGGCCAGGCTTCGCTGGCGATGCCGGCTCAACCGGCCCAGTTGGCGCAGGCAGCCAATAACGCGGCGGCGGCTACCCCGGGAGCGCCTGCCGTGCCGTCGCCTGCGTCGAGCACGCCATCCGCCGTTTCGCCAACGCCTGCAGCGGCAACAACCGTTATGCCGGCGCTAACGGCTGCGACCGCCGGCACGATTCCGGTGAAAGTCTATGACACCTCGAATCAGGCACTGGCTAATGTGATTGCTCAGGCGCAGAAAGACGGCGCTACCACCATCGTCGGGCCGCTGCTCAAAAACGAGGTGGAACAGCTGCCGGGGCTTAACCCTTCACTGAATGTGCTGGCGCTGAATCAACCGGAGCACATCCAGCCGAATCCGAATATCTGCTATTTCGCGCTATCGCCGGAAGATGAGGCGGCCGACGCGGCACAATTCATCCACAAACAGGGCAAACAGCACCCGCTGATTCTGGCGCCGCGCGGCAATCTGGGAGACCGGGTGGTGGCGGCGTTTGCTAAGTCCTGGCAACAACAGTCCGGCGGCGTGGTATTACAACAACGCACCGGCAGCATGTATGACCTGAAACAAGCGATCAACAGCGGTGCGGGCATTCCGTTAAATGGTCAGCCGGTTATCACGGCGGCATCTGCGCCGCAGCCCTCGACCACGGTTGGCGGCCTGACCATACCGAATCAAGCGCCGCCGATCGCGGCCGTCACCAGCGACGGCAACGTGGATGCGATTTATATCATCGCAACGCCAGACGAACTGGCCTTGCTCAAGCCCATGATCGACATGCGCAACAAGGGGGCCTCGCGCCCGGCGCTCTACGCCAGCTCACGCAGTTATCAGGCAGGTTTGGGGCCGGATTTCCGGTTTGAAATGGAAGGACTACAGTTTAGCGATATCCCATTACTAACCGGCGCCAGCCCGGCATTAATGCAGCAAGTCAGTACCCAGTTCCGCAACGACTATTCGCTGGTTCGACTGTTCGCCATGGGGATGGATGCCTGGAAACTGGCCAGCGACTTTTCGCAATTGCACCAACCGGGAAGTTCTCTCTCCGGTGCAACCGGTATACTCAGCGCCTCGTCGGATTGCGTCGTCAACCGTAAACTTACCTGGCTGCAGTTCCGCCAGGGACAGTTGGTGCCGGCCTCCTGAATCGGCGCATCACCGGCGATCGCTACGAAAACTTGGCCCGACGCCATCTTGAACGCGCCGGGCTGGTTTTTGTCGCATCCAACGTGACGGTTCGCGGAGGTGAACTGGACCTGATAATGCGCGATGGCGACATCTTGGTATTTATTGAGGTACGTTACCGCCGTAATCACGACTTTGGCGGCGCAGCAGCCAGCGTCACCCGGCAAAAGCAGCGCGCGTTACTACATGCCGCGGCGGTATGGTTAGCCCGTCAGGGCGCCAGTCTTGATTCCACGGATTGTCGTTTCGACGTACTGGCCATAACCGGCTCGCAGGTGGAATGGTTGCCCAATGCATTTGGACAATCTGATTAACGCCATGATTTTTAACTTCAAAACAGGTTAACAGAACGTGCTCGATAGAATTAAAGTCTGTTTCACTGAAAGCATTCAAACACAGATTGCGGCGGCGGAAGCGTTACCTGACGCCATTTCACGCGCTGCTCTGGCAATGGTGCAATCGCTGCTCAATGGCAACAAAATCCTGTGCTGTGGTAACGGTACGTCTGCCGCCAACGCACAGCATTTTGCCGCCAGTATGATTAATCGTTTTGAAACCGAACGTCCTAGTCTGCCTGCGATTGCACTTAATGCCGATAATGTGGTCTTAACCGCTATCGCCAATGATCGCTTGCATGAAGAAGTCTATGCCAAGCAAGTGCGGGCGCTGGGACAGGCCGGCGATGTATTGCTGGCGATATCCACGCGCGGCAACAGCCGTGATATCGTCAAAGCCGTCGAAGCCGCCGTTACACGGGATATGACCATTGTCGCCTTGACCGGCTACGATGGTGGTGAACTGGCCGGCTTATTAGGCCAACAGGATGTGGAGATTCGCATCCCGTCGCATCGCAGCGCCCGTATTCAGGAAATGCATATGCTAACCGTCAACTGTTTGTGCGATTTGATTGATAACACACTTTTTCCACACCAGAACGATTAAGGAGCACCCCATGAGGATCTACTCTTGCATTGCCGTGCTGTCTGCCTGTCTGATGCTGCAGGGTTGTATTGGCGCCGTCGCGATTGGTAGCGCCGCAGTGGCAACCAAATCCGCGACCGATCCAAGAACAGTCGGCACTCAGGTCGATGACGGGACGCTGGAGGTTAGGGTATCCAACGCACTGAGTAAGGACACGCAGTTAACCAAAGAAGCGCGGATCTCCGTAACCGCCTATCAGGGTAAAGTCCTGCTGACCGGCCAATCTCCTTCAACGGAGCTGGCAAACCGGGCCAAACAGATTGCGATGGGCGTTGAAGGCACCACCGAAGTTTACAACGAGATTCGCAAAGGTACGCCCATCTCACTGGGTACCGCCTCAATGGATACCTGGATAACCACCAAAGTGCGTTCTCAGTTGCTGGCTAGCGATACGGTAAAATCATCTAACGTGAAAGTAACCACCGAAAGCGGCGAAGTCTTCCTGTTGGGCCTGGTCACCCGTCGGGAAGCGACATCAGCAGCCCAGATCGCCAGCAAGGTGGGGGGGGTCAAACACGTGACGACCGCCTTCGTCTATCTTGATTAATTGATCCTGCTTTTCATGGCGGCCATGATTGATTGGCCGCCACATCCACCCACGGCACGATTTCTCCCGATGACACGCTTTTAATCACACCTCCGTCATACTTCAGGTGCGGTATAGCTCATGGATTGTTCATCACTTCGGTGCTGCTCCACTGACCGGCGGCGATAACAGCCAAATGCTACGCCGTGCGTCAACACGGATATCAACATCGGCCTGCCCTGACGCCGCTCCCGTCAGCAACGGCGTAAAACCCGCCTGTCGAATAGCAGCCTGATAACGTGAAACGCCTATGGCTTGCTCGGCTTGCAGCATCAATGGTATTAACGGGCTGCTATCCCGGCTCCCTTGTGTCATCGCTTTATACGGCCAGGGCCGTGATTCATCCAGATAGAGAGCCATGAAATCCAGTGCCGATAATAGGCTCGCCCCCTGAGGCGTCCGATACTGCCATAAGTTATCGCCATATTTCTCTGCGACCATCGCCATCAGAGCAACCGCTTGCAGATTGAAGCCGCTGTAATGAAACGATCGGGTACGCGCCAACTCTTCCGGCTGAGAGCCATCAGACGCCAGTTGATGGTCAAGTTTCTGGCGTTGTAACGCTATCATCGCCTTCACCGTTTCCGGTTGGCCTAGATAAGCGGCGATACCGGCTACCTGCACCGCATACCAGCTACCATGATTATTCTTCGCCGCCGCTTCCTGCCTGCCGTTATGACTGGTCAGCAGCCAGCTCAGGTATTCCCTCATCCATTGACGCATCTGCTGCTCGTCCTGCCCGCCCCACCCTGGAGCCCGCTGTAACATAAGCAACGCATCAACAAGACGCGTGGCAAAAAATCGCCCGTCGAGAACGCCGGCTCCACGCCCGCCATTTCTGCCGGGGATAGCCTGCGCATAATTCAGGTTTGGGTTCATACGCGTACTGGGGGCCATAAACCAGGTGCGAATCATAGCAATGGCTTTACCGGCATATTCGGGCCGTTCCGAGAAATACCAGGCCAAAGTGAGCACTGATACCCGGTCGGTAAACGTCGCCAGCCGGATAGCATCCGTCTCTTCCTCTTTGGTTGCGGGGTTTACCTTGCCGTCATGCCGAATCCAGGGTAGGCCGTCTTGCTGCCGTGGGTCCGGCCACCAGTATGCCGCCAGGCTGAAATAATCGTGGCGGCTGCCTCCCGGCGGTGTTGAAAGTTTTTGAGTAACCGACAGGTCAGGTTTTTTCATGGCCTGATCCGCCGCCCGTAACAATTGCTGATAAGCGAGTTGCATCTGCGCTGGGGCAGTCTGGTTGCGCAGTTGCTGTTTTACCTGCGTCAGTTTGTCCGCCTGCAAAAATACATAAGCAGAATTGTCGTTTTGCACGACGGGTAAGCCTGCCGACGCCACCATACTCCACAGCAACAGCATCATCAGAAAAGCTATGCCATACCGCATGATATACCTCTCTTATGGCTATTATGATTTCCTATGTGACCCCAAAAAAATGGAAACCATCGGGTAGCGCATCCCCCTCCGTCAATCAGGTTTGTTAATAGAGTCGATTGACTTTCAGGAAACTTTCTCCGCCAAGTTGCCCCATCTGGCGCAAAATCCATTGCTGACGCCGCATAACATAGCCGGTAGGTTTGCTGACGTGATAACGGATAGGGTTTGGTAATACCGCCGCCAACAACGCCGCCTCTGCAGCAGTCAGGCGGCTCGCCGGTTTATTGAAAAACTGACGCGAGGCCGCTTCAATACCAAAAATACCAGGGCCAAATTCAGCAATATTCAAATAAACCGTCAGAATACGACGTTTGGTCCACACCAGTTCAACTACGGCGGTTAAACCGGCTTCAAGGCCTTTGCGCAACCAACTTCGGCCATCCCACAATAAAAGGTTTTTTACCGTCTGCTGCGATAGCGTTGATGCACCACGAATTCGGTTCTCGTGCTGTTCGTTATGAGCGATCGCTGCGGAAATCGCATCGAAATCGAACCCCCAATGCCGGGAGAATTTCTGATCTTCCGCCGCAATGACCGCCAATGGCGCGACTGCGGCAATCTCATCCATCGATACCCAATCAGAATGCGCGACATAGGAAAAATCGCCGTTTAGCCAGGCGCTCAGTTGCCTGTCGACCATCACGGCAGAAAAGGGAACAGGCAAAAAGGCAAATAGCAGGAGAGATACCAGCCACATCGCCACCACGCCAAAAATAATGCGCAACATCCAACGTCGAACAGACGCAATCATACCGCCTGACAGCCCTTTTCCCAGACGCCCGATTGACCTCATTCAGTCAGTTCCAAAACACGCGCAACCAGTTTCTCAATGCCGACAGCGGCTTCGCCAATCGAGTTGGCCAGCATGTAGGCCGGCGTCGTCACAACCTTGTGCGCAACGTCAACGACAATGTCATCTACCGGGCAAATAACGTGTACGCCCCCCATCGCTTCTATCGCTTTTGCGGTTCCCTCATCGTTACCAATTGTAAGCTGCACAGAGGTATTAAGTAGTTTCGGTAACATAGCAGGAGCGATGCAAATAAAGCCGATTGGTTTATTTTTCTTATGAATCTCGCGTGCCAGTATTTTCAGCTCGTTATCAATCTCACAGTCAACACCCCGACTGGCGAAATCACTCAAATTTTTTGCTGCACCAAATCCGCCGGGGACAATCAGCGCATCAATCTGTTGAGAATCAGCATGGGATAACGGTTGGATTTTTCCACGTGTAATACGCGCTGATTCCGCTAAAACATTGCGTTTCTCACTGGTAACCTCACCATTCAGGTGATTAATGACATGTAGCTGCTCTTTGTCCGGCGCAAAGCAGACAGCCTCGGCACCCGCACGATCAATTGCAAGCAGAGTCAAGACAACTTCGTGAATCTCTGAACCGTCATAAACTCCACACCCGCTGAGCACGACACCCACTTTTTTCATCACTAATGCCTCATTTCATTACATCAACTAATTGATTTTTTGATTGACAAACACTAATCTACATCACACATTTTAATGATTCTTGTAACAAACAGCGCCATATTTGCTATGGTGTGTGTTGCCAGATGATGGGATTTCAAAAACGCTTGCGTACCAATGACATCTGAGAGCGAACGCAGGTGTACCACTTTCCCTGGTGTTGGCGCATAATTCGCGCACCCCGGCTTCGGTCGGGGTCATTTTTTTTCAGCCTCTGAAACCCAGTCTTTCAATACCTGCACATCCTGCCGCCAGTCGTGTTTCAACTCGTCAATCCACTCCTGTACGTTGTCCCACCATGCCGGTAACGTCGTCGTCTGAATCTGTTGCGCAACCTGCTGCAAATGCCGGAGCCCAACCGAACCTGCCGCACCTTTAATTTTATGCCCTTCCTCCGCGATGCCTTTCTGGTCACGGGCGGTCATGTTGGAATCCAGGATTGCCAGATAGCCCGGCATCATCTGCTCGAACATCGCCAGGCTCTGATGAATCAGCTTTGGCCCAACCAACGTCAGATACTGCTCCAGCATCGGGGTATCCAGTATGCGCTCCTGCAGCGATTCAGTATTCACCACGGCAACGTCCGGTTCCGGTTGTGCATGATGATCCCAGTATTGCTGAATGACTGCGGTCAGCGCCGGCACCGCCAGCGGTTTGCTCAATACGTCATCCATGCCGGCATCCAGATACTCTTTTTTATCCTTGAGCACATTCGCCGTCAGGGCGACCAACGGCGGCATCGACTGCCCGGCATACCGCTCGCGTAAACGGCGCGCCACATCAAGCCCCGTCATATCCGGCAATTGGATGTCCAGCAGCACCAGATCGAACTCATCCGGATCGAACATATCCAGCGCCGCTTGCCCGGTCATCGCCACATCGACACTACTGCCCAGTTTTTCCAATACCGAACGCGCCACCACCACGTTCAGCTCGATATCCTCCACCAACAGCACATGCAATGCCGGCAACGGCAGTTCTTCCTGCTCGTCCTCGCCAGGCTCATCAATGAGCCCTACAGGGGCCGTCACCGTCAACGTAAAGCAAGACCCTTTGCCCAGTTGGCTACTCACCTGAATATCGCCGCCCATACTCTGCGCCAGGCGTTTAGACACCGCCAGCCCGATGCCGGTGCCGGTGGCTGGTTTGCCGCCGTGTTGATCTTTGACCTGATAATACATAGAGAAAATTTTCTCCAGTTCATCAGCCGGGATCCCCATGCCGGAATCTTCCACCTCAAAACGCAGTCGATCGCCCTGTTCATGCCACACACGCACGACCACACGGCCTTCACAGGTAAATTTCACCGCATTGCTCAGCAGGTTCCACAGAATCTGACGAAGGCGGGTGCCATCGGTGATAATGGTCTTCGGCAATGGCTGATGAAGCTCCATCTCAAGCTGTAGTCCCTTAGGCTGAGCCAGCAATCCGCCCAGATTCTCCAGGTCCACCACAAAACCGACGAAGTCCACCGGTTGATTGTCCAGTTGAACCTTACGTCGCTCCTGTTTGTCCATTTCGATGATGTCGTTAAAAATATTGCCGAGCGTAATGGCGCTGACGTGAATGGTTTTCAGGTATTTCTGTTGTTCGGCGTCCAGATGCGTATCGAGCAGGATGCGGCTCAGACCGACAATGCCATTAAGCGGCGTACGAAGCTCGTGGCTGATAGTAGAGATGAAGGTAGTCTTTTCCCTGCTGGCATTCTCCAACGCGTCCTGGTAGCGCTTACGCTCGGTAATATCGCGTCCAAACCCCATCAGCCCATGTCGTTTACCCATCCGGTCGTAAAACGGCACTTTGCGCAGTTCAAAACAGGCTTTGCGACCATCCGGATAAACCAGCCACTGTTCATAGGTCAACGAAACGTTGTGACGAAACACTTTCTCATCCGTTTCCATGACTTTTTCGGCAATCTCAGGTGAGTAAACATCTTTCGGCGTCAGGCCGATCAATTGCTTCTGGCTTTTGCCGATCAATAGTTCCATTGCCCGGTTGCAGCCGGAAAACTCTTTATTTTCATTGCGGTAGTAGACCAGATCCGGCGAAGCATCGAGAAAAGAACGCAACAAGGCCGATTGCTGTTCCAGCTCAACTTGTGCCTGTTCGCGGCGCGCCATTTCTTCGCGCAGTTTCGAAACCATCAGTAATCGGGCTTCTTCCGCCTTGATGCGATCGCTGATTTCCTGATTCAGTTGGCCAATATTGCCTTGTAGCTGTTCGTTTAGTTCCTGGTCGCGCTGACGCATCTCCTCCAGCTTAGCCACCAACCGGGACAGCCGCTGCCGCGACTCTTCGAGTTGTTCCACCACCACGGACAGGAAGTAAACCGCCCAAGGCGTGATCAGTAGCCCGAAGAAGATAGAACGTACTACGTCGATATTTTCCACCTTGCCGCTGAGCAACAGCGTCACCGCCATCTGCACCACCAGCGCCAACAAGACCAGCGCCGACGCCAATAGCAGGGAAAAACGAACCAGCCCCAGTTTGACCATTAAATCAACGTAGTACTGCGCCAACAGCCTGATTTGCCTCATAACAGTGTTCCTTAGTCGTCAACCCGCAAATCATACCGTAAAAAAATCCTGTGCGTGGTAAATGAGCGGTCGATTTGCGAGCCGTCGCGGAGGTTAGTTTGTCGGATAATGAAACGGCAGCCCCAGCGCGGAACCCTGCGCCCCGTGCTGTTGCAGGTAATCATGAATGCCGACCATGCCGGTCCAGCGGTTTTCGCACCACAATGGCGCCAGCAGCGTCGGGCGGCGGGCGCTGGCGGAAATACGGTGGTAGATAATCTCGGGTGGGGTGTGGCGAATCATCTCCCCGGCAATCGATACATAATCCGCCAGTTGCAGCGCCGCCAATCGGCCTGCCTGCCATGCTTTCGCCATAACGCTACCGGTCACGATATGCAATGGATGCAGCTTGACGCCGTCTACGCCGGCCTCAACAACCTGCTGCAACGTCGACAGACAATGTTCGCCGCTTTCGCCGGGCAGGCCGACAATCAAGTGGCTGCACACTTTTAGCCCTCTGGCACGGGCACGCTGCGCGGTTTGTCGGTAGCAGGCGAAGTCATGCCCGCGGTTGATGCGCCGCAACGTCCGGTCGTGCGCGCTTTGCAACCCCAGTTCCAGCCAGACTTCATACCCTTGATCATGATAGTCCGCCAGCAAGTCCAACACCGTATCCGGCACGCAGTCCGGTCGGGTGCCGACGCACAGCCCGACCATATCGGCCTGCGCCAGCGCCTGCCGGTACATCGACGCCAGCACCTGCACTTCGGCGTAAGTGCTGGTATAAGCCTGAAAATAGGCCAGATAACGGCTTGCGCGATTAACTTTACCTGCTTGCGCCGTGAGTTGCTCGGCGATGCCGCGCTGCTGCATTTGCTCGTCCGCAAACGACGCCACGTTACAGAACGTGCAACCGCCTCGTCCCAGCGTACCGTCGCGATTTGGGCAGCTAAATCCGCCGTGCAGCGTCAATTTATGGATTTTTTCTCCATAACGACGCTGAAGATCACCACCAAACATATTGATTAATTTTTGCAATTGCATATTCTGATTCTTCATTTCACAAAAAATCAGCCTACCTTTACCGCCTATTAACGGCGATGACCCCGATCAATACGCTCCGGTTTATGCAGCTGCATGTTTATTCGTTTTTATTGAAAATAAAATCACATCATTCCTGATTAATTTTTCTTATCTGCGAGGCTCATTCCATTAAAAGATGACCACAAAATGAAAAACAGTGTCATAAAGTAAAAAACACACACTAAACAGAATAAGATGCCACAAAGTATAATTATCTCAGCATTCAGCAATAAAAACCCGCTATCGACATAGTGATACAGCTCACAGTTCAACCAATACCCCCTTGCCGCCAACGTCTTCTTTTTATTAATTAAATCCTTTTATTTCATAAACATAAGCAAATATTATCCCTAAAGCATCAGTTCGCCATGGATATTTGACCTGAACAGGGTTTCTCGCTAATTTGGGAATCCGCTGGAAGCTTTCCTGACGAGTTAACGTCTCGTCATATTTATGCAGTAAGAAGAAGACTCCCTCATCAAGCAAGTCACATCACTTGTGAGACCTTACGAGAGGCCAGATAAAGAGAGCGGCGCACACCACTGATGCCAAATCGGCGCAGTGAAGGGGTCGCTCGCGGTTAACGCGCGGTTCAAGCGTAATTTACGCTCCGCATTCTGGCAGTGAGGTTGTCGATTGAGGGCGTCATACAGAGCCTGGGGAGGTTCACTGAGATATGTTGTACGATGCATCCCATGAAAGAGACAACTGTGGTTTCGGATTGATCGCCCATATAGAAGGTGAACCGAGCCATAAAGTCGTGCGGACGGCGATTCACGCCCTGGCACGAATGCAGCACCGTGGCGCGATTCTTGCCGATGGCAAGACCGGCGACGGTTGCGGTCTATTACTTCAGAAACCTGATCGTTTCTTCCGCCTGGTCGCCGAAGAACACGGCTGGCGACTGGCCAACAATTACGCAGTCGGCATGTTGTTCCTTAGCCGGGATGAAGAAAAGGCCCGGGCTACTCGCCGAATTGTGGAAGAAGAACTGCAAAATGAAACCCTATCCGTACTGGGCTGGCGTGAAGTGCCAACCAATCCGGACGTACTGGGTGAAATCGCCCTCTCTTCCCTGCCGCGCATCGAACAGATTTTCGTTAACGCCCCGGCCGGCTGGCGCCCGCGTGATATGGAACGCCGCCTGTTTATGGCGCGCCGCCGTATCGAAAAGCGCGTGCAGGATAAAGATTTCTATGTATGCAGCCTCTCCAATCTGGTGAATATCTACAAAGGTCTGTGTATGCCCGCGGACCTGCCGCGGTTTTATCTGGATTTGGCGGACCTGCGTCTGGAATCGGCTATCTGCCTGTTCCACCAACGTTTCTCTACCAACACCGTACCGCGCTGGCGTCTGGCGCAGCCGTTCCGCTATCTGGCGCACAACGGCGAAATCAACACCATTACGGGTAACCGCCAATGGGCTCGCGCTCGCGCCTACAAATTTAAAACGCCGCTGATTCCTGATCTGCTGGATGCCGCGCCATTCGTTGACGAAAGCGGTTCAGACTCCATGTCGCTGGACAACATGCTGGAACTGTTTCTGGCTGGCGGGATGGACATCGTGCGCGCCATGCGTCTGCTGGTGCCGCCGGCCTGGCAGAACAACCCGAACATGGACCCGGAGCTGCGCGCCTTCTTCGACTTTAACTCCATGCATATGGAACCGTGGGACGGCCCGGCCGGTCTGGTGCTGTCCGATGGGCGCTACGCGGCCTGTAACCTCGACCGTAACGGCCTGCGTCCGGCGCGCTACGTCATCACCAAGGATAAGCTGATCACCTGTGCGTCCGAAGTGGGCATCTGGGATTATCAGCCTGACGAAGTGGTGGAAAAAGGCCGCGTCGGCCCGGGTGAACTGATGGTGATCGACACCCGTACCGGCCGTATTCTGCATTCGACTGAAACCGACGATGACCTGAAAAGCCGTCATCCGTATAAAGAGTGGATGGAGAAAAACGTTAAGCGTCTGGTGCCGTTCGAAGAACTGCCGGATGATCAAGTCGGCAACCGTGAACTGGACGACGCGCTGCTGGAAAGCTATCAGAAACAGTTCGGTTACAGCTTTGAAGAACTGGATCAGGTTATCCGTGTGCTGGGTGAAAACGGCCAGGAAGCCACCGGCTCCATGGGCGACGACACCCCGTTCGCCGTGCTGTCGAGCCGTTCGCGCATCATTTACGACTATTTCCGTCAGCAGTTCGCACAGGTAACCAACCCGCCGATCGACCCGCTGCGCGAATCGCACGTGATGTCGCTCGCCACCTGTATTGGTCGCGAAATGAACGTCTTCTGCGAAGCGGAAGGACAGGCTCACCGCCTGAGCTTCAAATCACCGATCCTGCTCTACTCCGACTTCATTCAGTTGATCAATCAGGACCCGGAGCACTACCGCGCAGAGAAGATCGATATTACCTTCGATCCCAAACAGCGTTCGTTACAAGAAACCATCGAGAAATTGTGTGACGAAGCGGAATATAAGGTGCGTGCCGGCGCGGTACTGCTGGTGCTGACCGACCGCGGTATCGCGCAGGATCGTCTGCCGGTACCGGCACCGATGGCGGTAGGCGCGATTCAGGCGCGGTTGGTGGAAAAGAGCCTGCGTTGTGACGCCAACATCATCGTTGAAACCGGCAGCGCCCGCGATCCGCACCACTTTGCCGTACTGCTCGGCTTCGGCGCCACCGCGGTTTACCCATACCTGGCTTATGAAACGCTGGCGCGCCTGGTGGATAACCACACCATCGAAAAACCGTACCGCACGGTGATGCAGAACTATCGCAACGGCATCAACAAAGGCCTGTACAAGATCATGTCGAAGATGGGGATTTCCACCATCGCCTCTTATCGCTGTTCAAAACTGTTTGAAGCGGTCGGCCTGCATCAGGATGTCTCTTCACGCTGCTTCCAGGGCGTTGTCAGTCGTATCAGCGGTGCTAACTTCAGCGATTTCGAGCAAGACCTGCAAAATCTGGCGAAACGCGCGTGGCTCAAACGCAAGCAGTTGGATCAGGGTGGCTTGCTCAAATTCGTCTATGGCGGCGAATACCATGCCTATAACCCAGACGTGGTGAAAACGCTGCAAACCGCGGTACACAGCGGTGATTATCAGGATTACCAACAATACGCCAAACTGGTAAACGAGCGTCCGGCATCCATGCTGCGTGACCTGCTGGCGGTACAGCCTCAGGAAGGCGCAGCCATCCCGCTGGAGCAAGTCGAACCGGATTCAGAGCTGTTCAAACGCTTTGATACAGCCGCGATGTCTATCGGTGCATTAAGCCCGGAGGCCCATGAATCGCTGGCGGAAGCCATGAACAGCCTGGGCGGCTTCTCCAACTCCGGTGAAGGCGGCGAAGACCCGGCACGTTACGGCACCAATAAAGTGTCCCGTATCAAGCAGGTGGCTTCCGGTCGCTTTGGCGTTACCCCTGCTTATCTGGTTAATGCCGACGTCATCCAAATCAAGGTGGCGCAAGGTGCCAAGCCGGGTGAAGGCGGCCAGTTGCCGGGCGATAAAGTCACGCCGTATATCGCACGTCTGCGTTATTCCGTGCCGGGCGTAACCCTGATTTCACCGCCGCCGCACCATGATATTTATTCCATCGAAGATCTGGCACAGCTGATTTTCGACCTGAAGCAGGTCAACCCGAAGGCGATGATCTCGGTAAAACTGGTGTCTGAACCAGGTGTCGGCACCATCGCTACCGGCGTGGCAAAAGCCTATGCCGACCTGATTACCATCGCCGGTTATGACGGCGGTACCGGCGCCAGCCCGCTGACATCGGTGAAATACGCCGGTTGCCCGTGGGAACTGGGGCTGGTGGAAACCCAGCAAGCGCTGGTCGCCAACGGTCTGCGTCACAAGATTCGTTTGCAGGTGGACGGCGGCCTGAAAACCGGTCTGGATATCGTGAAAGCGGCGATTCTGGGTGCGGAAAGCTTTGGCTTCGGTACTGGCCCGATGGTAGCGCTGGGATGTAAATATCTGCGTATCTGTCACCTGAATAACTGCGCCACCGGCGTGGCGACACAGGATGACAAACTGCGCCGCGATCACTACCACGGCCTGCCGGAACGTGTGGTTAACTATTTCACCTTCATCGCCCGCGAAACCCGCGAGTTGATGGCGGAGCTGGGCATCAGTCGTCTGGTCGACTTGATCGGCCGCACCGATTTGCTGGTCGAACTGGATGGCATCACCGCCAAGCAGAACAAGCTGGATCTGTCGCCGCTGCTGCACACCGTTGCGCCGCAACCCGGTAAAGCGCTGTACTGCACCGAAGGTAACCCGTCGTTTGACAAAGGGCTGCTGAACAAGGAGCTGATCGCTCAAGCTCAGGCGCATGTCGATGCCAGACAAAGCAAAGCGCTCTACTTCGATATCCGCAATACCGATCGTTCCGTCGGCGCGACCTTGTCCGGCATGATCGCGGAAAAACATGGCGATCAAGGGCTGGCGAGCGACCCGATCAAGGTGCACTTCACCGGTACCGCAGGCCAGAGCTTCGGCGTGTGGAACGCAGGCGGCGTGGAGCTGGCCCTGACCGGCGATGCCAACGACTATGTGGGCAAAGGCATGGCCGGCGGCGTCATCTCCGTGCGTCCGCCGGTGGGTTCAGCCTTCCGTAGCCACGAGGCCAGCATCATCGGCAACACCTGCCTGTACGGTGCAACCGGCGGTAAGTTGTTCGCCGCAGGCCGTGCCGGCGAGCGTTTCGGGGTACGAAATTCCGGCGCCATTACCGTGGTGGAAGGTATCGGCGATAACGGTTGCGAATACATGACCGGCGGTATCGTCTGCATTCTGGGTCGTACCGGCGTCAACTTCGGCGCAGGCATGACCGGCGGCTTCGCCTACGTTCTGGATGAAGACGGCGAATTCCGCAAGCGCGTCAACCCGGAACTGGTTGAAGTACTGGATGTAGAAAACCTGGCGATTCACGAAGAACACCTGCGTGGGCTGATTACCGAGCACGTCCAGCACACAGGTTCGCAGCGTGGCGAGGAAATTCTCGCCAACTGGCCGGTCTGGGCATCGAAATTTGCGCTGGTCAAGCCGAAATCAAGTGATGTGAAGGCGTTGTTGGGTCATCGTAGTCGTTCCGCAGCGGAGCTGCGGGTTCAGGCGCAGTAAGAGGTCATCATGAGTCAGAATGTTTATCAGTTTATCGACTTACAGCGCGTTGATCCGCCCAAGAAACCGCTGAAGATTCGTAAAATCGAGTTTGTTGAAATTTACGAGCCGTTCTCGGAAAGCCAGTCCAAGGCGCAGGCAGATCGCTGCCTTGCCTGCGGTAACCCTTACTGTGAATGGAAATGTCCGGTCCACAACTACATCCCGAACTGGCTGAAGCTGGCCAACGAGGGCCGGATCATCGAAGCGGCGGAGTTGTCTCACCAAACCAATAGCCTGCCGGAAGTGTGCGGCCGCGTCTGCCCGCAGGATCGCCTGTGCGAAGGCTCCTGCACGCTGAATGATGAGTTTGGTGCGGTGACTATCGGCAACATCGAGCGCTACATCAACGATAAGGCGATCGAGATGGGCTGGCGCCCGGATGTGTCGTCAGTCGAGCCAACCGGCAAGCGTGTGGCTATTATCGGTGCCGGCCCTGCCGGGCTGGCTTGTGCCGACGTGCTGACCCGTAACGGCGTGAAAGCGGTAGTCTATGACCGTCATCCGGAAATCGGCGGTTTGCTGACCTTCGGTATCCCCGCGTTCAAGCTGGAAAAAGAGGTGATGACCAAACGCCGCGAAATCTTCACGGAGATGGGGATCGACTTTCACCTGAATACGGAAGTCGGCAAAGACGTTCAGTTGAGCGACCTGCTGGCAGAGTATGACGCCGTATTCCTGGGCGTCGGCACTTATCAGTCGATGAGCGGCGGGTTGGAAAACGAAGACGCGCCGGGCGTATACGATGCGCTGCCGTTCCTGATTGCCAATACCAAGAACCTGATGGGCTTCGAAACCAGCGAGCAGGAACCGTATATCTCGATGCAGGGCAAGCGCGTCGTGGTGCTGGGCGGCGGCGATACCGCGATGGACTGCGTGCGTACCTCGATTCGTCAGGGAGCGACGCACGTTACTTGTGCCTACCGTCGTGATGAAGAGAACATGCCGGGCTCCAAGCGTGAAGTGAAGAATGCACGCGAGGAAGGCGTAGAGTTTCGCTTTAACCTCCAGCCGCTCAGCATTGAAATCAACGGCGCCGGTAAAGTGTGCGGCGTACGTATGATTCGCACTGAACTGGGCGTGCCGGATGCCAACGGCCGTCGTCGGCCGGAACCGGTGGAAGGCTCCGAGCATGTGCTGGAAGCCGATGCAGTCATCATGGCGTTCGGTTTCCGTCCGCATAAGATGGCCTGGCTGGCTGAACATGGCGTGGAACTGGACGCTCAGGGCCGTATCATCGCCCCGGAACAGAGCAACAGCGCATTCCAGACCTCCAACCCGAAAATCTTCGCTGGCGGCGACGCGGTACGCGGCTCGGATTTGGTGGTTACAGCAATCGCAGAGGGCCGTAAAGCGGCTGACGGCATCATGAACTATCTGGAAGTGTAATCCCTTCCGATACCTTAAAGGCGGCTGCGGCCGCCTTTATCTTTTCGGGTAGCCCTCGTTTTCCGGCTTAGCATTCACCCGCATTACTTTTTATATAAATCGATGACGTCCTGTTCGGTCATCATTGGGGTTTGCTGCACGAAGTCATAATAATCAGGCTTATTATCAATATATACCCAAAATAATTCGAGTTGCAGGACAAAACGCGCTGCGTTTTGAACAACGCAACGCGTTGGCCCGTCAGGGCAAGGCTCATTAGAGCCTTGTAACGCGGCAAGAGAGAGACAAATTCGTCGGGAACGAATTTGACCAGCCAAAGGCTGGCCTCTGGTGAGAGACAGGATGTCTCTCATTTCATCCCGATGAGCTTACTCAGGTAAGTGATTCGGGTGAACGACAAATCTGCCGGGAGCAGATTTGAACGCTGCTTGCAGCGGCCCGAAGGGTGAGGCCCATTGATGGGCCGAGTCACGCAGCCAACGCACCTGCAACTTGAAGTATGACGGGTATAGATTTGCGAAACCAACTGTTTGGGAGTATTGGGGAATAACCCGGCTGAAAGCGAATAGATTTCCGGTTCAAGCAACCGATAAAACAGATGGGTCCCACATGTGCGACAAAATGCACGCTCCGCCCACTCGGAAGAACGATATCATCCGATCTTCGATCGTCACGCCATGCTGAGATTCAATCGCCATCAACGGCCCACTACCCCATGTCTGGCACATACCGCAATGACAGACATAAACATCATGCGTGCATGACTCGGGAACCGTTATCGTTACTGCTTCCTTTCATCCAGACAATAAAAAAAGGCACTGTGACATGCCTTTTATCTGTAGTAATTATTTGACCACTCTCAGGGAAGGTCTGCCGCCTCTCGGTGGCTGCGGCGGTTCATCATCCGGCTGATCGTTCTGCGAGGAAGAGGAAGAAGGTTCATTGTCCACTATCGACATTAACGTCGGTTTGGATTCATCCTCGGGATGAGGCTGTTCGCCGAACTCTTCGACGATTTCGTAAGCCGGCTCTGGCTCAAACATCGTACCCGCACCGTTTTCACGAGCGTATATCGCCATCACCGATGCCATCGGGACGAACACCTGACGAGGAACCCCGCCAAAACGCGCGTCGAAGCGTACGCTGTCATCAGCCAGTTCAAGATTTCCCACCGCTCGGGGCGCAATATTCAGGACAATCTGCCCATCGCGGGCAAACTCCATCGGCACCTGTACGCCGGGAACAGTAACATCCACAACCAGGTGCGGTGTTAGCTGGTTGTCCAGCAACCAGTCATAAAAGGCCCGCAGTAAATACGGACGGCGCGGAGAGAGCTGAGACAACGTCATGCCATTACCCTCTGGATTGCAACCGAATTTCGCGCTCGGCTTCTGTCAGAGAAGCCAGAAAGGCCTCACGTTCGAATACGCGGGTCATATAACCTTTCAGCTCTTTGGCGCCGGAACCACTCAATTCAATGCCCAGCAACGGCAAGCGCCACAGCAGCGGTGCCAGATAGCAATCCACCAGACTGAATTCTTCGCTCATAAAATAAGGCGCTTCGTTGAAAACCGGGGCGATCGCCAGCAGTTCTTCACGCAATTGCTTACGAGCGGCTTCCGCATCCTGAGCATTACCATTGACGATGGTTTTCATCAACGAATACCAGTCCTGTTCGATCCGATGCATCATCAAACGACTGTTTCCTCGCGCTACCGGATAGACCGGCATCAACGGCGGGTGAGGGAAACGCTCATCCAGATATTCCATGATGATACGTGATTCATACAACGTCAGCTCACGGTCAACCAATGTGGGCACGGAACCGTAAGGGTTGAGATCGATAAGATCCTGCGGCAGATTATCCATGTCCACCTGTTCAATCTCGACACTTACCCCTTTCTCGGCCAGTACAATGCGGACCTGATGGCTAAAAATGTCGGACGGACCAGAAAACAGCGTCATCACCGAACGTTTGTTGGCAGCGACAGCCATGAAAACCTCCAAGTTATCGAAAAAATACGGCGAACAACCGATCGAATATGATCCTGCTGGCCTTGCCGCGTTTGGGCTTCCCCGTAGGGGGAGAAAGCGGACGACATCCGTCGTTCTGTTAAAATCACTTGCTGGCGAACAGGCACAAAACCGGCCAATAGTGTATCAGATTCTGTTTGTTTTGTGGGGGGATAAGCGCGTTTTCATGACTAACCTACAGTAATCAAAGCAGATTTTTCCATCAATGGATGTGAGGACGAAAAAAAACCCGGCGACAAGCACCGGGTTTTTCTGCGTTGATTTCGCGGCAGGAAGCAGCCAGAAATTAACGTTTGGAGTACTGCGGACGACGACGTGCTTTGCGCAGACCCACTTTTTTACGTTCAACCTGGCGAGCGTCACGAGTAACGAAGCCGGCTTTACGCAGTTCGGAGCGCAGAGATTCGTCGTATTCCATCAGAGCGCGGGTGATACCGTGACGGATCGCACCTGCCTGACCGGAAATACCACCACCTTTAACGGTGATGTACAGATCCAGTTTACCAACCATATCGACCAGTTCCAGCGGCTGGCGAACGACCATGCGCGCGGTTTCGCGGCCAAAGTACTGTTCCAGAGTACGCTGGTTGATAACGATGTTGCCACTGCCCGGTTTGATGAATACGCGAGCGGCGGAGCTTTTGCGGCGACCAGTGCCGTAGTATTGATTTTCAGCCATTGCCTGTAATCCCGATTAAATGTCCAGAACTTGCGGTTGCTGTGCCGCGTGATTGTGCTCGTTACCCGCGTAAACTTTCAGTTTACGGTACATAGCACGACCCAGCGGGCCCTTCGGCAGCATGCCTTTAACCGCGATTTCAATTACGCGCTCAGGACGGCGGGCAATCATCTCTTCAAAGGTCGCTTCTTTGATACCACCGATGTGGCCGGTGTGATGGTAGTACATCTTGTCAGAACGTTTATTGCCGGTTACAGCAACTTTTTCTGCGTTCAGAACGATGATGTAGTCACCGGTATCAACGTGCGGAGTGTATTCCGCTTTGTGCTTACCGCGCAGACGACGAGCCAGTTCAGTAGCCAGACGGCCAAGAGTTTTGCCGCTCGCGTCAACAACGTACCAGTCGCGTTTTACGGTTTCTGGTTTAGCTGTAAAAGTTTTCATTAAAAGCTTACCCAATTTAAGTTACACGTTGGTGAACACCCAAACGCTTCAATAAATAGTGTTGAGGTTCACACGGCTATCTAGTCCAGCAAACCTACCCCTTCGAATAGCTATTGCCAGCGCGATTAAAGTTTCGGGAAAAAACTTTGTTGTAACGTGGGGTCGCAAGATTATAGAGAAGTCGATATCAAAGGTCGACTTTTTTCTCTCATAATTTCCCGCCTGGCGTCCTGTACGACATACAGCGTCTATTGCCGTTGATAGCTATGGCAAATGCGGCTGGCGTAGGTACTCTTCGCTTTGCATCTCCTGTAGACGCGACAGGCACCGTTGATACTCGAATTTCAGGTGCTCCCCCTGATAAATATCAAACATCGGCGCCTGCGCCGAGATAATCAACTTCACCCGGCGCTCATAAAATTCATCCACCAGCGCCAGAAAACGACGAGCTGCGTTCTCATCTTTTACCTCCATCACCGGCACATGATGCAACAATACGGTGTGATATAACCGCGATAACGCGATGTAATCATTCTGGCTGCGGGCTTCAAAGCACAGTGTGGCAAAATCCACCGCCAGCACGCCGTCGCCAGCGCTCAACGTCGCCAGCGGACGATGATTCACCTCCAGCACCGGGCCCGGCTGCCCCGCATCGCGCCCAGACAGACGGCGGAATACCGCCTGCATTTCAGCATCGGTATCAGCATTGATTGGGCTCAGGTACAAGTGGGCCTGGGTCAGGGTACGCAACCGGTAATCAATGCCGGCATCCACGTTCAGCACATCGCAGTAACGTTTGATCAAATCAATGGCAGGCAGGAAACGCGCGCGCTGCAACCCGTTGCGATACAGCTCGTCCGGTGGAATATTCGACGTCGCCACCAGCGCGATCCCCCGCGAGAACAACGCCCGCAGCAGCTCCGCCAATAACATCGCATCGGTAATATCCGAGACGAAAAACTCGTCGAAACACAGAATGTCGGTCTGCGCCTTAAAACCGTCCGCCACCTTTTCCAACGGGTTTTCCTGCCCCTGCAACTGGTTTAATTCTTCATGAACCCGCAACATAAACCGATGGAAATGCAACCGAAGCTTGCGTTCTGAAGGCAGGCTATGGAAAAACAGGTCCATCAACCAGGTTTTACCTCGCCCCACACCGCCCCACATGTACAGCCCTTGCACCGGCGTCGGCGATGTTTCCTTTTGCCCCAACCAACTGCGCCATTTCGACATCAGCCCCGGTGCACGGCTCTCCGATGGTCCCCACACCTGTTCCGTCAATGTTTGATGAATAGCGTTCAAACGGACAACCGTCTGATGCTGCACTTCATCCGGCTGATAGGTTTGAGCCGCCAAAGCCTGCTGGTAAAGTGCCAAAGGGGTTGTTCTCTGCATAGCACAAAATCCCTGAGAAAAATTTCGTTGTATTTTATCGTGCGTTAACGCCGGTTCAGCCCGTGATCGTGGGCGTTACCGCTTCGCAGCGCCCACATACCCGATCAGACCAGATATACAGGGGCTCCACTCCAGCGAGGTTAGCGGTTATAGTGACTATTATTAAGTGAAAAAACCCTACGGGACAACGAAGTCAAAATAGGAGTCGTTTTATGACCTGGGAGTCTGCGCTGATTGGATTTGTTATCGGTGTCATCATTGGCGCTGTCGCGATGCGGTTCGGCAACCGTAAACTGCGCCAGCAGCAGGTACTGCAAAACGAACTGGAGAAAAATAAAACCGAACTGGAAGAATACCGTCAGGAATTGGTCAGCCATTTTGCTCACAGCGCGGAATTGCTCGACAATATGGCGCGCGATTACCGTCAGCTTTACCAACATATGGCGAAAAGCTCCAATAACCTGCTGCCTGATGTGCCCATGCAGGATAATCCTTTCCGCTACCGCCTGACCGAAGCTGAATCAGACAATGATCAGGCGCCGGTGGATATGCCGCCTCGCGATTACTCCGGCAGCGCGTCCGGCCTGCTGCGCGGCGCACGTCCGACGGGCAAATAACCGGCTATCTTTGCTGAGCTTGCCGATATCACTCACCCTGACGGCATACCGTTTGTCGTCAGGGTTTATCCTTATCGGCCACGCCGACCTCTCTCTGATCGCTAAGTCGTTACATTCTGCTGACGAAATATCAGCGAACTTTACACACGGCTTCGGGTCTGAGTATTCACCGCAAGTTTGAGTTTATATATCATCGTTTTATTCATAGGCAGGTCGTGAGAGAGTTAACAATCAATGAAAAAAACATCGTTGTTATATAGCGCACTGGCACTCGGTATTGGACTGTCGTTATCTTCACTGCCTTCAGCCAACGCCGCGTTGCCTGCCGTCGTAGAAGGTCAGGCACTGCCCAGCCTGGCGCCGATGCTGGAAAAAGTACTGCCCGCCGTCGTGAGCGTGCATGTGGAAGGTACGCAGGTGCAGCGTCAGCGCATCCCGGAAGAGTTTAAATTCTTCTTCGGCCCTAACACTCCATCCGAAAAACAGAATACTCGCCCGTTTGAAGGACTGGGTTCCGGCGTCATCATCAACGCCGAAAAAGGCTATGTGTTGACCAATAACCACGTCGTCAACAACGCAGATAAAATCCAGGTGCAGTTGAATGACGGTCGTGAATATGATGCCAAGTTGATCGGCCGCGATGAGCAGACCGATATCGCCCTGTTGCAGTTAAGCGACGCCAAGAACCTCACCGAAGTCAAACTGGCTGATTCCGATCAGTTGCGCGTCGGTGACTTCGCGGTTGCCGTCGGCAACCCATTCGGACTCGGCCAAACGGCAACGTCCGGCATCATTTCTGCGTTGGGTCGTAGCGGGTTGAATCTGGAAGGATTGGAAAACTTCATCCAGACCGATGCTTCCATCAACCGCGGTAACTCCGGCGGAGCGTTGGTTAACCTGCGAGGCGAATTGATCGGCATTAATACCGCAATTCTGGCGCCAAGCGGCGGCAACGTGGGCATCGGCTTCGCCATTCCAAGCAACATGGCGCAGAATTTGGCGCAACAGTTAGTGGAATTCGGTGAAGTGAAACGCGGCCTGCTGGGTATCAAGGGCAGCGAGATGACCTCTGAAATCGCAAAAGCCTTCAAGGTTGAGGCCCAGCGAGGCGCTTTCGTCAGCGAGGTAATTC
This sequence comes from Dickeya sp. ws52, assembly GCF_007210685.1. Classification (NCBI taxonomy): domain Bacteria; kingdom Pseudomonadati; phylum Pseudomonadota; class Gammaproteobacteria; order Enterobacterales; family Pectobacteriaceae; genus Dickeya; species Dickeya sp. ws52. The sequence goes on from NZ_SZVX01000017.1 coordinate 48,106, forward strand.
CGAAATCAGCGGCTGCCAAAGCAGGCATTAAAGCCGGCGATGTGTTGGTTTCTCTGGATGGCAAGCCCATTAATAGCTTTGCCGAGTTACGCGCCAAAGTCGGCACCACCGCACCGGGTAAAACCGTGCGCATCGGCCTGCTACGTGACGGGAAACAACAAGAAGTCGCAGTGGTACTGGACAATAGCGCCAACGTCACGACAAACGCAGACACCTTGTCCCCAGCCTTGCAGGGCGCCACCCTTAACAACGGTCAGTTGAAAGACGGCAGTAAAGGTGTGGTGATCGACAATGTGGGCAAAGATAGTGCAGCCGCTAAAGTCGGCTTGCAAAAAGGCGACATTATCGTCGGCGTGAACCGTGAACGCGTAGAAAACATCACTCAGTTGCGCAAAATTCTGGAAGCCAAACCCTCGGTCTTGGCCCTGAACATTGTTCGCGGCGATGAGAGTATCTATCTTCTGCTGCGTTAAGCTATGAAAAAGTGGACGCCGCGCGATGCGGCGTCCATTCTTCTCTGATATTCTGCGATTCAACCTTCTTTCACACCCAAACGCTCATGCTAACCAAACTGTTACGTTCGGCGCTCTTCGGTGTCATCGTGGCTGGCATCCTGTTGCTAACCATCCCGACACTGCGCTCCAGCCAGGGCTGGTTCAAACCCAGCAGCGACAGCAGTCAGGAAAACCCGGTCAGTTACTACCAGGGAGTCCGCCGTGCTGCACCCGCCGTGGTGAACGTATACAATCAGGCCAACGATCCGAGAACCCAAAGCGAAATGAACGTCCGCACGCTGGGTTCTGGCGTGATCATGAACAATAAAGGGTACATCCTGACCAACAAGCATGTGATCAGTAATGCTGAGCGAATTGTGGTTACACTGCAGGATGGCCGTATGTTCGAAGCGCTGCTGGTAGGCTCAGACAGCCTGACGGATTTGGCGGTACTGAAAATTGAAGGTGCCAATCTGCCGGAAATTCCCATCAATCCCAAACGGGTATTTCATGTCGGCGACGTCGTGATGGCTATCGGTAACCCCTATAACCTCGGCCAGACGGTGACGCAAGGGATTATCAGCGCGACCGGTCGGGTTGGGCTAACGCCATCCGGTCGACAGAACTTTCTGCAAACCGATGCGTCCATTAATCGCGGCAACTCCGGTGGCGCGCTGATTAACACACAGGGCGAACTGGTCGGCATCAATACCTTGTCATTTGACAAAAGCGATGATGGCGGCACCCCGGAAGGTCTCGGTTTTGCCATACCCACTGCACTGGCAACCAAGATCATGAATAAGTTGATCCGTGATGGTCGGGTAATTCGCGGTTATATCGGCATCCGTGGCGCCCAGCGTGAACAGTTGGGCAATCAGGTGATTGGTCTGGAACGGTTGCAGGGTATCGTCGTCAGTAAGATAGACGACGGTGGTCCGGCAGATAAAGCCGGGATGAAGGAAGGCGACTTGCTGTTGGAAGTGAATAACAAACCAGCCCGATCGGTGCTGGAAACCATGGATCAGGTGGCGGAAATTCGCCCTGGTTCGGTCATTCCAGTGGTTATTTTACGGGATAATCAGGAAATAAAACTGAATATGACCATCCAGGAATACCCCACCACCGACTGAGTTAATCCCGTGATCACGCCGGGTGATGCAACAACAGAGCACCCGGCAATAATGGTTAGTCGTTCGCACTCACCCGTTCAATATTGGCGCCCAACGCACGCAGTTTGTCTTCAATGCGCTCATAGCCGCGATCGATATGATAAATACGATCAACCAGCGTCGTTCCTTCCGCAAGGCATCCGGCCAACACCAGACTAGCCGACGCTCGCAGGTCGGTCGCCATCACTTGCGCACCAGACAAACGGCTAACGCCGTGACAAATCACCGTGTTGCTTTCGATTTCCGCCTGCGCGCCCATACGAATCAACTCGGGGATATGCATGAAGCGATTTTCGAAAATGGTTTCAGTGATGACACCGGTCCCTTCCGCGACCAGGTTCAGCAAACTGAACTGTGCCTGCATATCGGTTGGAAATCCTGGATGCGGAGAAGTACGCACATTCACGGCTTTCGGCCGACGCCCATGCATGTCCAGGCTGATCCAGTCATCGCCGATTTCGATATCAGCACCCGCTTCACGCAGTTTGGACAACACCGCATCCAGCGTATCCGGGCGGGTGTGGCGACACACGACCTTACCACCGGATACCGCCGCCGCCACCAGAAACGTGCCGGTCTCGATACGATCCGGCAGCACGCGGTATACCCCGCCGCCCAGACGTTCTACCCCTTCGATAACGATTTTATCGCTACCCGCACCACTGATTTTGGCACCCAGCGTATTCAGGAAGTTCGCTGTATCGACAATTTCAGGCTCACGTGCGGCATTCTCAATGATGGTTTTACCCACTGCCAGCGTCGCGGCGCTCATGATGGTGACAGTCGCGCCAACGCTGACTTTATCCATCACGATATGTGCGCCTTTCAGTCGGCCGTCAACCGTCGCCTTCACATACCCCTCTTCCAGCGTGATGTGCGCGCCAAGCTGCTCCAGGCCATTAATGTGCAAATCGACCGGACGGGCACCAATGGCACAACCACCCGGCAGTGACACCTGCCCTTGACCAAAACGCGCCACCAACGGGCCCAACGCCCAAATAGACGCCCGCATAGTTTTCACCAGGTCATACGGCGCACAGAACACGTTCACCGAGCTGGCATCGACATGCACGGAACCATTGCGCTCAACACGGGCGCCCAATTGGCTCAGTAACTTCATGGTGGTGTCGATATCACGCAGTTTGGGAACGTTCTGGATTTCTACCGGCTCTTCAGCCAGCAGGGCAGCGAACAGGATAGGCAGGGCGGCGTTTTTTGCGCCGGAAATAGTAACTTCACCAGCGAGCCGGGTTGGCCCCTGCACACGAAATTTATCCATAGTGACGATTTCTCAATGTTCAGAATCAATAGCACGGCCGAATAGCCGCTGAATTACAGACCGCTCAGTTTACGGTCGCGCTGCCACTCTTCAGGGGTATAAGCCTTGATTGACAACGCATGAATGCGATTATCCGCGATGTATTCCATCAGCGGCGCATAGACCGCCTGCTGCTGTTTTACGCGGCTCATACCCTTGAACAACTCACCTATCACAATGACCTGGAAGTGACTGCCGTCACCGGAAACATGCGCTTCCTCAAGCGCCAGCGCTTTCATCAGCACGTCTTTAATTTCGTCGTTTTCCATTGCTCTCGATTCTACGTCAGGGGGATGATAAACAGGGTGGTATCTTAGATGAATCCGTCGCCATCTTAAACAAAAGAAATCCCCCTTGCGCACAGGCGACAAGGGGGAACCTTAATCATAAAAACTCAGGCGACAGGTCGACTCAATGGACCGGAATGATTTCATTCAGGTTATACAGTTGAATCAACGTACGCAGCCGCTCACTGGCACCGGTAATCTTCATCGGCGTTCCCTGCTGTTCCTGCTGGTGATAAAAATGCACCAACAGGGCAAGACCGGCGGAATCCACACGTTCAACCTGCTCGACATCCAGCACACGGCTAGCGGCCAGCAACGCATTACGCTGTTGCCAGAGCGGCAGTAAACTGTTCCGATCCAGGCAGCCTTCCAAAAACAATATGTCGTCAGCCTGCCGCCACTTCAGCGCATCAGCCATTTTTCTGACCCAGCGTAATCGGCTGCTGGGCCGACGCTTGCAGTTGCTTAGTCAAGCCGTCCACCCCATTCTGGCGCAGCGTAGACGCCCATTCGTTCTGTTTGGTGGTAATCATGCTCACCCCTTCGGCGATCATGTCGTAAGCCTGCCAGTAACCGGTCTTGGTATTTTTACGCCACTGAAAATCCAGACGGATCGGCGGGCGGCCGCCGTTATCAATAATGGTGACGCGGATGGAAACAATCTCGGCGTTACCCAACGGTTGCTCCGGTGCGATTTCGTAAGTCTGACCATGATAAGACGCCAAAGCCTGGCCGTACGCCTGCTCAAGATAGGTTTCAAACGCCTTGAAATACGCCTCACGCTGATCCGGCGTCGCACTCTTGTAGTACTGACCCAACACCAGCGCGCCGGCATATTTTGTCTGCACAAAAGGCAGCAGTTCTTCACGTACGACGGTACGCAGGTAGTTGGGATCCTGCTTAATATGCGACTGTTCATTTTTGAGACGATCAAAGGTCTTCTGCGCCGCATCACGCATCAGGCTATAAGGATTCGTTTGATCCGCCGCGTTAACAAACGGGGCAACGACCAACAAAACCGCCATCAATAAACGTTTTAACATGCTGTGTCCTCTCAAGGCTGTTGGGTCGGTTTTTCGCCGGATTCAGGTTTTGCCGCCTCACCGTTTTTCTCCGCCGGTTTGGTCTCCGCCGGTTTAGCATGGCCCTGATTCTCATTATTTGGGTTAACCGTATTAGGGTTAACCGTATTTTGAACGCCATTATTCTGGCTGGCATTGTCAGTATTGTTGCCGCCGCTCTTATATAGGAATTGGCCGATAAGGTCCTCCAGGACCATGGCTGACTTGGTGTCCTGAATGGTGCCGCCATCTTTCAATATCGACGTTCCCATGTCCTCATCTTCAAAACCGACATTCAGCGCCAGGTACTGTTCTCCCAGCAGGCCGGACGTACGAATCGCCAGCGAACTGGTATCCGGAATGTGGTCGTAACGCTTATCAATATCCATCGCTACCCGCGGCAGATATGTCTTGGTATCCAGCGAAATATCCGCCACCCGGCCAATCACCACCCCGCCGATTTTCACCGGCGAACGCGCCTTGAGGCCGCCGATATTGTCGAAAGTGGCGTACAAACGGTAAGTCTGTTGCTGCCCCAGCGATTTCAGGTCAGCCACCTTCAGGCATAAAAAGACTATGGCGCACAGCGCGATCAGCATGAACACGCCAACCCCTATTTCATGTTTCTTTGTTTGCATCGACTTATTTCCCAAACATCAGTGCTGTCAGCACAAAATCCAATCCCAGTACCGCCAGCGACGAGTGCACCACGGTGCGGGTCGTCGCGCGGCTGATGCCTTCTGACGTCGGAATCGCGTCATAACCGTTGAACAGTGCAATCCAGGTGACGGTAATGGCAAACACCAGGCTCTTGAGCACGCAGTTGAGCAAATCTTTTTGCCACGCCACTGCGTTTTGCATCGCCGACCAGAAAAAGCCGCTGTCGATACCTTTCCAGTCCACGCCCACCAGTGCACCGCCCCAAATGCCCACGGCGACGAAAATCACCGTCAACAGCGGCATGGTAATCACCCCCGCCCAAAAACGCGGCGCCACTACGCGGCGCAACGGGTCTACCGCCATCATTTCCATACTGGATAGCTGCTCGGTCGCCTTCATCAGCCCGATTTCCGCCGTCAGGGCGGAACCGGCTCGACCGGCGAACAGCAGCGCCGTTACCACCGGCCCGAGTTCACGCAGCAACGACAATGCCACCATCATGCCCAGGCTGGCTTCCGCACTGTAGGTCGTCAGAACCAGATAGCCCTGCAGGCCCAACACCATGCCGATAAACACGCCGGACACCATAATAATCAGCAACGATTGCACACCGACGCTATAGAGCTGTTTACGCAGCAGCGGCCACTGCCTGGCTGGTTCCGGCTTCCCCACTAACGCATTGAACAACATCAGCCCGGCGCGCCCAAAAGCAGCGCATACCTGAATGCCAGCGCGCCCCAGCGACGCTAATGCCTGTACTAGCATGAATTACTTACTCCCCAAGCCTAACAGCCCACGCTGATAGTCGCCCGCCGGATAGCGGAACGGCACCGGGCCATCGGCAATGCCATCGAGAAACTGTCTGACGCGCGGATCGCTATTGTGCTGCAATTCAGTCGGCGTCCCCTCGGCCACAACCCGCTGATCGGCAATGATATATGCATGATCGGCGATACTCAGTACTTCCGGCACATCATGAGATACCACGATACAGGTCACGCCAAGCGCATGATTCAACTCGTCGATGAGCTTCACCAGCACCCCCATGGTGATCGGGTCCTGTCCGACGAACGGCTCATCAAACATGATCAGTTGCGGATCCAGCGCAATCGCACGCGCCAGCGCCGCACGTCGCGCCATGCCGCCCGACAGCTCGGACGGCATCAGCTCGGCCGCACCACGCAGTCCGACCGCCTCCAGCTTCATCATCACCGTACTGTGCAGCAACGGCTCGGGCAACTGCGTATGTTCGCGCAACGGCCAGGCAACATTATCGAACACGTTCAGATCGGTAAACAGCGCGCCCGACTGAAACAACATGCTCATCTTCTTACGGGCTTCATACAAACGGGAACGGGAAAGCGCCGGAATATTGTCCCCGTCGAACCAGATTTCACCGCCGTCTGGTTGCAACTGCCCGCCAATCAACCGTAACAACGTGGTTTTACCGATGCCGGACGGCCCCATGATGGCCGTGATTTTTTGCTTTGGCACATTCAGCGAGACATCCGAAAAAATCGGCCTGTTGCCCCGCCGGAAACTGAGCCCGCGAATTTCTACCAGATTTTCGTGGTTCATGGTCTATTCCTCAACGATCACCCGCAGTGACCGCCCGTTTTCACATTTTCGCACCATTACGCCCTGAAATCGTCTTTCAGAGTGTTACGCTGGCTGTTCACTGTTACAGAATCAGGAGATCGCTTCGTAGCCAAAATTGCCATTGGTTTTACTTTTTCGCCCTGCGCAGTCAGAATTAGCGCTAACGAGGAAAAATGGCGGTTTTGCTTATTATTCGTCCAGAAATACTGGTTTGTTCGCCAATAAACCGGTGATTATACCTGAATAAAGGACGCTGCATGGTTTTTGCGACAGTACTGTTAATCGTTGGTTTAGTGTTATTGGTTTATGGCGCCGACCGTCTGGTGTATGGTGCCGCCGTACTGGCCCGCACATTTGGCGTACCGCCGATGATTATCGGCATGACGATTGTCGGGATGGGCACCTCGCTGCCCGAACTGATGGTATCCGTAACCGCCGCGCTCAACCATCAAACCGATATGGCGGTGGGAAATGTACTGGGGTCGAATATCGCCAACATTTTGCTGATCCTCGGCAGCGCCGTTCTTATCCGCCCGCTGACTTTTCACTCCACGCTGTTGCGTCAGGAACTGCCGCCGATGCTGGTGGTGACGCTATTGTGCGGCGTGTTATTACACGACGGTTTTCTCAGCCGGCTGGATGGCGTCATTCTGTTGCTGACGGCTTGCGGTTGCATTGTATTAATGCTGCGCATGGCGCGCGCGGCGCAACGTCGCGGCGACGATAGCCTGACGCGGGAGCAGATGGCCGAGTTACCCAGAGAAGACAACCAAACCGTCGCGTTATTATGGTTGCTGATCGGCCTGATTATTCTGCCGATGTCGGCGCGGATTGTGATCGATAACGCCACGGTTATCGCCAATTACTTTAATATCAGCGAACTGACCATCGGGTTGACCGTGTTGGCCATCGGCACCAGCCTGCCGGAACTGGCGACGGCGATTGTCGGCACGTTGAAAAAAGAGGATGACATCGCGCTCGGCAACCTGATTGGTTCCAATATTTTTAATATCGTGATAGTGCTGGGCGTGCCCGCTCTCCTCTCCCCCGGCGCGGTAAATCCGCTCGCGTTCGCTCGCGATTATTGGGTGATGCTGGGGGTCAGCGCGCTCCTGACGGTTCTCTGTCTCCGCCAGAAACGGCGCATCGGTCAGGGGGCTGGCGCATTGCTGTTATGTGCGTTCATTGCGTACCTTTCGATGCTGTTCTTGTTCTCATAGCCAGAGCATTGGCAACGCAGGATGTTTTACATGTCACATTTCGAGTTACAACCGGGTTTCGATTTCCAGAGCGCTGGTCGCCAGGTGTTATCCATCGAGCGCGATAGCCTCGCGCAGTTGGATCAATATATTGACGACAATTTCTCGCAGGCCTGCGAGAAGATGTTTTATTGCCGCGGCAAAGTCGTGGTGATGGGGATGGGTAAATCGGGGCATATCGGCTGCAAAATGGCGGCGACGTTTGCCAGCACCGGCACGCCGGCTTTTTTTGTCCATCCCGGCGAAGCCAGCCACGGCGATTTGGGCATGATTACCGCGCAGGATATCGTGATCGCCATTTCCAACTCCGGCGAATCTCATGAAATTCTGGCGCTGATTCCCGTACTGAAACGCCTGCAGGTGTGCCTTATCTGCATGACCGGCAACCCGGAAAGCACCATGGCGAAAGCGGCGGATATCCATCTTTGCGTTCACGTATCCCAGGAGGCCTGTCCGTTGGGTCTGGCGCCGACCTCCAGCACCACCGCCACGCTGGTGATGGGCGATGCGCTGGCTGTTGCGCTGTTGCAGGCGCGCGGTTTTACCGCCGAAGATTTCGCCTTGTCGCACCCCGGCGGCGCACTCGGCCGCAAACTGCTGTTACGAATCAGCGATATCATGCACACTGGCGACGAGATCCCTCGGGTTAGCCGCGACGCATCGTTGCGCGATGCGCTGCTGGAGATTACCCGCAAGAATCTGGGAATGACGGTGATTTGCGGCCAGGACGATCGCATCGAAGGTATCTTTACCGACGGCGACTTGCGCCGGGTGTTCGACATGAATATCGATCTCAACAGCGCCGGCATCGTCGATGTGATGACGCGCGGCGGTATTCGGGTCACGCCGCACACACTGGCGGTGGATGCGCTGAATCTGATGCAGTCTCGCCACATTACCTCGCTGCTGGTGGCGGAGAATGATCGTCTGCTGGGGATTGTTCACATGCACGATATGCTGCGCGCAGGTGTGGTATAAGCCCGGCCCCCGAGCACCACAGAATAAAAAACCAAGGATATGAGTGAATGAGTGAAAACCGGCCGCAAACCGATACCTGTTATGGGCCTGTCGATACCCTGGTCATGCAGCGTGCCCGTGATATACGTCTGTTAATCTGCGATGTCGACGGCGTGCTCTCCGACGGCCTTATCTATATGGGAAATCAGGGCGAGGAGTTGAAAACCTTCAACGTCCGCGACGGCTACGGCATTCGCTGCCTGCTGACATCGGATATCGACGTGGCGATTATCACCGGCCGCACATCGCAATTGCTCATCGACCGCTGCCAGACATTGGGGATACGCCACTTATATCAAGGTCAATCTGATAAGCTTTTGGCCTTCCGTGAGCTGTTGGATACACTGTCGCTCACCGCCAGTCAGGTTGCTTACATCGGCGACGATCTGATCGACTGGCCGGTGATGGCCGAAGTGGGGTTGAGCGTCGCCGTAGCCGACGCCCACCCGCTGTTGCTGCCCAGAGCGCATTACGTCACTCGCATTGGCGGCGGCCGTGGCGCAGTCAGAGAGATTTGCGATCTTATTCTGCTGGCGCAGGGTAAACTGGATTTTGCCAAAGGGCTGTCGATATGAGTAATACGAAACGCTGGCTGACGCTGTTGCTGGCATTGATTGCGCTGGTGTTGATCGGGTTAAATCTGACGACTCAACGGGCCGAAAACGGGCCATCGGAAGTGCAAAATAACGATCCGGCCTATACCATGCAGCAAAACATTACCGTGGTCTATGATCCGACCGGAAAGCTGAGCTACAAGCTGGTGGCGGAAAAAGCGGAACACTACAATGCAGAGCAAGTGAGCTGGTTTACTCAACCGGTAGCGACCATGTTCAATGAACAAGCGATCGCGACCTGGTCGGTGCGCGCTGATCGCGCCAAGCTAACCAAAGACCGTATGCTTTATCTGTATGGTCACGTTGAGGTCAATAGTCTGACCAATGATTCGCAACTGGAGCGAATTAAAACGGATAATGCGCAGATTAATCTGGTTACGCAGGATGTGACCTCGGATGACGAAGTCACCCTGTACGGTGTCAACTTTACTTCTAACGGACTGAAAATGCGCGGGAACCTGCGCAGCAAAACCGCCGAGCTGATCGATAAGGTAAAATCCTATTATGAAATCCAACCAAAAAATTAATGTCTTACACAGCATTCTGATCGCCAGCTCGCTTTTTGCCGTCAGCATTCCGGCACTGGCGTTGACCGGAGACACCGAGCAACCCATCCACATTACCTCCGACCAGCAAGCGCTGGACATGCAGGGCAATGTGGTGACGTTCACCGGCAACGTCCTCGTCACGCAGGGTTCAATAAAAGCACAAGCCGACAAGGTGGTCGTCACCCGTCCTAACGGCCAGCAAGGTCATGAAGTGATCGAAGGCTATGGTAACCCGGCCACCTTCTACCAAATGCAGGACAACGGTAAGCCGGTGAAAGGCCATGCCCAGAAAATGCGTTACGAGATGGATAAGCAACTGGTCATCCTGACCGGCGATGCTTACCTGGAGCAACTGGACAGCAACGTCAAGGGCGACCGCATTACTTATCTGGTGCAGCAGCAACAGATGGAAGCCTTCAGTGATAAGGGTAAACGCGTCACGACCGTGCTGGTTCCGACACAGTTGCAGGACAAAGGCACGCAGAATGGTGCCAAGCCGGCCGGCAAACCCGCCAAACAACAGTGAGTAATGTGCTAATCCATGGCAACACTAATCGCCGAAAATCTGGCCAAGGCGTATAAAGGCCGCAAAGTGGTGGAAAACGTCAGCCTGAATGTCAATTCGGGCGAAATCGTTGGGTTGCTCGGGCCCAACGGCGCCGGCAAGACAACCACCTTCTACATGGTTGTCGGTATCGTCCCGCGCGACGAAGGCCGCATCGTCATCGACGATGAGGACATCAGCTTGCTGCCGCTGCATGATCGCGCCCGCCGCGGTATCGGCTATCTGCCGCAGGAAGCGTCGATTTTCCGGCGACTCAGCGTGTACGACAACCTGATGGCGGTGCTGGAAGTCAGAAAAGATCTGACCCGGGAACAGCAGCAGGATCGCGCCAACGAACTGATGGAAGAGTTTCATATTGTTCACCTGCGCAATAGTCTGGGACAATCGCTGTCCGGCGGTGAACGTCGTCGGGTGGAGATCGCCCGGGCGCTGGCTGCCAACCCCAAATTCATCCTGCTGGACGAACCCTTTGCCGGGGTAGATCCTATCTCGGTTATCGATATCAAAAAAATCATTGAACATCTGCGCGATAGCGGGCTGGGGGTACTGATTACCGACCATAATGTCCGCGAAACGCTCGATGTCTGTGAGCGTGCTTATATCGTTAGTCAGGGCCAGCTTATTGCCCACGGCTCTCCGATGGATATACTGGCGAATGAGCAGGTAAAACGAGTCTATCTGGGCGAAGGCTTCCGACTCTGATAACGTCATGTATTAGGTTGATAATTCAAAAGGAAGTTAACCCACGTTATGAAGCAAGGTTTGCAACTCAGGCTCAGCCAGCAACTGGCTATGACACCGCAGTTACAGCAGGCCATCCGCCTGCTGCAGTTGTCCACGCTTGAACTCCAGCAGGAAATCCAACAGGCGCTGGAAAGCAACCCGTTGCTGGAGCAGGCCGATATTCATGACGAAGTGGAAACCCAGGAAAGCAGCGACAGCGAAACGCTGGACACCCGCGAGGCGCTGGAGCAAAAAGAGATGCCCGACGAGTTGCCGCTCGACGCCGCCTGGGATGAAATCTACACCGCCGGTACGCCTTCCGGCACCAGCACCGACTACCGTGACGAAGAGCTGCCGGTCTATCAGGGTGAAACCACTCAGACACTACAGGATTACCTGATGTGGCAGGTGGAGCTGACGCCGTTTTCCGATACCGACGCCGCCATCGCCACGTCCATCGTGGATGCGGTGGACAGCACCGGTTACCTGACGGTGTCGCTGGACGATATCCGCGAGAGTATCGGTAATGACGAGGTGACGCTGGAAGAGGTGGAAGCGGTGCTCAAACGCGTACAGCGTTTTGACCCTGTCGGCGTGGCCGCCCGCGATTTACGCGAATGCCTGCTGGTACAGCTGTCCCAGTTCGACAGCGGCATTTCCCGTCTGGCTGAAGCCAAGCTTATCGTCAGCGAATACCTTGATCTGCTCGCCAACCATGACTTCCGCACCCTCATTCGTACCAGCCGCCTCAAAGAAGAGGTATTGAAAGAAGCGCTGGCGCTGATTCAATCGCTCGATCCGCGCCCAGGTCAGTCGATCAATACCGGCGAATCCGAGTATGTGATTCCGGACGTACTGGTACGCAAGATACAGGGACACTGGACGGTGGAGCTCAATACCGACAGCGTACCCCGGTTGCAGATCAACCAGCAGTACGCCGCCCTCGGCAACAGCGCGCGCAACGACAGCGACGGGCAGTTCATCCGCAGCCATCTGCAGGAAGCCCGCTGGCTCATCAAGAGTCTGGAAAGCCGTAACGATACCCTGCTGAAAGTCACCCGTTGTATTGTGGAACAACAGCAGGCGTTCTTCGAGCACGGAGAGGAATTTATGAAACCCATGGTGCTGGCGGATATCGCTCAGGCCGTGGAGATGCACGAGTCCACCATTTCCCGCGTAACGACCCAGAAATTTCTGCACAGTCCGCGCGGTATTTTTGAGCTGAAGTATTTCTTTTCCAGTCACGTCAACACCGACAACGGCGGCGAGGCATCATCCACCGCCATCCGTGCGCTGGTGAGAAAACTCATTGCAGCGGAAAATCCCGCTAAACCGCTAAGCGACAGCAAACTGACCTCACTGCTTTCCGAACAGGGAATCATTGTGGCTCGCCGCACTGTCGCCAAGTATCGAGAGTCTTTATCTATCCCGCCGTCAAACCAACGCAAACAGCTGGTTTGACCCCTACATGAGAAGGAAGACGATATGCAGCTTAACATTACCGGACACCACGTCGAAATTACGGATGCTCTGCGCGAATTCGTAACCTCAAAATTCGCCAAACTTGAGCAATACTTTGATCGTATCAATCAGGTGTACGTGGTATTGAAAGTGGAAAAGATCCTGCACATTGCAGATGCCACCATCCACGTCAACGGAGGTGAGCTGCATGCCACATCGGAAGCGGGCGATATGTACGCCGCCATCGATCTGCTGATCGATAAGCTGGCGAGACAGTTAAACAAACATAAGGATAAACTGAAACAGCACTGATTTCGCCGTTTCAGGTGCAGGGACAGCGACCAGCCTGCTGCGTGGCGGGCTGGTAACCGAAGGCAACAGTGTCGTTAAGTGAACGTATCATGAACAACGAGCCCGTTATGCAACTTAGCGCCGTCCTCCGTAAGGAGTGCACGCGTAGCGCTGTCCACTGTCAGAGCAAAAAGCGCGCGCTGGAAATCATCAGTGAACTGGCCGCCAGACAGCTCAACTTGCCGCCGCAGAGGGTGTTTGAAGCCATTCTGACCCGTGAGCGCATGGGCAGTACCGGTATCGGCAACGGTATCGCCATTCCGCATGGCAAGCTGGAGGACGACAATACGCTCGGCGCAGTCGGCGTCTTTATCCAGTTGGAACAGCCGATAGCGTTTGACGCCATCGACAACCAACCGGTCGACCTGCTTTTTGCCTTGCTGGTTCCTGCCGAACAATGTAAAACCCATTTACATACCTTATCGCTCGTCGCCAAACGGCTGGCGGATAAAACCGTATGTAAACGCCTGCGCGCAGCGCAAGATGATGATGAGCTGTATCAGATAATGACGCAAGCGGATCTGCCCGACCAACCCTGACGGCTGGCGGCGCCCGTTTTAAGCGCTATCCGGCGTATGAGCGGGAACAGCGCATATAACAACAATATGTCATAACAATACGTGCGACGTCAGGCGCAAGCCTGACAGAATGCCGGCTTAGCCGGGAAAATGAAGTTAGCTAACTGTGGCGGTGGACATTCACCATCCTGCTGCCAGGGGGGAGTCGTCAGATGGTGCTGATGATTGTCAGTGGTCGTTCAGGTTCGGGAAAATCCGTAGCACTGCGCGCGCTGGAAGACATGGGTTTCTATTGTGTAGATAACCTGCCGGTGGTATTGCTGCCCGAACTGGCGCACGCTCTGGCGGAACGGAACATCTCCGCGGCGGTCAGCATAGACGTGCGCAACCTGCCGGAAACGCCGGAAGTGCTGGAACATGCGCTGACCCGCCTGCCTCAAAGCTTTTCGCCCCAACTGCTGTTTTTAGACGCCGATCGCAATACGTTGATCCGGCGCTACAGCGATACCCGGCGTCTGCATCCGCTCTCCAGCAAGAACCTGTCGCTGGAAAGCGCTATTGATGAAGAAAACGATCTGCTCGAACCGCTGCGTTCCCGTGCCGATCTGATCATCGATACCTCGGAAATGTCGGTGCACGAGCTGGCGGAAATGCTGCGTACCCGTTTACTGGGTAAACGCGAACGTGAACTGACCATGGTGTTCGAGTCATTCGGCTACAAACACGGCATCCCGATTGATGCCGACTACGTGTTTGACGTACGTTTCCTGCCAAACCCGCACTGGGACCCGAAATTACGCCCGATGACAGGGCTGGATAAACCGGTGGCGGCATTTCTCGACCGGCATACCGAAGTCCACAATTTCATCTATCAAACCCGCAGCTATCTGGAACTGTGGTTGCCGATGCTGGAAACCAACAACCGTAGCTATCTTACCGTCGCTATCGGCTGTACCGGCGGGAAACACCGTTCCGTTTACATCGCCGAACAACTGGCGGATTACTTTCGCTCCCGTGGCAAAAATGTACAGTCGCGCCACCGTACGCTGGAAAAACGTAAATCATGACCGTCAGGCAGACCGTTGAAGTAAAAAACCGCTTAGGGATGCACGCCCGCCCGGCAATGAAGCTGTTCGAGCTGGTGCAAAGTTTTGACGCTGAGGTATTGCTGCGCAACGAAAGTGGTACTGAAGCCGACGCCAGCAGCGTTATCGCCATGTTAATGCTGGATTCGGCCAAAGGTCGCCATATCGAGGTGGAAGTCACCGGTCCGGATGAAGAGCAAGCGCTGGCGGCGGTCATTCAACTGTTTGAAGCTGGATTTGACGAAGATTAATCCGGCATTTTCTCTCATTCTGGTGCAAGCCGCCGTCTGTGATCCCGGTCTATTCCTGTTTATGCGGTAAGTTTTTATGCGGTAACGTCCCCGCATCCCTGTTACCATCGGATTAACTTATCCCCCGGCCCTTACGGCAGGGGGTTGTTATCTGCTATTGCAAAAACTGGAGAAACATATGGATAAACCGCACCTGACGATTAGCGAGCTGGATGCCGAACGCCTGGATGCGCTGCTGGAGCAACCTGCTTTTGCCGATACAGAGGTAGCGCAGGCTCTGAGCGAGGAACTCGATCGGGCTGATATCGTCCAGCCGATTGAGATTCCGGCCGATGTGGTCACCATGAACAGCAGGGTTCGGTTCCGCGATCTGCTTACGGCGGAAGAACATATTCGCACGTTGGTCTATCCGGCCGGTCTCAAAGACAGCCGGGAGCAAATTTCAGTGATGGCGCCGCTGGGGGCTGCGCTGCTCGGTATGCACGTCGGCAACAGCATTGCCTGGCCGCTGCCGAATGGCGATAAAACGCGAATTGAAGTCATGGAGTTGCTCTACCAACCGGAGGCGGCGGGCGAGTATCACCGCTGACGCGACGGTATCCTCTCATGGCTGCCCAATATCATACCGAGGGCAGCCATGTCGGCGAATGCCGCGAGAGAACGTTATGCGCCGGCGATTTTCATCGACGGCAACAACACCGATCCGCACTGAATATTACTGCGCGTTTCAATGTCATCGCCGACGGTGACCATATTACGCAGCATATCTTTCAGGTTACCGGCGATGGTGATTTCACTCACCGGATACTGAATCTCGCCGTTTTCAACCCAAAAACCCGCCGCGCCGCGTGAATAGTCGCCGGTGACCGCACTCACGCCTTGCCCCATCAGACTGGTGACCAGCAACCCGGTCCCCATTTCCTTGAGCATACCGTCAAAATCCAGCCCGCGCCCGGCAATGCGCCAGTTATGAATCCCGCCCGCATGGCCGGTGCTCTTCATGCCCAGTTTTCGGCTGGCATAGGTGGTCAATAACCAGGTTTGCAGCACACCGTCTTTGACGATATCGCGCTGTGCGGTACGTACGCCTTCGCTATCAAACGGCGTGGACGCCAGCCCTTTACGCAAATGCGGCAACTCCTGAATGGTCAGCCATTCCGGTAGAATCTGCTGACCCAGGCTATCCAGCAGGAAGGTGGATTTTCGGTAAACACTGCTGCCGCTGATGGCGCCGACCAAATGCCCGAATAACCCGGTCGCCACCTCGGCGGCGAACATCACCGGCGCTTCCATAGTGGCTAATTTGCGCGGCGCCAGGCGTGCCAGCGTGCGCCGGGCGCACTCCTCACCGACCCACGACGGCGCTTGCAGGTCGTCGAGCGCACGGCCGATGGTGTAGGCGTAATCGCGCTCCATATCGCCGTTATGCTCGGCAATCACGCTGACCGACATGGAATGGCGGCTGGAGCAGTAGCTCTGCAACATACCGTGGCTATTGCCGAACACCTTGATGCCATAATGGCTGTTAAAACTGCCGCCTTCGGTGTTGGTGATGCGTTTATCGGCTTTCAGCGCCGCCTGTTCAGCAGCGGCGGCCAGCTCGATGCCGCGATCGGCGTCCAGCTCCGCCGGGTGGAATAAATCCAAATCCGGAGCATCAAACGCCAGCAGGTCTTTATCGGCCGGACCGGAATACGGGTCAACCGACGTGTAGCGGGCAATATCCAGCGCCGCCTGTACCGTACGCGCGATGGCGTCCGGGCTCATGTCGGTGGATGACGCGCTGCCTTTGCGCTGTTGATAGTAGACGGTGATGCCGAGTGCGCCGTCACTGTTGAATTCGACGTTTTCAACTTCACCATACCGGGAGCTGACACTTATCCCCGTTGTTTTCGTGACGGCGACTTCCGCCGCATCAGAACCGGCACGGGCCAGCTCCAGCGCCTGCGATACCGCCTGTTCCAGCACTTTACGCTGTTCTGCAACCTGAGTGATTATTGTCATCGATTTGCCATAATGAGTAAGAAAACATTCAGATAATCTATGATGCAACGAATGCCGTCCGCCTGCTATTCGTTACCTTACCTCGGTTTTACCACGAGGTAGCCTGTGATTGAGTCTAACAGGATCGGCGGACAATTTCGCACTCAGCCCATAACCTGATAGGATCAGCCTCTTTTATTGGGGAGCTACCATGAACAAACATCCCGAAGACTGGCAGGACGAGATCCCTGACGCCAGTCAGGACGATGAAGACGAAGAGATAATCTGGGTCAGCAAAAGCGAGATTAAACGCGATGCCGAGGCCCTCAAAGCGTTGGGCACCGAGCTGGTCGAGCTGGGCAAGAACGCGCTGGAACGCATTCCGCTGGACGACGATCTGCGCGCCGCCATTGAACTGGCGCAGCGCATCACCAAAGAAGGCCGCCGCCGCCAGTTGCAGTTGATCGGCAAAATGCTGCGCGCCCGCGACCCGGAACCGATTCAGACCGCGCTGGACAAGCTGCGCAACCGCCATAATCAACAGGTGTCGTTGTTCCACAAACTGGAGCAGTTGCGTGACCGGTTGATAGCCGAAGGCGACGGTGCGGTTCCCGATATTCTTGCGCTGTATCCGCAGGCCGACCGCCAGCAATTGCGCTCGCTGGTGCGTAACGCCCAGAAAGAAAAAGCCGCCAACAAACCGCCCAAATCAGCCCGGCAGATTTTCCAATATCTGCGCGAACTGGCGGAAGCCGAATAATGTCGGTCGGCGCCCGTGAGGCTGTGGCAAACAGCCTCGCCGGCACCTTGTGTAACGGTTTTTATTTGGTTGAAGCCACCAGTGCAGAACCCACATGACAACCTTATTTATGTATTACGTGGGCGGGCGCGCCCAGGGCGCCAATATCGAATTGCATGATATTCAGTTCGCGGCGGTAGAACACCCGCATGACGGGTTCCCTTTTTTAAAAGCCAACTGGTTCGGCGATAAAAACCGGGTTCACGTCGATAGCTACACCCCCTGTCATTGGGCGGACGGCTATGACATCACGCTCAGCCGCCAGCCGTTTCAGGGGAAGGAAAAACTCTGGTTTATCAACATGGGAGGATATCTGCCGCACAACCCGGCAGAGGTGCATCAGTTCGGGCTGTTCGTCGCAGCGGATGCGGAACTCGCGCAACAACGCGCCAAAGCCGTGCTGCTGACCGATGTCTTTCAGCAGCATAAGGATGATCTGCGCGATGTGGACGACTGCCTGCCGCTCACCTTGCTGGACCGCTGGTATATCCATCTAAACGCCAACCCTGCCGGACAGATCCCATCGCCGCAGTGGCAAGGGTATCACCCGCTGTAAGCGGGATCAGTCGCCAAGCGCATGTTTATGACGATGCAACAGTCCTGTCAGGCGGCCAACCGCATTAATGGCTTCATCCGACACCTGATGGTCGCGCAACAGATGCTGATACTCATCCATCTGGGCCAGCAATCGGGCGAAATGGTGGCTGCGGTCGCGGGTAGCGGCAATCACCTGCTCCGCCGTCGCCCGCATCTGGCGATGAAACGCAGACAAAACAGGGCTGACCGGCAGTTCCAGCGTCCGCAAACGCTGATGCATCATGATCAGCGACAACGCCAGCCGGTACTGACTTATTTCACCGGGAAACAGGTTCAGCAACAGAAACAGGTGCTGATACAACGCAGGCAGGTGGTTCTCACGCCGTTGCGTCGCATGGGTCGACAAGGCCGACACCGCGCCGAACACAAAGCGGTTCAGCAGCGTACGGCCGGTTTGTTCACGGGTATTGTCGCGGATCAGCAGAATCACGAGCAAAGCCAGCATACAGCCGATCACCTGCCCAATCGCGTTATCAAGAAACTGAGACAGGTTGAACTTCATCGGATTGCTGAGCACCAGAATGTTGATGGTACTGGCCAACGCGCCCAGCGATCCCAGCCGCCGTTTCTGAACCTCAATGCCGATGACAAACGCCATACCGCCGAGACTCAAACACAGCAGCAGCAGGCTTTGCTGGGTGGACGGCAACACCAGCATAAACATCAACGCCCCCAACGGCAGCGCCACCAAAGAACCAATCAGAAAGTCTTTCGCCGCCATCACCGGATTCGGTAACCGCATCACCAGCGATGTCACTACCGCGATGATCACCATGCATGAACTGCCCGAGGTCCAGCCGGTCCATAACCAGAACAAACAGCCCAGGCCGGTCGCCACCGTGGTACGCACACCATTAATCATCGCATGACGGGTTTCCGCCGAGCTGGCTTTTACCGGTACGTCGGCATCCAGCAACGCAGCTTCGCTCTGACCAATACGCGCATTGGTTTTCACGCCTTTCGACAACAACTGGTAGCGCGCCGCAGCCCCCAGCCAGCTTATCAACGTCGGCGGCAGGCTGCTGCCGTGCGCCGCCGCCAGATGGCGTAACTGCCGCAAACGCCGCTGTACCTCCGCCGGATTGTCCGCCGGGTGCTCCAGCATCACGGCGATCGCCCCTTTAACCGCATCAGGATGCTCCTGTAACGTCAGCCGGATTTCGCACGCCTGAGTGATCATAATCCAGGATTGAGTCAACAACGTGGTTATTCGGCGGCCGGCACCCTGCCAGCGGGATGATTCCATCATCAATACGCTACGCATACCGTTGATAGCATGGGTTTTGCGCACCAGTGCGTTCCACGCGGCATCCAGCGCCTGTTTCGACATGCCGTTCACACAACCTTGCAGCAAGTGATATTGCCCGACCAACAGCTCATCCAGCGCCCGGTCAATATCCTGCTTGACCGAACGCGGCGAGAACAGCAAGTCGGCTAAAATGGCGCAGACGATACCCAGCACAATCTCACTGCAACGCTCAACGGTAAATTGCGGAATACGCAGCGGCGCGCTCTGACTGGTTACGATAATGATCAGCGTCGTGTAGCCCGCCAGCGCAAACACATAGGCGTTTTCCAGTTTGATCAGTGATGAGATCCAGACGCAGACCCCCGCCCACAGGCAACACAGCATCAGCATCACTACCGGTGCCTGCACCGTGGCGATGATAATCACCAGAGCCGCAATGCAGCCGATAAAGGTGCCGATGACCCGCAACATGCCACGGTGACGAATCGCACCGGAGAACGGTTCGCCGCCGGCGGCAAAAGCCGGCGCGGCCGCCACGATCGCGGCGGTCAATGCCGCCCAGCGCGGGGTTTCCAGTTGCAAAAAGAACCCCAGCACCAACGACAGCACGATAGCCGCACTGAGTTTGAAGGCAAACCGCAGGCGCAAAAACGCGGGATTGTTCATCATAAGCCCCTGCTTAGCCGAACTCGCGCAGGCGATGCAGCAGTTGCAATAACGGCGACATCGACTTGGTATTGCGGGTCTGTTCGCCGGTCACCACGACGGTGGCGGTGGTGCCGGCCGGATACTGGTCGCCCCATTGTTGTTCAAGACGAATTTTTACCGGCACCCGCTGAGCCAACCGCACCCACTCCAGATTGGAATCCACCGTTGCCAGACCTTTGTTATCGGCGGTACTGCTGCTGTTGGTGACCCCGGCGGCAATGCTATCGACCGAACCGAACAAAATCGTGTTACTGCCCAACGGGGTGATTTCCACCCGGTAACCGGGCCGTACCTCCGCCAGTTTGGTTTCTTCCATGTAAGCCAGCAGATAGAACGAATCCTTTTTCACCAACGCCACCGCAGTAGCGCCACGGGTAATGTATTCGCCGGCATGGACGTGTAAGTTGGTTATCCAGCCGTCAGCCGGGGCGCGCACCACCGTACGCGCCAGATCGAGTTTCGCCAGCTCCTGCTCCGCCTGCGCCTTTGCCAGTTGGTGTAATGTGGTTTGCAACGCATTGCCGGACTGTTCAATTTCCTCCCGCGACATCGCCTGTACCCCAAGACGCTGACGGCGCGCCGATTCGCGCTTTTTCTCATCGGCCAGCGCCTGATAATAGGCGACATCCGCCTGTGCCTGCTCCAGCGCCTGCTGATAACGCGGCTGATCAATCACGAACAGCACATCGCCCTGTTTCACCGGCTGGTTATCCTGCACTTTGACATCGGTCAACAGGCCGCTGACATCGGGGGCGATCGCCACCACGTCGGCACTGAAGCGGGCGTCGCGCGTCCAGGGGGATTCAGTATAAAACGACCAGACGCGCACCAGCGCCACCACAGCCAGTAGTACCAACAATAACGTCACGGCCATGCGGCTGAATTTCTTGAAAATGACTTTCACAACAGATGTTTTCACAACAACCTCAAAGACCGAAATGGAACAGCGCATAGAACAGGCAGACAAACAGCGCGGTATTAAACAGAGCCGGGTGCCAAACCAGGTCGTAGATACCGGTGGGATGCAGCAGGCGGGTACAGACAAAAAATAGCGCCAGCGTCACCAGCAGCACAAAAAATACCGGTGGAAACGACAGGCCGAATAGCACCATAACCGGGAGTGAATTCATCCTCTTTTCCTTATGTTCTGCGTCACGCTGCTTGTCGTTCGCACCGCTAACCCTGAGTATCGGTGGCGAGAAGGACAGAAAAATACCCTCTCCCGCCGACCAACCGTCGGCAGGTGAAAGACACAGCGTTAACTGAATAATCACGATGGCGGGGGCTGATTTACTGCATCTCGTTCACGGTGTTAAATCAGCGTTTTTAACCCTTCGGAATAACCACGGCGGCAAAGACAGGCAATCAGGCCCGCGCTTTGTGGTCATACAGGCTATATTATGAAACGTTATTATTATGTTATCTACGCAGTGTGATCTAAATCACTTTTAAGCCAGGGTTAATAATGGAACGATTAAAGAGCATGTCGGTCTTCGCCAGAGTGGTGGAATTCGGCTCGTTCACCGCCGCCGCACGTCAGCTGGCTATGAGCGTATCCGCCGTCAGCCAGACGGTGACCCGGCTGGAAGATGAGCTACAGGTGAAACTGCTCAACCGGAGCACCCGCAGCATCGGGCTGACGGAAGCCGGCAGGATTTATTACCACGGCTGTCGCCGTATGCTGCACGAAGCACATGAAGTGCATGAGCAGTTATACGCGTTCAACAACACCCCGACGGGTACGCTGCGCATCGGCAGTTCCTCCACCATGGCGCAAAATGTGCTGGCTACGATGACCACCGACATGCTGAAGGAATATCCGGGTTTGTCGGTCAATCTGGTATGCGGCATTCCGGCACCGGACTTGATTGCCGATGGGCTGGATATCGTCATTCGGGTCGGTGCGCTGCAAGACTCCAGTTTGTACAGCACCCGCCTCGGCTCGATGCCGATGGTGGTATGCGCCGCCAAAAGCTATCTTGCACAGCACAGCGCGCCGGAAAAGCCCGGTGATGTGAGCAACGCGTCCTGGCTGGAGTACAGCGTTCGCCCGGACAGTGAATTCGAGTTGATCGCCCCGGAAGGCATCACCACCCGGTTAACGCCGCAAGGGCGCTTCGTCACCAATGATCCGGTCACACTGATTCGCTGGCTGAAAAACGGCGCCGGTATCGCCTATGTGCCGTTAATGTGGGTATTTGAAGAGATCAAACGCGGTGAAATCGAAATCCTGTTCTCACGCTACCACTCGGACCCACGCCCGGTGTACGCGCTTTATACCCGCCGCGACAACCTGCCGTTAAAGGTACAGGTATGCATCAACTACCTGACCGAGTATTTCAACAAGGTGGCGCTGATTTATCAGGGATACCGGCAGGAACAACCGCAGAGCGAGCAACCGCAGAAATGAATCAGGCCGCACCAGGCGGCCTGATGTTACGATAACGGCAAAACGCTTAAGCGGTGCCGCCCACCGTAATGCTATCCAGCTTCAGGGTCGGCTGGCCGACGCCGACCGGCAGACTTTGCCCTTCCTTGCCGCATACCCCGACGCCCCTATCCAGCGCCAGATCGTTGCCGACCATCGAGATCTGCTGCATGGCTTCAATACCGGAGCCAATCAGCGTCGCGCCTTTCACCGGTTTGGTGACTCGGCCATTCTCGATCAGGTACGCTTCCGAGGTGGAGAACACGAATTTGCCGGAGGTGATATCCACCTGACCGCCGCCAAAGTTCGGCGCGTACAAACCATACTCCACGCTGGCGATAATCTCTTCCGGGGTGGACTTGCCCGCCAGCATATAGGTATTGGTCATCCGCGGCATCGGCAGATGCGCGTAAGACTCGCGGCGGCCGTTGCCGGTCGGCGCAACGCCCATCAACCGGGCATTCAGCTTGTCCTGCATATAACCTTTCAGGATGCCGTTCTCGATCAGCACGTTGTACTGGCCGGGTACGCCTTCGTCGTCTATCGCCAGCGAGCCGCGACGCCCTTCCAGCGTGCCGTCATCCACCACCGTACACAATTCGGACGCCACCAGTTTGCCGACCTGCCCGCTGAACACCGAGGTGCCGCGACGGTTAAAATCACCTTCCAGACCATGCCCGACCGCTTCGTGCAGCAGCACGCCAGGCCAGCCGGCACCCAGCACCACCGGCATTGGCCCGGCCGGTGCCGCGACCGCAGACAAATTCACCAGCGCCATGCGCACGGCTTCTTTAGCCCAGGCTTCCGCCCGCACTTCACCCTCCGCCTGCTGCCAGAAATAATCGTAGCCGGTGCGCGCGCCGCCGCCGCTGGAACCGCGTTCGCGACGACCGTTTTCCTCAACCAAGACACTGACGGACAACCGCACCAGCGGGCGTACATCCGCCGCCAGCGTACCGTCAGTGGCGGCAACCAGAATCAACTCGTACACCCCAGTCAGGCTGGCGGTCACTTCCTGCACGCGAGAATCCGCCGCACGAGCGGTGGCGTCAACCCGTTGCAGCAACGCTATTTTCTCTTCACGGCTCAGGCTATCCAGCGGATTGGCCTGCGGGTAGAGACCGCGGTGCGGCACCTCGCCCAACGTTTTAACCGCACCGTTGCCCTGCTCGCGCACAATGCTGCGGGCCGCCTGCGCGCTTTGCTGCAAGGCATTGAGCGTGATCTGGTCGGCATAGGCAAAACCGGTCTTTTCACCGCTGATGGCGCGGATCCCGACCCCTTGATCGATATGATAAGAACCGTCCTTGATGATGCGGTCTTCCAGCACCCAGGACTCATGATAGCTCGACTGAAAATACAGGTCGGCGTAGTCAAGACGCCGTTCACTCAACGAGCCCAAAATGGACTGAAGATCCTGATGGCTCAGTTTATTGGCTGTGAGTAATTGCTCACTGACAAATGTCAGACTCATAGAATGTCACTCTTATTGTCAATGTCATCAGATAACCAGACCGCCGTTACTGGCCTGCCGCACCGGCGGCATTGGCTTTTTGCGGTTCACGCACTACTTCCTGAATCTTTGGTTGATCCACACTACCGGAAATATGGTAACGAATCAGGGAAATTTTACTCCACAGCGGCCCCAGCACTTTACTGGCGGCAAACACCGCCGCCCCGATAACCGGGTTCACCGCAAAGGCGGTGGCTACGCCGACCGTTGCGGAAATTTCCGGCGCGACGACGGCTTCCATCGAAACGTCGCGTTTTACCAGGTCGATATCGCCCTTCATAGCAATATCCGCTTCCAGGCCATCGACCAGCAAATTATCGGTGTGCAACACCCCGTCTTTTATCCACGCCGTACTGCGAACCGAATCAAAGTAAAAGCCTTTGCCGAACGTATCGCTGAAATCAAACTGTAGCTTACGCAGCAACGCATCGAAACTCACCAGACGCAATAATTGCCCGGCCTGGCCGGTGCCGACGTTAACGATTTCACCTTTGCCGATATCGGTTTTCAAAATGCCGCTCAGGCTCGGGATATGCGGTGCCCACGGCGAGCCGCGCCAGTACAAGTCATAATCAATCTTGAACGCACCGGCACGCAACGGCGTCGCCAGCCCCAGCCAGTCGGCGTTGTCGCTCAGGCTGTTGCCCGACAACTGGCCTTTTATCGCCGTACGGGTGCCTTCGCCGCTCTCCTGCCAGCTGCCGTCCAGCGTTAATTTGGCTTTGCCGTTATCAACCACCCCATTGGCCAGCACCAGCTTATTCGGCTCGGGTTGCAGCGATCCCTTCACCTGACCGATGTTTTGCCCCATCAGCCAGCATTCCCGGCAATCAAACTGCAACGCCGGCCAGTCTTCAAAACGAATACTCGGATCGTTGAGCGGCGATTTTTTCTCTGCCAGCGCCGCCGGGTTGGTCGCATCATCGCCTTGCCACTGCGGATTGTAATACAGATAGCGGACATCGCTACGCCATTGCCCGACGGCGGGGATCAACAAACGGCCATCGATCTCCCGGCCGGCCGCCGTGATTTCGCTGCCGCCGTTCTGGGTACGGCTGGTAAACATCAGATCATGCCACTGTTGACCCAGCACCTTCAGTTCCGGCGTCATCAGCGTTACCCGGTCCGGCCACTGGAAACGACTGGCCGCCGTCTGCTCGGTTACCGTGTGTCGAACACCGGGCAGCAACGCCAGCCAGCGTTCGCCGTCCAGCGACGGCAGCGCCAACGTCAGCGACGAATCATCCGGCAGAGGCGGAAGTTTCGCACCCTCCTGCCAGGCCGCCCGCGCCAATATCACTTTGCTCTCTTTAAGCAGCCATTGACTGTTGAAAGACTGTTTTTTCCCTAACGTGCCGCTCAACGTGAAACCGCGTACATCGCCTTTGGCATTAGCCTGAAGTCCCAACGCCGCGCCGCCCGCCTTATTTAGCGGTGAAGGTAAGTAACTGCTTACTTCCTTCAAATCACCCTGGAAGTTAACTTCATAGCTGGATGACCCACGGTGAGGCAGCGTCACTTGCACCGAGCTCTGCCAACCGGCATTGCCTTTCAACGCCGCCGCAACGGGTTTAGGTAGCCACGGCAAACGGGATACGGCCCAACTTCCCTGCAGCCCCACATCAACCAGAAACGCGTTTTCCTGTTCCTGAGTCGAGAAGTTGAACGTGAGGGGCTGTTCCAGCCAACGCGCCTGCAACGTTTGGCTGACGAGGTTGCCGTTATCGTAGTGAAATTGTCCGCTGACTGCCTGGAGCGAGGCATCCAATGGTTTGATAAACAAAGAATTATTATTTAGCGCCACATCACCGCTGGCTTTTACCATCCCACCATTGAGCGGGATATCCAGATGCAGATTACCCTGAACCTCTCCGCCAATCTGGATCTGTCTGAGCGCGCCGCCTATCGAGTTTTTCATCGGCGTTTGTTCGAAGTAATCGCTCACTTCTTTGCCGCTACCGCTGATGTCGCCATCGATCAGCAGCTTCTCTTTGCTGTAGTCTGGGATCACCGCATTGATATTGCGCCCTTCGGCATCGCCCAGCATCACCTGCGGCGCCAGCATCCACAGGCCGTTGTTAAGGAAATTCAGCGTAATATCCAGGTTATCCAGCGCCGGCCAGCCGGGCTGGAACTCAAAGCGAGATTTTTCCAGCGGCACCCAGACCTGAAATTGCCCTTCCTGATGCTCGAACGGGAACTGAGCCGGGTTACCGGCAAACACCAGCGTGGCATTATCCACCTGGCCCGACTTGATGGCGCCGGTCAGATAATCCACCAGATTTTTGCCCATAAAGGGTTCAGGATAGTAACGCCAGGCGTCGGCGGCATCGCCGAGCCGAATCCCGGCCAAAATATCCAGCCGGGGTTCCCCCTGAACAGGATGACGATAGCGGAAATCACCGTTGGCCCACAACGAACGGGAGCGCACATCCAGCCCTTGCCCCCACAGTTCCCAACCCTGCGCATTATTGCGCCATTCCAGCGTAGCGTCGGCCTGACGAATATCCAGCGGCGCACGGAACATGTCCTGATACGGCAACGTACTCTGCGCCAGATTTACCCGCGTCCGCCCGCGCGTCAGGCTACCGGTTGCCTCGCCGGATACATGATTCGCGCCCGGCAGCCGTTGCCAGTTTTGCCAGCCGACATCCTGCCAGTTCACCTGAAA
The DNA here is from genome assembly GCF_007210685.1 of Dickeya sp. ws52. Lineage (NCBI taxonomy): Bacteria > Pseudomonadati > Pseudomonadota > Gammaproteobacteria > Enterobacterales > Pectobacteriaceae > Dickeya > Dickeya sp. ws52. Next base: position 75,034 of record NZ_SZVX01000017.1, read on the forward strand.
ACGGGTCAGATCCGGCTGCTGCAAGGGGATATCCAGCGCCAGCGTGGTCAGTTGCCCCTGCGGCTGCAATGCCTGCCAACGGGTTTTTAGTTCCGGCGTGGTGGTGCTGAGCAACGGCAGCAGCGGCCCCAGCCGTTCCAGCGCCAGGTGACGGCCGCGAATGCGTAGCTCGGCCGGACGGTCCGGCCCCAACAGTTGGCTATCCGCCGGCAACCACAGGGCGGACAATTGTCCTTTCGGCCAGTCGACGCCGTCGGTGGACAAATTCAGCGACGGTACATCCAATTGCCAGCCGTTTTGATAACGGCTGGCGTGCAGCGTCATGCCGTTGACTCCCAGCCGGTGCAACGTCGCGCCGTCGCGCCAGCTGGCATCGCCCTGACTGAGCAGCAGATCGCCGCCGTACATATCGCCTTCCCGCACCTGCAACCAGGCCGCCAGGCTGAAATTGGCGCTCTCAAGCCCGGTGTTGCTGCGGATCCAGCGGCCCAGCCACGGTTTCATGTCGATATTGTCGGCCTGCAAATACACCATGCCGTTATTCAGCCAGCCTTGTTCATCACGTAAATCCATACGCAACTGCACCACGCCGTGCTGACCGGTAAAACTCGACAGGCTAATTTGTCCTTCCGCCCGGTGCCGATTTTTGCTGTTTAACCAGGTCAACTGGGGGACGTGCAATTCGGCCTGGGCGCCCGATGGGGTCAGAAAACGGATGCGGCTATTACGCAGATCGAAGTGATCGAACTGACGCAGGAACAGCGAGCCGAACTGATCCGGCTCCCAACTGCGGGTGCGCTGCCTTTCGGGGTCGATCGGCTTTTTGATGTCTAATTGCAGGTGATAAAACGTAAGATCGCGGAACTTCCACTTCAGATGCAGCAACGACTGCCAGACATCCAGCGCGACTGAAATGCGTTCGGATTGCCACTCGGCATCCGGGTGATGAATACGCAGGTTGGTGATATCCAGCGTCGGTCCAAAGGGTTCCCAACTACCGCTGAGGCTATCCACCTCCATCGGCAGGCCGGTAACGGACTGCGCCCAGGCCACGATCTGTGGCCGGAAAGTATCCAGCGTCGGCAGCACCATTCTCAGGCCGCTGACCAACAGCGCAGCCAGAATAACCAAAATGGCACACGTCGCTGCTGCTATTCCGGGCAATCGCTTTATGCCGGGCAGTCGCCTCACACCTGTCTCCTCATTGTTCGTCACCGGCGACGAGCGAAAACCTTAACAGAGAAAGCCCGTCGGCCGACATCCGGCGATGGGCGGCATGACGTTACATCATGACCACATCAAACTGTTCCTGACTGTACAGCGGTTCGATCTGCACCTTAACCTGCTTGCCGACGAAAATCTCCACCTCCGCCAGCGCGTGCGACTCGTCGCTTTTCAATGCTTCGCCCACCGCCGGCGATGCGTAGACCAGGAAACGATCGGAGTCATAAGCGTGGTGAACTCGCACGATTTCACGCATGATTTCATAGCACACGGTTTCCACGGTCTTCACCGACCCGCGGCCGCGACAGGTTGGGCACTCGCTGCATAACACGTGTTCTATGCTCTCACGGGTACGCTTGCGCGTCATCTCCACCAGTCCCAATTGAGAGAAGCCGCTGATGCCGGTTTTGACCCGATCTTTGCTTAACGCCTGTTCCAGCGAATGCAGTACGCGACGGCGGTGATCCTCATTCGCCATATCGATGAAATCGATGATGATGATGCCGCCCAGATTGCGCAAACGCAGCTGACGGGCAATCGCCTGCGTCGCTTCGATGTTGGTATTAAAAATGGTTTCGTCCAGATTACGATGGCCGACAAACGCACCGGTGTTGATATCGATGGTGGTCATCGCTTCCGTCTGATCGATAATCAGATAGCCGCCGGATTTCAGTTCAACTTTGCGATCCAGCGCCCGCTGAATTTCGTTTTCCACGTCGTACAGGTCGAAAATCGGCTGTTTGCCGCTGTAATGCTCCAGCTTACTGGTCATTTCAGGGATGTATTCGGCGGTGAACTCCAGCAGAGAATCGTACGTCAGCTTCGAATCAACACGAATGCGATCCAGCGACGCGCCGGCAAAATCCCGCAAAATACGGTGCGCCAGCGCCAACTCGCCATACAGTTTGCACTTGGTCTGGTTGCGCTTTTTGCGCTCCATCACCTTGGTCCACAAGCGCTTAAGAAAGGCGGCGTCCTGCGCCAACTCTTCTTCTCCCACACCTTCGGCCGCAGTACGGATGATGAAGCCGCCTTGCTCGTCGCAATAGTCGGCCACCGTTTTTTTCAGGCGCTCACGCTCAGCTTCGCTTTCAATACGTTGCGAAACCCCGACGTGCGAGGCGCCGGGCATGAAAACCAGATAACGCGACGGCAGCGTGATATCGGTGGTCAGACGTGCACCCTTGGTGCCAAGCGGGTCTTTCACCACCTGCACCATCAGGTCCTGCCCTTGACGCACCAGCTCGGCGATATCGCGCACGTGAAAGTTTTTCTGCTCGTCGCCCGCCACGCACTCGGTATGCGGCATGATATCGGACGCGTGCAGAAACGCCGCTTTGTCCAGGCCGATATCAACGAACGCCGCCTGCATTCCCGGCAGCACACGGCTGACGCGGCCTTTATAGATATTGCCGACAATTCCGCGCCGGGCTTCACGTTCAATATGAATTTCCTGCAAAATGCCGCCGTCGATATAGGCAACACGCGTCTCTGAAGGGGTAATATTTACCAGCAATTCAGCGGTCATGGGTTCCTCGTTCTTTACGCTGTGCAGAAAAATGTGTGAACAATTCAAGCGTTTCCACCAGTGGCAACCCTACCACGGCGTGATAACTCCCGAAAATCGATTTAACGAAACATCCGCCTTTTCCCTGAATACCGTAAGCGCCGGCTTTATCCATCGGCTCGCCGCTGGCGATATACGCTGTAATATCATCATCGGAAAGGGGCCGGAACTGCACCTCGGTCACCACTCGTGCCGATACGCTCTCGCGGCGGTCGGCCAGCGTCACCGCCGTCATCACCTGATGCCGGTGGCCTGATAATGCGCGCAGAATGCGAACGGCATCGTCTTCATCGCGCGGTTTTTCCAGTACCTGGCCGTTCAGCACCACAATGGTATCCGCCCCCAGCACCGGCAGATCCATCGTTGCCGCCGCGACGCCGGCCGATGCTTTGTCATGCGCCAGACGGCTGACATACTGCTCCGGCGATTCGCCCGGCTGACGCTGCTCCACGACATCAATCTTCACGACATCGAACGACAGCTCCAGCAGGGTTAACAGTTCACGACGGCGGGGCGACGCTGACGCCAGATACAGATCGATCATCACATTTCTCTTATCATATTCTTGTTATTGAACGGCAAACTGGCGGCGAATCTTGCGCATCAGCAGGAACAGCCACGGCCATAGCACGCCGTCGACAACACTATTCCAGAAAATTTCCGGCCGTAAAGAGACATTGATCACCAGGAACTCTGCCCAAAACACCAGTAAATCCAATACCAGCGACAGCAACATGACGATCAGCGCCTGCTGCCACAACGCCATATTACGGAACAACTGGAATTTGAACGCCACCAGATAGGCGACAATACTCAGCCCCAACGCCCGAACCCCCAGCGTAGAACCGAGAATCAGGTCGGTGATCATCCCCAACACAAACCCGGTGCCGACATTAACCCGGTGCGGCAGCGCCATCACCCAGTAAATCAGGATCAAGGTCAGCCAGGAGGGGCGATACATATAAAGCTCATCCGGCCAGGGCATGATTTGCAGCACCATCGCCGCCAAAAAAGAGAGCCAGATAATCCAGTGACCGTGTCGGTGATAGCTGTTCATCGGCTACCTCCCGGCGCAGCGGGTGACGTTCCCTGCGGTGACGGCGCCGTCTGATTCATAGCCGGCGATGTCGTATTGCGAGGCGTCGCCGTATTGGCAGGCTTAGACTGCGCCGCACCATTCGTTTTCGGTGGAGTGGCTTTTGCCGGAGCCGCTTTAGCCGGCGGGCCGACGAAATCAGGCGACGATGTATTGGCCGAGGCAGGAGCAGGCGGCCCCATTTCCTCCGGCGACGGCAGTACGTGCGGCATCATTTGCATCAGGCGCTCATTCGCCACCCGATGTACCTCGTCCTGCGGTAACGCGGTACGGGAATTACTGTCCACGCCCCACATCAACAGCAGATAGCGTAAACGCTGCAGCTCGGCGGTAGGGCGAGCCTGAATAACGGTGTAGGCGCGCTGGGTATCCACTTTTACCGACGAGACGACCGCTACCGGATACCCTTCAGGGAAACGCCCGCCCAGACCGGACGTAACCAGCACATCGCCGACCCGGATATCCGTATTGTTAGGCAAGTGCTCCAGTTGTAAATCTTCGGTGCAGCCGTTGCCGGCGGCAATCACACGGATGTCGTTACGCAGCACCTGAATCGGCAGCGCATGAGAGGCATCGCAAATCAACAGCACACGGCTGGTAAACTGCCCCACCGCGACAACCTGCCCCACCACGCCTTTATCGCTGATGACCGGTTGTCCTTCGTACACGCCGTTGACGTTGCCTTTGTCGATCACCACCTGATCGCTGTACGGGTCGGACCCGGAGGACAGCACCTGTGTGACCATCTTCTGCTCTTCCTGACGCAACGGCGAGCCCAGCAGTTCACGCAGACGGGCGTTTTCCTGACGGAATTGCCCCAACAGCAACAGATCGCTGTTTTTCAGCAACAGTTCCTGACGCAAAGCGGTATTTTCCCGTTCCAGTTGCTCGCGGGAAGTCAGATTGGCGGACAGGTTATCCAGCATGGCGCGCGGGCCATTCGCCAGAAAATAGAAAGGGCTGACGGCGGTATCCATGTACGTTCTGATTTTGACGAACGTACCGAGCCGACTGTCAGCAAAAATAATGACAATTGCGGTAATGACAGCAAGAAAAAGGCGCAGTTGCAGGGAAGGGCCCCGGCTAAAAATCGGCTTCATAAAATTGCGTATTCCTCGACAATAAAAAGGGGGCTACCACGCGGGATGAATCCAACAGATTTTCATCCATGCGATCGGTCCCCCTCTTTGTTCTGGCTGGATTATTCTTCGCTGAACAAATCGCCGCCATGCATGTCGATCATTTCCAACGCTTTACCGCCGCCACGTGCTACGCAAGTCAACGGATCTTCGGCCACCACAACCGGAATACCGGTTTCTTCCATCAGCAGGCGATCAAGGTTGCGCAACAGTGCGCCACCGCCGGTCAACACCATGCCGCGCTCAGAAATATCGGACGCCAGTTCCGGCGGACACTGCTCCAGTGCCACCATCACGGCGCTGACGATACCGGTCAGCGGTTCCTGCAACGCTTCCAGAATCTCATTGGAATTGAGATTGAAACCGCGCGGCACACCTTCCGCCAGATTACGACCGCGCACTTCGATTTCGCGCACTTCATCGCCTGGATAGGCAGAACCGATTTCATGCTTGATACGCTCGGCGGTCGCTTCACCGATCAACGAGCCATAGTTACGACGCACATAATTGATGATGGCTTCGTCAAAACGGTCGCCGCCGATACGTACGGAAGAGGAGTACACCACGCCGTTCAGCGAGATAACCGCCACTTCGGTCGTACCACCACCGATATCCACCACCATGGAGCCGGTTGCTTCAGATACCGGCAGGCCGGCACCGATCGCAGCCGCCATCGGTTCCTCGATCAGGAACACTTCGCGGGCGCCTGCACCCTGAGCAGACTCACGGATAGCACGGCGTTCAACCTGGGTCGCGCCGACCGGCACACACACCAGCACACGCGGACTCGGGCGCATAAAGCTGTTGCTGTGTACCTGCTTGATAAAATGCTGCAACATTTTTTCAGTGACGAAGAAGTCGGCGATCACGCCGTCTTTCATCGGGCGAATGGCGGCGATATTACCCGGCGTACGGCCCAACATCTGTTTGGCTTCATGACCCACGGCGGCCACGCTTTTCGGGGAACCGGCACGATCCTGGCGAATAGCCACCACGGAAGGCTCATTCAGTACAATGCCTTGTCCTTTTACGTAAATCAGGGTATTGGCGGTACCCAGGTCGATGGACAAGTCGTTGGAAAACATGCCACGAAATTTCTTAAACATAACTAAAGGATAATCCTGCAAGCTGGGGGCGGAAATGAAATCCGCTTACTGTACCAACCACACGCAACAGCGACAAGGCGCTAACCGGCTCTGCTACGGTGAAAAAATGATGTTTGCGCAAATTACCATGATAATGAATGCCTGCAGAACAGCGATCCTTCTGGCAGCGACAGGGATTGTTGCGAGTTGTCCCCGAAAATTGCGCGAACCACCGACATAAAATCTAACATTTTCGTGCGCGCCATACCGTTCAGCAAACCGGCCAGCTACGCCATGGCGCCGATATTCTACGCTAGTTTGTTTGGATTTTGACATCAAACATACGTGCGCGGTGAATATTTTTTCAGCGTGTTGCTTACCGGTTCGGAGGCGGCGAACAGATCCCCCTGGCCGCCGCAAACGCCTTTGTCCAGCAATGTCTGCCATTCTTCTCGCGTTCGCACGCCCGAGGCGAACACCTGAGCGTGCGTGCCCTTACAGGCTTCGGTCAGGCTGCTGACAAACAGCTGATTCTCCGGTCGCTTATCCAGACTACGCACCAATCCTGGGTGGAGTTTGATCACCTCCACATGCAGCGACTTGATATAGGCGGTGCTGACCAGCGTCAGCCCGGCCTGCGTCACCGCCAGCCGACAACCTAAGCCGGTAATCATGGCCAGAATCGGACGCAAACGGCCGATATATTGACACACATCGGCCTCTGCAAGCTCAAACAACAATCGCTGACGCTGTTTTTTCGGACACTGGAGCAGTGTTTCACGCAACCAGCGCAGGAACGGCCGTTGCAGCAGCGAATCCACCGTGATGGGGAAAGCCAGCACCGAATCCTGCCAGCTGACGGTGAGAGCGATCACCCGAGTGATCAACTGGCGGTCATAACCGGATGTCAGGCCGAGCTGACGCACCAGCGGCATGTACTCCGCCTCCAGCAATTCTTGGGTACCATCATAAATTCGGCTAAACATTTCCCGATGGTGCACCTCGCCATCGCAGGTAATCGCCGGTTTCTGATACAAGCGCGGCCCGCCGCGCAACAGGGTGTGTTCCAGCAGTGTGCGCCATTTAACGCTGCCGCGCCCTTTCTCCGGCACCCACCGGTCATAAACGCACCAGCCGTTACCGCCCTGCAATACCGCGTTACGGGTGGCGTCTTCCACGCTTTCCATCACCTGTTCGGTGGTCTGCCCGCTGTGATACGCGCAAATACCGATGTGCAGAATATCTTCCCGATCGATGAGCGGCGTCATCGGCAGAATGTCGATGGCTTTCACCAGTTGGCTGGCGATACTGTCCGCTTCTTTCAGCGTCCGATGCGGCAACAGCACCGTAAAATCACTGTGGTAGTAACGAGCCAACAGCGCGGAGGGATAGCGCAGGACAAACGTAGACAGCAGGCTGATCAGCGTATTGCGATATTCTTCAAGCACACCGCCGTAGCCATGCGTTTCCTGCAAGGTATCGAAGTCCGGCAGGCGGATCATCATCACCACGCCATGCGTGCCGACGTCTTCCGGGTCTTCCAATTGTGTGGCGAGCTGATTTTCGAAAAACAGCCGATTATTCAGACCGGTTTGCGCATCCTGGGCCGCGAATGAGCGAATGAGGGTATCGACCCGACTACGAGCCTCACGCGCCTCGACCAGATCCAACAGCAACTGATCAAGAGCGCCGCTGGCCATGGCCGGCCATTCGTGTACCGAACCATGCATCACGGTATCGCGTTCACCCGCTAAAATCCGTCGGGCCCGTTTCTCCAGTTGCTCCTGCCCTGCCATCTGACGCCGAACCCAGCGCACGCCATGAAAAACGCCGACGGCGCTCATCAGTATCGCCAGCACCATCGAAAACATGGCCTTGAGATAGCGCGGTACGCCAAAAAACGGGTCGGCATAGGTGACATTGACCCGCACATCAGTGTGATGCAGCAGCGATAACGCGGTGTGACGATAAAACAGCGCCCGTTCATCCGCGTCGGACAACATTTCCGGCAAACGTAAGAAAAAGAGGCGTTCATGATTATCGCGGATTTCCAGTTCCACAATGCCGGCGGCTTTCATCACCGCCGGTAACCAGAACTGGATATTGTCGGGCGGCTGTACCAACAGCGCCTGATCGATACTCGCCGCCACCGCCCTGAGCTGATGCTCCATCCGTTGCTGGCTGTAACACACAAAACTGAAAATGCTGCTGACCAACATCAGCACCACGGCCAATGTCGTCAGCAACGTCATTACGATTGATATTCTGGCAGTCAACCCCATCCCTGCGCCTAACTCCGTATCAAAGAATTGAAAAATGCTTTCATGAGATACTTTGTGTGTTCTTTGCGATTTATCAGTTCGCATACTACCTGTTACAAATATAGTCCTTAAATGATTTACCTCTATTTTTGTCCCCGATAAGGAGGATTTTTATGCGCGCATTAGTGCTCGGGCAACAAGATAACCGGACTGTAGCCGACATCAACACCATCGAACCATCACAATTACCTGATGGCGATGTCACTGTCGATGTGAATTGGTCCGGTATCAACTATAAAGATGCACTCGCCATCACCGGCAAAGGAAAAATCATTCGTCAATTTCCGATGGTGCCGGGCATCGATTTCGCCGGCACCGTGCGCCATAGCGACCACCCCGACTTCAAGACCGGGCAGCCCGTGGTGCTGACCGGATGGGGCGTGGGTGAAACTCATTGGGGCGGACTGGCGGAACAGGCGCGAGTCCGGGCTGACTGGCTGGTGCCGTTGCCGCAAGGGTTGACGCCACGTCAGGCGATGATCATCGGTACCGCCGGGTTTACCGCCATGCTGTGCGTAATGGCGCTGGAAGAAGGCGGCGTAACGCCTGCAAGCGGCGAGGTGGTCGTTAGCGGCGCCAGCGGCGGCGTCGGCAGTACCGCCATTGCACTCTTACACGCGCTGGGGTATCAGGTAACGGCTGTCAGCGGCCGGGCGGATAACAGCGCCTATTTGCAACAACTTGGCGCTCATCAGGTGCTGGATCGCCGGGAATTTGCCGCTGCCGGTCGTCCGCTGGAAAAACAACGCTGGGCAGGCGCTATCGACACAGTGGGCGATCAGGTACTGGCGACGCTGCTGGCCCAAATGCATTACGGCGCGACCGTCGCCGCTTGTGGGCTGGCAGGCGGCGTCGCTCTGCCAACCACGGTCATGCCATTTATCCTGCGCAACGTACGCCTTCAAGGCGTGGATTCGGTGATGACGCCGCGCGCCCGGCGTGAGGAAGCCTGGCATCGCCTGGCGGCACTGCTGCCTTCCGCTTTCTATGAACAGGTCGCACAGGAAATTACGCTGGAGCAGGTTCCCGCCGCCGCCGCCGCACTGCTGGAAAACCGGGTGACCGGCCGTACGCTGGTACGCATCGGCACCGCAGATTGATACCTCCGTCAGAACAGGTCGATAACGACCTGTTCCTCCTTCTTTTTGGTAACACCCGGTAAAAAAAGAACGATTCCCCGGCACATTATTTCACCGCATACTGATGACAACGCCATCAAGACCAAAGCGTGTATTCAACCCGAATCCCCCAGCCTGACACCAATAATCAAAAGCGGGAGTTCACCATGTCCAGACATCGCAAACTGACCGACGCCGACGTGACGCCGGAATCACTGTTCCATCAGCGCCGCACCGTTCTCAAGGCGCTGGGTCTTACCGCCGCCACACTGAGCCTGCCGTCCGGCGCCCGCGCCGACCTGCTCAACTGGTTCAAGGGAAAGCCGGCCCCTGTTGCCCCACCCGGTAAACCGCTGACGTACAGTCAGCCGCCGCAGTGGCACCCTGATCTGGCGTTAACGCCGGAAGACAAGGTCACCGGTTATAACAATTTCTACGAATTTGGTCTGGATAAAGCCGACCCTGCCGCTAACGCGGGCGGCCTCAAGACCGAAGGCTGGAAGGTGCGGATTGACGGTGAGGTCGCCAAGCCCATCACGCTGGACATCGACGACATTCGGCGCCGTTTCCCGCTGGAAGAACGCATCTACCGCTTTCGCTGCGTCGAAGCCTGGTCGATGGTGGTGCCGTGGGTCGGGTTCGAACTGGCGCAATTGATAAAACTGGCCGAACCGACCGGTAGTGCGCGTTACGTCGCTTTCCAGACCTTGTATGACCCGGCGCAAATGCCCGGCCAGAAAGACGGTTTTATCGGCGGCGGCCTGGGTTACCCCTATGTCGAAGGGCTGCGTCTGGATGAAGCCATGCACCCGCTGACCTTGCTGGCGGTCGGTGTTTACGGCAAAACCTTGCCGCCGCAAAACGGCGCGCCGATACGGCTGGTTACGCCGTGGAAATACGGTTTCAAGAACATCAAATCCATCGTGCATATCACCCTGACGCGACAACAGCCGCCCTCCACCTGGAATCTGACCGCGCCCAACGAGTACGGGTTCTACGCCAATGTGAACCCAAACGTTGATCATCCACGCTGGTCACAGGCCAGCGAACGGGTCATCGGCGCCGGTGGATTGCTGAATGTGCAACGCCAGCCGACGCTCTTGTTCAACGGTTACGCCGATCAGGTGGCGTCGTTGTATCAGGGACTGGATTTACGGGCCAACTTCTAACCGTCTTTAGGCATGTAACCGGCCCAAGGCATTTCATGACGACACCTCAGGGGTATTCATCCATGCACAGGAAAGCGACGGTATGCGTCTAACGTCACGACACATCGCGGTGCTGAAAACGGTGCTTCATCTGGCGGCGTTCCTGCCGTTGATTTGGCTGGTCTTCGCGGTTAATCAGGGCGAGTTCAGCGCCGATCCGGCCAAAGATATCCAGCATTTTACCGGCAGAATGGCGCTGAAGCTGCTGCTGGCGACACTGATGGTGACGCCGCTGGCGCGCTACGGCAAACAACCGTTGCTGATTCGCTGCCGACGGCTACTGGGGCTATGGTGTTTTGCCTGGGCCAGCCTGCACCTGCTCAGTTATACCTTGCTAGAGTTGGGGGTTAATCACCTCGATTTGCTGGGAAAAGAGATTCTCCTGCGCCCTTACCTGACACTCGGGATGGTAAGCTGGCTGATACTGCTGGCGCTGACATTCACTTCTACGCAGTCCGCGCAGCGAAAACTGGGGACAGGCTGGCAAACACTGCACAATCTGATTTATCTGGTCGCGATCTTCGCGCCGGTTCATTACCTGTGGTCGGTAAAATCGCTGTCGCCATTGCCGATCATTTACGCTTTAGTTGCCGTCATATTGCTGCTTTTTCGCTACCAGAAGCTGCGTCGATGGCGTCGTTAATCCGCCATTTCGACACGCGCCGAACGGCCTTTTCAGCAATATTTCGTAAAATTTTGTCAATAACGCCGCGGGTAACTCCGCAGATAAGACCAGTATTTGGCTGCTAACTGCTACGATATGGCTATAATGTTCAAACCGCGCGGATGAAAAGGGACATTTTCGCTCCGCAAAGGGTGACAAACGGATAGCTTCGCGTTATGTTGTGCGCCACTGAGCCAATCGAGGGAGATAGCAGCACAATGGCAGACAAGTTTCACATTTTGCTCCTTAACGGTCCAAACCTGAATCTGCTGGGAACCCGTGAGCCGGAGAAATACGGCCATACGACGCTGGCAGAGATCGTGAGCCGGCTGGAACAAGATGCGACAGCGCTGAACGTGCGGCTTTCCCACCTGCAGTCGAATGCGGAACATGAGCTGATTGACCGTATCCATCAGGCCAGAGGAAATACCGATTTCATTCTGATTAACCCGGCAGCGTTTACCCACACCAGCGTGGCGTTGCGGGATGCTCTGTTGGCGGTCTCCATCCCGTTTATCGAAATCCACCTGAGTAACGTGTACGCACGTGAACCTTTCCGTCATCACTCTTATCTGTCTGATGTATCAGTTGGGGTGATCTGCGGTCTGGGGGCAGATGGATACCATTATGGTTTACAGACGGCGGTAAAACGCCTGTCAACATCCAATTAACCATTTCCAATTAACAAGAGTACGGAACCACATTCATGGATATTCGTAAAATCAAGAAACTGATCGAACTGGTTGAAGAATCCGGCATCGCCGAACTGGAAATCTCCGAAGGCGAAGAGTCGGTACGCATCAGTCGTGCTCCGGCACCGGGCACTTACCCGATGATGCAACAAGCCTATGCACCGATGCCGCAGGTAGCGCCAGTTGCCGCCCCGGCCGCCGCACCAGCCGCCGCTGCTGAAGCCGCCGCACCGGCCGCCATCAGTGGTCATGTGGTGCGTTCGCCGATGGTCGGTACCTTCTACCGCACGCCGAGCCCGGATGCCAAACCGTTCGTGGAAATCGGCCAGCAGGTGAAAGTGGGTGATACTCTGTGCATCGTTGAAGCAATGAAAATGATGAACCAGATCGAAGCGGACAAAGCAGGCGTGGTGAAAGCCATTCTGGTTGAAAGCGGCCAGCCGGTCGAATTTGACGAGCCACTGGTTGTCATCGAATAACGAGGCTTACCATGCTAGATAAAATTGTCATCGCCAACCGCGGTGAAATTGCATTGCGCATTTTGCGTGCCTGCAAAGAGCTGGGCATCAAAACCGTTGCGGTGCACTCCACGGCGGACCGCGACCTGAAACACGTATTGCTGGCGGACGAAACCGTGTGTATCGGTCCGGCTCCGTCGCCAAAAAGCTATCTGAATATCCCGGCTATCATCGCTGCGGCGGAAATCACCGGTGCGGTGGCCATCCACCCCGGTTACGGTTTCCTGTCTGAAAACGCTGACTTCGCCGAGCAGGTTGAACGTTCCGGTTTTATCTTCATCGGCCCGCGCGCCGACACCATCCGTCTGATGGGCGACAAAGTGTCTGCCATCAGCGCCATGAAGAAAGCCGGCGTGCCCTGCGTACCCGGTTCTGACGGCCCGCTGGGCGACGACATGGATAAGAACCGCGCCATCGGCAAGCGCATCGGTTATCCGGTCATTATCAAAGCTTCCGGCGGCGGCGGCGGTCGCGGTATGCGCGTCGTACGTAGCGAAAAAGAGCTGGAACAATCCATCGCGATGACCCGCGCAGAAGCCAAAGCGGCGTTCAACAACGATATGGTCTACATGGAAAAATATCTGGAAAACCCACGCCATGTGGAAATCCAGGTATTGGCCGACGGTCAGGGCAACGCCATTTATCTGGCGGAGCGTGACTGTTCCATGCAGCGCCGCCACCAAAAAGTGGTGGAAGAAGCGCCGGCACCGGGCATCACCGCCGATCTGCGGCGTTATATCGGTGAACGTTGCGCCAAAGCGTGCGTAGACATCAACTACCGCGGTGCGGGCACGTTCGAATTCCTGTTCGAGAATGGCGAGTTCTATTTCATTGAAATGAACACCCGTATTCAGGTAGAACACCCGGTAACCGAAATGATCACCGGTGTTGACCTGATCAAAGAGCAGTTGCGTATCGCTGCCGGTCAGCCGCTGTCCATCAAGCAGGAAGAAGTGAAAGTACGCGGTCACGCGGTGGAATGCCGTATCAACGCCGAAGACCCGAACAACTTCATGCCGAGCCCAGGCAAGATCACCCGCTTCCACGCGCCAGGCGGTTTTGGCGTTCGTTGGGAATCGCACATTTATGCCGGTTATACCGTACCGCCGCATTACGATTCCATGATCGGCAAACTGATCACTTACGGGGAAAGCCGCGACATCGCCATTTCCCGCATGAAGAATGCGTTGGCTGAGCTGATCATTGATGGCATCAAGACCAATGTGGAATTGCAGATGCGCATCATGTCCGACGAAAACTTCCAGCATGGTGGCACCAACATCCACTATCTGGAGAAGAAACTCGGCCTGCAGTAATCTTCCGCACCGATGAAACGGGTCGGCCCATGCCGGCCCGTTTTTATTTCTGCGCTATTCGCCGCTTTCTGGTTCGATATCTCGATTTTTCGCTGGGCAATTGGCTGACATGCCGTAAAATCCCCTGTTTTGTGTCATCTATACACATTACAAGCGCCATAAACGCTGATTCCTGCTGGATTTAGGGGGAAATCATGGATAAACGCTTTTTGCAGGCCCACCGCGAAGCCCGCTGGTCACTGATGTTGACGCTGGCTTATCTGGCGGCCTGGATGCTCTTTGCCTATCTACCCGACAACCGTCCCGGCCTGACCGGTTTGCCGCACTGGTTCGAACTGGCCTGTCTGTTGCTGCCGCTATTGTTCATCGGCTTGTGCTGGCTGATGGTGCGCGTCATCTTCCGCGATATTTCACTGGAGAATCACGATGCAGAGTGATGTCATCCTGCCGTTGATGGCTTATCTGTTACTGGTGTTTGGTCTGTCGGTCTATGCCTGGCGGCATCGCCAGCAGGGTAACTTTCTCACCGAGTACTTTATCGGCAACCGTTCGATGGGCGGCTTTGTACTGGCCATGACGTTAATCGGCACGTATGTCAGCGCCAGCTCGTTTATCGGCGGCCCCGGCGCGGCCTATAGATACGGGCTGGGCTGGGTACTGTTATCAATGATTCAGGTGCCGACGATGCTGTTGTCGTTGAGCATTCTCGGTAAGAAATTCGCGATTCTGGCACGCCGTTACAACGCCATTACCCTCAATGACATGCTGTACGCCCGCTACGGCAGCCGTTTGCTGGTGTGGTTTGCCAGCCTGAGCCTGCTGGTAGCGTTTATCGGCGCGATGGCGGTGCAGTTCATCGGCGGCGCGCGGCTGTTGGAAACGGTGGCGCATGTGCCTTATAACGTCGGGCTGCTGATTTTCGGTATTACCATCTTGCTCTATACCGCATTCGGCGGCTTTCGCGCCAGCGTACTGAACGATGCGCTGCAAGGCATCGTGATGCTGATCGGCACCGTGCTGCTGCTGGCAGGCGTTATCTACGCGGCAGGCGGGCTATCGTCCGCCGTCGACAAACTGGCGCAGATCAACCCGGCGCTGGTCGATCCGCACGGCAGCAATCAGATCCTGTCCGCACCGTTCATGGCCTCATTCTGGGTACTGGTGTGTTTCGGCGTGATCGGCCTGCCCAATACCGCCGTGCGCTGCATTTCCTACCGTGACAGCAAAGCGCTGCACCGCGGCATCTTGATCGGGACGATTGTCATCAGCGTGCTGATGCTGGGTATGCATCTGGCCGGGGCGCTAGGGCGCGCCATTCTGCCTAACCTGACCATTCCGGATCAGGTGTTGCCGGAACTGATGCTAACCGTGCTGCCGCCGCTGGCCGCCGGGATCTTCCTGGCGGCACCGACTGCCGCCATCATGTCGAACATTAACGCTCATTTACTTCAGGCTTCCGCCACGATCGTGAAAGATCTCTACCTGAGCGTCTATCCTCAGAAAATAAGCGATGAGCGCTACATCCGGCATTTATCCAGTTTTACCACCCTGCTGCTCGGCCTGCTGGTGCTGCTGGCGTCATGGCGACCGCCGGAAATGATCATCTGGTTGAACCTGCTGGCGTTCGGCGGGCTGGAAGCGGTGTTCCTGTGGCCATTGGTACTCGGCCTCTATTGGGAACGCGCCAACGCCGCCGGCGCGCTGAGCTCGATGTTCAGCGGCGCCGTCAGCTACACCCTGCTCGCCAGCTTCAATCTCCAACTGGCCGGCTTTCATCCGATTGTGCCATCGCTGCTGTTAAGCCTGGTGGCGTTTATTCTGGGTAACCGCTTAGGGCGTCAGCCTGCATCAGCGGTTGCTGCATCTTCATCACTTTGAGGTCAGAGGCTGCTATGCCGTGGATTCAACTGAAAATTAATACCTCCGGCGCACATGCGGAGCAATTAGGCGACGCGCTGTCTGAAAGCGGTGCCGTCTCGGTCACGTTTCAGGACACGCATGACACGCCGGTGTTCGAACCCCTGCCGGGCGAAACCCGTTTGTGGGGCGATACCGACGTGATTGGCCTGTACGACGCCGAAACCGATATGGCCGAGGTCGTTGCCATACTGGAGCAGGAACCGCTGCTCGGTGCCGGTTTCCCACACAAAATCGAGCAGTTGGAAGACAAAGACTGGGAGCGGGAATGGATGGAAAACTTCCATCCGATGCAGTTCGGCAAGCGGCTGTGGATTTGCCCAAGCTGGCGTGACGTACCGGACCCGAACGCGGTCAACGTGATGCTGGACCCCGGCCTGGCATTCGGCACCGGCACCCACCCCACCACCTCGCTGTGCCTGCAATGGCTCGACGGGTTGGATCTGGACGGCAAAACCGTCATCGATTTCGGCTGCGGCTCCGGCATTCTGGCGATCGCCGCCCTGAAACTCGGCGCCGCCCATGCTATCGGCATCGATATCGACCCGCAGGCGATTCAGGCCAGTCGCGATAATGCCCAGCGCAACGGCGTGTCTGAACGTCTGGAGCTGTATCTGCCGAAGGATCAACCCAACGATCTGTCTGCCGATGTGGTGGTGGCCAATATTCTGGCCGGCCCGCTGCGCGAGCTGGCGCCGCTGATCAGCGTGCTGCCAAAAACCGGCGGCCATCTCGGCCTGTCCGGCATTCTGGCTTCACAGGCGCAGAGTGTGGCGCAAGCCTATGCAGAGCGATTCCAGCTCGACCCGGTGGCGGAAAAAGAAGAGTGGTGCCGTATTACCGGTATCCGTAAACCGGCCTGACCCGCCGCGTTAACCTGTCGACGCATCACGCGTCGGCAGGCGTCTGATGCGGATATTTCGTTGGACAAACCGACTACTGTTACCATCAATCACTATTTCTATGCGGTGAAACAGCATATTCAGGCGGATGTTTAATTTCCCCGGCATGTACACAAAATCGGCAGCGCAGGAATAACACTCTGTAAACAAAGGGAAAATAAAAACCGCGCAGAAGCAATGCAGCATTTCCTTGATCTGTTCCGCTCAATTGCTCAAAGTTTGGCCTTTCCTATCGCGTAAAAAATGCGTAATATACGCGCCCTTGCAGGCACAGTATGGTCACTCTTTGTCTATGCGCATTGGACAATTTCAGCTTCCTAATCGTTTGATTGCCGCCCCGATGGCGGGCGTAAGCGATCGCCCTTTCCGGGCTCTCTGTTACGCGATGGGCGCTGGAATGACGGTTTCCGAGATGCTCTCTTCCAATCCGGAAGTGTGGCGTTCGGACAAGTCGCGGTTGCGCATGGTACATAGCGATGAGCCCGGTATCCGAGCGGTACAGATAGCCGGCGGCGATCCGGATGAAATGGCGGAAGCCGCCAGAATCAACGCGGAAAACGGCGCACAGGTCATCGACATCAACATGGGATGCCCGGCCAAAAAGG
This sequence comes from Dickeya sp. ws52, assembly GCF_007210685.1. Lineage (NCBI taxonomy): Bacteria > Pseudomonadati > Pseudomonadota > Gammaproteobacteria > Enterobacterales > Pectobacteriaceae > Dickeya > Dickeya sp. ws52. Next base: position 92,406 of record NZ_SZVX01000017.1, read on the forward strand.
TGAACCGCAAGATGGCCGGTTCGGCGCTGTTGCAGTACCCGGAGTTGGTGAAACAGATCCTGACGGCGGTGGTGAAAGCGGTAGACGTACCGGTGACGCTAAAAATCCGTACCGGCTGGGCGCCGGAGCACCGTAACTGTGTAGAGATTGCCCAATTGGCTGAAGATTGTGGTATTCAGGCGCTGACCGTTCATGGACGCACGCGTGCGTGTCTGTTCAATGGCGAAGCGGAATACGACAGCATTCGGACAGTTAAGCAGAGTGTTTCCATTCCCGTTATTGCGAATGGCGACATTACTGACCCGCGCAAAGCCAGAGCGGTTCTTGATTACACCGGGGCTGATGCCCTGATGATAGGACGAGCCGCTCAGGGAAGACCCTGGATCTTTCGGGAAATCCAGCATTATCTGGACACAGGGGAGTTGCTGCCGCCCCTGCCACTGGCAGAGGTCAAGCGCTTGTTGATCGGGCATATACGGGAATTGCACGACTTTTATGGTCCAGGCAAGGGATTTCGTATAGCACGTAAGCACGTGTCCTGGTATCTCCAGGAGCACGCCCCAAACGACCAGTTTAGGCGCACATTCAACGCCATAGAGGACGCCGGCGAACAGCTGGAGGCGTTGAAGGCATATTTTGAAAATCTTGCGTAAACAGAAAAAGAGCTGACAGAACTATGTTCGAACAACGCGTGAATTCTGACGTACTGACCGTTTCCACTGTAAACTCTCAGGCTCAGGTAACCCAAAAACCCCTGCGCGACTCGGTTAAACAGGCACTGAAGAACTATTTCGCTCAACTGAATGGTCAGGACGTGAATGACCTGTATGAGCTGGTACTGGCTGAAGTAGAGCAGCCGCTGTTGGACATGGTGATGCAGTACACCCGCGGCAACCAGACCCGCGCCGCCCTGATGATGGGCATCAACCGCGGTACGCTGCGTAAGAAACTGAAAAAATACGGCATGAACTGATAACCATCAGTCATCCACGAAATACAAAAGGCGCGATACCGATTTGGATCGCGCCTTTTTACTTATTACCCTTTTTACTTATTACCCTTCGATTTTCTACCCCGCCAGGCTGGATTACCCGATCGTTAGCGATTCCCAGCCGTTTGTGGATACCCGCGCCGACAAGCTTAAGCCAGCGATGCCATATCGATAACAAACCGGTATTTCACGTCGCTTTTCAACATACGTTCATAGGCCACGTTGATGTTCTGAATATCGATCATTTCCACGTCGGAAGTGATGCCATGCTCGCCGCAGAAATCGAGCATTTCCTGCGTTTCAGCGATGCCGCCGATGCATGAACCCGCGACCGACCGCCGCCCCAGAATCATCGAAACAGTGTTGAGCATCGGGTTGATATCACCCAACAACCCCACAAACACTAAGGTGCCGTCTACCGTCAGCGTCGGCATGTAAGGATTGATGTCATGCTCGTAGGGCACAGTGTCGATGATCAAGTCGAACTGCCCTTTGACCGTCGCCATCTGCGACGCCTCAGTCGACAACACAATGCGGTCGGCTCCTAAACGCCGGGCGTCGGCCTCTTTGCCGGGAGAACGAGTGAATAGCGTCACTTCCGCACCGAGCGCGTGAGCCAGCTTAATCGCCATATGGCCCAGACCACCCAGCCCGACCACCGCCACCTTGCTGCCTTTACCGACGTTCCAGTGACGCAGCGGCGACCAAGTGGTAATCCCGGCGCACAACAGCGGCGCCGCCGATTTCAGATCCATCGATGTGGGAATACTCAGCACGAAATCCTGTGAGACGACGATTTGCTGGGAATAGCCGCCATAAGTCGGCTGGTGATCATGACGATCGACCCCATTATAGGTCTGCACGCTGCCTTCTTCACAGTATTGCTCCAGTCCCTGCTGGCACGGCTGGCACTCACGACACGAATCCACCATACAACCGATACCCACCAGATCGTCAGGTTTGAATTTGGTGACCTGATTGCCAACGGCAGTAACTCGCCCAATAATTTCATGGCCGGGAACCAACGGATAATGGCTAAATCCCCAGTCATTACGGGCCTGATGTAGGTCGGAGTGACAAACACCGCAATAGAGAATATCCACCACGACATCGTCCGGGCGTGGCGTGCGGCGGGTAAAGTGGAACGGTGCTAATGGCGCGGCTGACGACTGTGCAGCATACCCCAGTACTTTCATGGTCATAGTTGACTCCTTGCCTTATTCAACGTGTGAAGACAATTCCTGATAGGTCTCTTGCCGGGCCGGGCGAAACAGAATGTCGTTAGTAGCGACATCGTCATGTCGGCAGATGGCAAGTGCCGCGTCCCAGGCAAACGACGCTGTAGGAATAGCATAGTCGCCCTCGCGCAACTTGACGCCCCGCCTGTCAGGTTCGGTAATACGTTGCGCCAGCTCGCACCCCGCCACGCCGGGCTTCACCCACAACCATATCGAGATTTGCTGCATTATTTCGGATATTGCTCATCACTGACGTGCTCCAGCCATTCGACGACGCTGCCGTCAAGCGACTCGGCAATCGCGATATGCGTCATCGCAGTTTCTGCCGTTGCGCCGTGCCAATGTTTCACCCCTTCAGGGATCCAGACGATATCCCCCGGATTGATTTCATTAACCTCTTTTCCCCACTCCTGAACCCAGCCGCGCCCCTGAATCACAATCAGCGTTTGCCCCAGCGGATGGGTGTGCCAAGCGGTACGCGCACCGGGTTCAAAGGTGACGGTCGCGCCGCCTACACGGGCTGGCTCCGTCGCCTGAAACGGTGCGTCAATGCGTACCTGACCGGTAAACCACGCTTGCGGGCCCTGCCGGGAAGGCTGCGAGCCATTACGAATGATCTTCATTTTTTTCCTCTACTTCCGGCCTGATTGCCGGCATTAACCTCAACCGAGCGATGGGATATGGCATAAAACCTGTGCGCCATAGGTCGCGCTATCAGTATGGTTGGCGCCAGCCAACATCGCCCATTGCCGGTGTCCTCACCGGTGCAAAACGCTGATAAAAACCTATCGCGCCTGATAACCGGTGACTAGACGAGGAAATCCGCATGGAGCTATGAGTTAAATTCATATATTTATTCAGTATAGTGTCACGCGTCGTGCCGGTGGGGAGGAAAGTCAGTGCTTAAAGAAAATTTCAGCGATCTTATTTCGTTTCGTATGGTTGCGCAGGAAAAGAGCTTTACTCGGGCGGCCGCAAAGCTGGGTATCTCCCAGTCGGCGCTGAGCCATGCCATGCGCAGCCTGGAAGAGCGGTTGGGCGTTCGCCTGTTAACACGTACCACGCGCAGCGTGTCGTTAACCGAAGCCGGCGAGCGCCTGCTCGGCAACATTTCACCATCGCTAAACGAGCTTGAATACGCATTGGAAGATTTGGGGGAGATGCGCGATAAACCGGCGGGCAACATTCGTTTGACGGCCGGAGAGCACGCAGTGAATTTTGTCCTTTGGCCGGTATTGAAACCCTTTCTCAGCCAGTATCCGGATATCCATCTGGAAATTACCGTCGACAATACGCTGACGGATATTGTCCACGAGCGCTTTGACGCCGGTGTGCGATTGGGCGAACAGGTCGCCAAAGACATGATTGCCGTGCGCATCGGCCCGGATATGCGTATGGCCGTAGTGGGTTCGCCGACGTATTTCGCCCACCACCCGCGACCCGACACGCCGCAGTCACTGCAACAGCACCGCTGCATCAACATGCGCCTTCCCACATTGGGGGGACTATTCGCCTGGGAATTTTCCAGAGACGGGCGGGAAATCCGCGTGCGGGTCGATGGGCAACTGACATTCAACAACCTCCAGCACCGTATCGATGCGGCACTGTCCGGGTTGGGGCTGGCTTACGTCCCGGAAGACACTATCCGGTCGGCGGTGGCGGAAGGGCGTCTTATTCAGGTACTGGAGGCGTGGTGTGAACCATTTCCCGGCTATTACCTGTACTATCCCAGCCGGAAACAGCACACCGCCGCCTTTTCTCTGTTTATCGACGCGCTGCGCTATCGCGGCTGACTACGGGTGCACGCGGCGCATCAGCCCTGCCGTCAAGATGATGCCCAACGCGCAGACACCAATCAACCCGCCCATCGGCCAGGGCGTGCCGTCTGCCAGCCAGCCCAGCACGGAAGCGCTGATAATGCCCGAACCATATTGCATCGCACCAATCAACGATGAGCACGCGCCGACACGCCCGGTCGCGTCCGCCAGCGCGCCGGCAATCGCATTGGCGACAATAAAGCCATTCATGGCGGCATACAGTAAAAAAGGCACGACCAACCCCGCAATCCCGAACCAGTCTGTCCATGCGTTGATCGCCATGAGCACCCCCGCCAACGCGGCCAGACGGCTTCCCAGATGGAACAACCGCTCGCTGCCCCAGGACAACACCAGCCGCCGGTTAAAAAAGTTGGCCAGCATAACGCCGATGATATTAACGCCAAATAGCAGCCCATAAGCCTGAGATGGCACCTGATAATAGTCGATGTAGACAAACGGCGTACCGGCGATGAACACGTAAAAACCGCCGTAATAACATGTGCTGGCAATGGCATACCCCATAATCCGTTTATGGCGTAGCAGCGGAAGGTAAGCTTTAAAAACCTCAGCCAGCGGTACGGTGGAGCGCGCCGCCACCGGCAAAGTTTCCGGCAACACAACCGTGGCGATCACCGCCACGCCTCCCATGGCCGCCATTACCCAGAAAATGGCCTGCCAGTTGGCGTACGCCAGAATCTGCCCGCCCAGCAACGGCCCGCACAACGGCGCCACTGCCATGAACATAATCAGGGTCGATAACATCTGTGCGGCCTGTTCCCGTGAATAGAGATCCCGCACCATCGCCCTCGCCAACACCGGCCCGGCACACGCTCCCAGCGCTTGTATCGCCCGCCAGGCAATCAGTTCTCCTGCCGTTGTGGATAACGCACACCCCGCCGACCCCAGCGCGAAAATCGCCAAGCCAACGAAGATGGGCACACGCCGCCCGAAACGATCGCCTATCGGCCCCCAAAACAACTGCCCTACGCTGAAACCAACCAGAAACCCGGACAGGGTTAACTCAATACCACCATGCGGCATCCGCAATTGCTGGCTGATGGTCGGCATAGCGGGCAAGTATAAATCGGTGGCGATGGACGCAAACGACATCAGTGTGCTGAGAATGATCAAAATGCGTACATCGCGCCGGTAATGCGGCGTCAGCGCCTCACCAGACATTAACGTTGTTTTATTATTCATTAATCAAAAAATCCGGCCAGGGTGATCTTTGCCAATAATGGCTGTGTCAGTTCACGACCAAAACCGGTACTCACTCCGGTAATCAACCAAATTCGCTGCGACATGTTCTTTTCTCCATCAGGTCTTGATGGGCGATAATGTAAGTAGCCGCCGGAATGAATACTATAGAGAGGAAATGCTTGTACTTATGAATGTGACTCATGAATATACTTACAGCACCCGAAGCCGGGAGTGAAACGCGGCGGGCAAACCGCCTCGTTCACTTAATCGATAGCACGACAATCGTTGCGCGTTGCCCGTTGTACTCAGGTAATATCCAACTCCACCCACACGGCGGCATGATCCGAAGCGCCGGTATCCCAGGAAGTGACGGTCGGGAACGGCGTCACCGGTTCTGCGCCCTCTTTAGCGGCGATCTTATCAATGTTATAGATACCGCGTCGTTCGATGCCGCAGGTGACCTTCGCGCGATGTAGCGGCGTAGATATGAAGATATAGTCCAGTTGGTTTAATCGCTCCTGCGGTTTTCCGCCGGAGAAATAATAGGTATAACGCGCCGTTTCCGGCAGGTTAGGATCAATCACCGGGTGTAAATCCGGTATGGAAAACAACGGCGTCAGGCTGTGCCAGGGATTAGCGGCATCCTCGTTCAGATCCCCCATTACCACGACATACTCCTGCTGCAAATTGTACCCGCGCACAATCTCGGCAACGCGCTCCGCCTGAGCGAGCCGACGTTTGGCCGCCCGCTCGCGCTCTTCATCGTTACGGCCGTTCTGGCTTTTGAAGTGATTACACAGCACATGCACCGGCTGCGGCAGGCCGACGTCTATCGTCACCTCCAGGCAATCGCGGCTGAACAGCGGAGTAAACGACGCGCTCGCATCAAAAATATGGGTACGCAACTGGGTAATGCGATGACGAGTGAGGCAGGCAACATCAATACCGCGCGGATCGTTCGGGCTATCGATCATGACATACTGAGCAAACGCGTGATCCGCCAGAATCTGCTGATTGAAATCACGCAGCACCGCCATATTCTCCACCTCGACTGCGCACAGAATATCGGCTTTCAGCGCCTTGATGACCAACCCGGTATTTTGCCGCTGCTGATCGCCAAAGGGTTCGGCACGAAAAACCAGCTCGCCCAGCCAGTCACGTCGCCCACGGCAACTCTTGTTAATCCGAAATCCGGTCTTGCCCGCTTCGTTTTTCCAGCTTCCCAGCGAGCCGCCGTCAACCCGCAAGTCGATATACGGCTGGAGATTGCTGGTCAGGGTAAAAACCCGGTCTTTCAGGACATCGTCATACTTATCATCATCCAGCAGCGTTTGTAACTGGCGAACCTTCTCCAGTAATTCACTGCTTTGTTGCGGGTCAGGCAGGTTAAGAATCGCAGTACGGTGAAACAAGTTTTCAACGTTATAGCTGGCAAGTCTGAGCTTCATGGCTCCTCCTCAGGCGACAGGCTATGGCGGGAAATAACCAGTTACGGGACACCCCCTAGTCTGGCTACCGATTGTTACCACCGTATATCACACTGTCCCGCGATGCTCATTGGTAAAAAATACCGACGCTCACTATATTCATAGCAGATATAAGCCATGTCGTTATGGACTTGGCAAACATCATGACATCACGTAAATTCGCAGCATTTCTGACTCACAACGGCAACAGCCATCTCTGGCAGGAACAATGATGAAAAAATCTCGCTTAGCATTACTGACCGGCGCCTTACTGGTTACCAGCGTACTGGCTCATGCACAGGACGATCTCAGCGCCATCAAGGCGGCCGGTGTGATTAAATTCGGCACTGAAGGCACTTACGCGCCTTATACCTACCATGATGCCTCCGGCAAACTGGTCGGGTTCGATGTAGATGTCGGCCGCGCGGTGGCGGAAAAACTGGGTGTGAAAGCTGAGTTCGTCGAAGGCCGTTGGGACGGGTTGATCGCCGGCGTAGACGCCAAACGCTACGATGCCGTCATCAACCAGGTGGGCGTAACCAAAGAGCGTCAGGCAAAGTATGACTTTTCCAACCCGTATATCGATGCCAAATCGGTATTGATCGTACGCAGCGATAACACCAGCATCAAATCGTTCAACGACCTGAAAGGCCACAAATCCGCTCAGAGCCTGACCAGCAACTACTCCAAGCTGGCTACCAGCTACGGTGCGGAGATCGTGCCGACCGACGGCTTCAACCAGTCGCTGGAACTGGTGCTGAGCGGCCGTGCCGAAGCCACCCTGAACGATAACCTGTCGTTCCTGGACTTCAAAAAACACAAACCTGACGCCAAGGTAAAAGTGGTCGCTACCGCTGAAAGCGGCGATCCGTCGGCCATTCTGGTACGCAAGAACCAGCCGCAACTGGTTGAAGCGCTGAATAAAGCGTTGGATCAAATCAAAGCCGACGGCACCTATAAGACGATTTCTGTGCGATACTTTGGACAAGACGTTTCCAAATAATGCATTGATATCGGAGCTATTGTAGATATGCCATCATGGCTACAACTTATGGCAGACTCCTTCTGGAGTCTGCTTTCTGCCGGACTGACCTTCACCGTTCCTCTCGCGATTCTTTCCTTTGCCCTTGGGCTGATGCTCGGCGTACTGGTGGCGTTATTGCGCCTGTATGGCCCCAAACCGCTGAAAAAGATCTGCGACTTTTACGTGTGGGTGATTCGCGGTACACCGTTGCTGGTCCAGCTATTTCTGATTTTCTATGGCTTGCCTAACGCCGGCATTACGCTGGATGCCTTCCCGGCGGCACTGATTGGATTTAGCCTGAATGTCGGTGCGTACAGCTCGGAAATCGTACGCGGCGCTATTCTTTCCGTCCCGAAAGGCCAGTGGAACGCCGCCTATTCGCTCGGCATGAGCGGCGCGCAGGCTATTCGCTGGGTGATCGTTCCGCAATCCGTTTTTGTCTCGCTGCCGCCGCTGGCGAATACCTTTATTTCACTGGTCAAGGACACCTCGCTGGCCGCCGTCATCACCGTGCCTGAAATGTTTCTGGCGGCGCAACGCATCGTATCGGTCACTTATGAACCACTGATCCTGTACATCGAAGCCGCACTCATCTACCTGATGTTCAGCACCGTGCTGAGCAAACTACAGGCGCGACTGGAAAAATACTACCAGCGCCACACGGTACATTGATAACCGATCGATAGGCCAGATAACCGGCAGGCAGACGAGTCCGAATGGTCTGCCTTCTTATATTCCTTCCGGATTAATCCCCCTGAAAGCCCTGCTGTACCGCCGTTATTGGCTTTACGAGCCTGCTACTGGTTACCGGAACGCGATTACCGGAACGCGCTGCACTAAAACAGATAGCGCCGCCGCTGGCCATTGCTCTCCTTGAGGCAGCATCAACCCATTAACCGCTGTTTTTTGCCTAAGTTGCACCAGATTGGATCATTAAAATAACAATGCCGCCATTTTGGTGCACCCTATGCCTTGGCTTTATCCCGCTATACCCCTCATTTATCTCGATTTACTACGCAAGCGATTTAGTTTCCTGCCTGTATCACTGTGATCACAAGCTGGCATCGTTTTTGCTTTCTTAACATGACGGTGTCCGGCATACAGCGTCGGAGTCACCCATCGACAGACAGAGCAGGCGCGGCCATGACTGCGCCAACACACAACAGCACATTACTATTACATTAGGCACATACGATGATTATGAAAAAAGTGATTATGTCTACGCTGGTTGCCAGCGCTTCACTGTTTGCCTTCATCAACCAGGCACACGCGGGCGCAACCCTTGATGCCATTCAAAAGAAAGGGTTCGTGCAGTGCGGTATCAGCGATGGACTTCCTGGTTTCTCGTATGCCGATGCCAACGGCAAATACTCCGGTATCGACGTTGACGTCTGCCGTGGTGTCGCTGCAGCCATTTTTGGCGATGCCAATAAAGTCAAATACACCCCGCTGACCGCCAAAGAGCGTTTCACCGCTCTGCAATCCGGCGAAGTGGACCTGCTGTCCCGTAACACTACCTGGACATCCTCCCGCGATGGCGGCATGGGCCTGCTGTTCACAGGCGTGACCTACTACGACGGTATCGGCTTCCTGACTCATAACAAAGCCGGGCTGAAAAGCGCCAAAGAGCTGGACGGCGCAACCGTTTGTATCCAGGCCGGCACCGACACCGAGCTGAACGTAGCCGACTACTTCAAAACCCACAACATGAAGTACACCCCGGTGACCTTCGACCGCTCCGACGAAAGCGCTAAAGCGCTGGACTCCGGCCGCTGCGATACATTGGCTTCCGACCAGTCTCAGCTGTATGCCCTGCGCATCAAGCTGGGCAAACCGGCCGATTTCGTGGTTCTGCCGGAGGTTATCTCTAAAGAACCGCTGGGCCCGGTGGTACGCCGCGGTGACGAAGATTGGTTCGCGATTGTCCGCTGGACACTGTTTGCCATGCTGAATGCCGAAGAAATGGGCATCACCTCTCAGAACGTCGATCAGATGGCAGCCAAACCAACCACCCCAGACATGGCGCACCTGTTGGGTAAAGAAGGCAACTTCGGTAAAGATCTGAAACTGCCAGCTGACTGGGCGTTCAAAATCGTCAAACAGGTAGGCAACTACGGCGAAGTATTTGAGCGCAACGTCGGTCAGGGCAGCGAGCTGAAAATCAAACGTGGCCTGAACGAACTGTGGAATAAAGGCGGCATCCAGTACGCTCCTACCGTTCGCTAATCCCTGATGCTAAAACGGGCACGCGCTGCGAACCAGCCGTGCCCTTGCTTTATCTGTCACTGAGGCTCCAACATGCTGCAACGCCCAACCGTGAAAGGTGATTTATCACTGACTAATCCAGCGGTGCGCGCCTGGTTGTACCAAATTCTGGCGGTCGTTATCGTTGTGACTACCGTCGGCTACCTGCTGCACAACACGGTAACGAATCTGGCACAGCGCGGGATTACGTCAGGCTTTGCCTTTCTGAATAACAGTGCCGGTTTCGGTATTGTTCAACACCTGATTGACTATGAACAAGGCGATACTTACGCCCGCGTTTTTGTCGTCGGCTTGCTGAACACGCTACTGGTGTCGGCTATCTGTATTATCTGCGCCTCGCTGCTGGGGTTTATTGTCGGTCTGTCCCGGCTGTCTGATAACTGGCTGCTGCGTAAGCTATCAACAATTTACATCGAAACGTTTCGTAATATTCCGCCGTTACTACAAATCTTCTTCTGGTATTTCGCGGTATTACGCAACCTACCCGGTCCTCGTCAGGCTGTGAACGCGTTCGATACCTTTTTCCTCAGTAACCGGGGGTTATATATTCCGGCCGCCGAGTTCGGCCCGGGAGCGCTGCCGTCTTTCCTCGTGCTGCTCATTTCGCTGGGATGTGCCGTCGCGCTGCATCGCCGCAATAAACGCTACCATGAATTAACCGGTCAGCAACGTCGTTATTGGCCTATTCCTCTGGTCATGCTGATAGTCCTGTTGGGGCTGTCTCATTTGATCTTTGGCCAGGCACTGCATGGGGATTTTCCGGTACTGAAAGGGTTTAACTTTAACGGCGGCCTGGTACTGATCCCCGAACTGGCCGCGCTGGCGCTGGCATTATCGGTATATACCTCGTCGTTTATCGCCGAGATCATTCGTTCCGGTATCCAATCCGTCTCCCATGGACAACATGAAGCGGCGTTGTCGTTGGGCCTGCCCAAGCCGGTTACGCTGCGTAAGGTTATTCTGCCGCAGGCACTGCGCGTGATTATTCCGCCATTGACCAGCCAGTACCTAAACGTGGTGAAAAACTCTTCACTGGCCGCCGCAATTGGCTATCCCGATATGGTGTCGCTATTTGCAGGCACGGTGCTGAATCAGACCGGTCAAGCGATTGAAACCATCGCCATCACCATGTCGGTCTACCTGATTATCAGCCTGCTGATCTCATTACTGATGAACATCTATAACCGGAAAATCGCCTTAATTGAGCGTTAAAGGAACAGGATGACTATGACGACACACACTCCATCCCATCCGACGCCCATTAACGATGCCATCACCTGGGCGCGGCGAAACCTGTTCTCCAGCATATCCAACAGCATCTTAACGTTGGTTTGCTTATGGCTACTGTGGACGCTGATCCCACCACTGCTGAATTGGGCCATCATCAAAGCCAGTTGGATAGGCTCAACACGATCGGATTGCACCAGTGACGGTGCGTGCTGGGTATTCGTTCATGCCCGTTTCGAACAATTCATGTATGGGTTGTATCCACGGGAAGAACTCTGGCGCATCAACTTCGCACTGGTGCTGGCACTGATCAGCATCCTGCCGATGTTCTGGCGCAATCTGCCGCGTCGCGGCCGTTATATCGCCATCTGGTGCATCGTCTATCCGTTGATCGCCTGGTGGTTGCTGTTCGGTGGCTTTGGCGGTCTGACTCGCGTAGAAACACGCCAGTGGGGCGGACTGACGCTAACCATCATTATCGCGGCTATCGGCATCGCCGGTGCGTTGCCGTTGGGGATCTTGCTGGCGCTGGGGCGCCGCTCCAACATGCCGGTACTGCGTGCGCTATGCGTGATTTTCATCGAGTTCTGGCGTGGCGTACCGCTGATTACAGTGTTGTTTATGTCCTCCGTGATGTTGCCGCTGTTCCTGACGGAAGGCACCAATATCGACAAGCTGCTACGCGCCTTGGTTGGGGTCATCCTGTTCCAGTCAGCGTATGTCGCAGAAGTGGTGCGCGGCGGCTTGCAAGCATTGCCAAAAGGGCAGTATGAAGCGGCGCAGTCTCTGGCTCTGGGTTACTGGCGTATGCAAGGACTGGTGATTCTGCCTCAGGCGCTGAAAATGGTGATCCCCGGTCTGGTCAACACCATTATCGCCCTGTTCAAGGACACCAGTCTGGTGATCATCATCGGTCTGTTCGACCTGTTCAGCAGTATTCAGCAGGCAACGGTTGACCCGGCCTGGCTAGGCATGTCCACAGAAGGCTATGTCTTCGCCGCCATTATCTATTGGATCTTCTGCTTTAGCATGTCGCGCTATAGCCAGCATTTAGAAAAACGTTTTGATACTGGACATAAGTCCCATTGAGGTTATCCATGAACCAGGACACATTAGCATCTTCTTCCGACTACATGATCACGCTGGAAAATGTGAATAAGTGGTATGGGCAGTTCCATGTACTGAAAGACATCAACCTGCTCGTTAAGCAAGGCGAGCGTATTGTGTTATGTGGGCCGTCAGGCTCCGGTAAATCAACCACGATCCGCTGTATCAATCACCTGGAAGAACATCAGCAAGGTCGTATCGTGGTTGATGGCATTGAGCTTAATCATGACAGCCGCAACATTGAAAAAATCAGAACCGAAGTTGGTATGGTGTTCCAGCACTTCAACCTGTTCCCGCATCTTACGGTTTTGCAAAACTGCACGCTGGCGCCGAGCTGGGTGCGCAACATGCCGAAAAAAGAAGCGGAAGCATTGGCAATGCATTATCTGGAGCGAATCCGTATCGCCGCCCACGCCCACAAATACCCTGGCCAGCTTTCCGGTGGTCAGCAGCAGCGTGTCGCGATTGCCCGCTCACTGTGCATGAAGCCGAAAATTATGTTGTTTGACGAACCGACATCGGCGTTGGATCCAGAGATGGTGAAAGAAGTGCTGGATACCATGCTGGGTCTGGCAGAAGATGGTATGACCATGCTGTGTGTAACCCATGAAATGGGTTTCGCCCGTACTGTTGCCAACCGGGTGATCTTTATGGATCAGGGTGAGATCGTCGAACAGGCGCCGCCGGATATCTTCTTCAGCAGCCCACGCTCAGAGCGTACACAAACGTTTCTGGCGCAAATTCTTCATTAAACACTGCCTACAACGCTCCAGGCCCGCCCACTATGTGCGGGCTTTTTTTATACCTTCACTTTGCACATTAGAATCAGCACGCCCCCCTTCTGTAGGCAGCAACTTCTCACTGAAGATGTTTTCATCCACACAAGACAAAACAACAGGGACAGGGAGGGGACATATGTGAGAGATGAAGGCAATGAATGTGGAAGCAGAGGCCGGATTGGAGAAGCATCGAAGCAGCTTTCCCACGGACCCGATCAGAGTAACCGGGACATAACCGCAGAAGTGATTATCCGGTGGATAGAATAGATGATTGCCCGGTGAATTAACGTTGCCGCCAGAGCTATGCCATAAAAACGCAGCGCTAATATAACAACGCGTATCCACACGCAGGGCCGCAGAGTACCGTCACCCACCGTGCCACCAAAAAACAAAAGGCCCGATCTTTCGACCGAGCCCTTCGCTCTGTTTGATGCCTGGCAGTTCCCTACTCTCGCATGGGGAGACCCCACACTACCATCGGCG
>NZ_SZVX01000018.1:0-101081 GCF_007210685.1 Dickeya sp. ws52
CGGGCCCGCCACCTCCAGGTAGCCCGCCAGCTGGCTGCGGTTCGGCGACACCACTTCGTTGAGGATGGCCGCGGCCGACCGGCCGTTCAGGTTGGGGTTGTTCTGGAGCAGCCCGCCCAGCTGACTCGGCGTCAGCCGGGCGGTGCCGTTGTTGAGGATAAGTCCGCGGTTGTCCACGTTGAAGTCGTGGTAGCGGTTGTGCGACAGCCCCGACGCGTCCGGCGTGGCGATGTTCACCACCGGCACCCCGTTGCCCGCCGCCTCCAGCGCCGTGTTGCCCGACGCCACCGTCACCCCCGCTGCCCACGCCGGCAGCATCGGCTGCAGCACCGTCAGCCACACCAGCGCCCACACCTTCACCCGCTGCGACGTCTTCACCGCCTTCATCCCTGAACTCCTGCGTTTTGCTGTATGAAAAGCCCAATGCCTTGAAAGCATTGAGAATAGCGTTTAAATAAAACGCGAATTATTTAAGGTATATCTATTGATCTGTATTAAAACGACAGCCCTACCCGATACCCCACCACCATGGTGTCGGGTTGTAACCATGCCGGGTAGGAAATCGGCCATCCCACGGTTACCTGTTGGCTCAACCAGCGGCTGGCAACGGTCATGCCGACGGCACCGCCCCATAGTGAGGCCGCCGTCGAGTTATCTTGTTTATGGTTATACAAATGACCGCCATCCACCGCTGCCATGAAGGTGACGTTACCCAGCACCGGCAACTGCCATGCCTGCCAGTTCAGTTCGTTACGCCAGTAAGCGCCTCGATTGCCGGAGGTGTACTGCTCGCGGAATCCGCGTATGGAGGATTCCCCGCCCAGCGTCAGTTGTTCGCTGCCGTACAGCGCTCGGGCCGAGTACTGGCCGTACAGGCTGCCGAGGTAGGTGATGCTATCGGTCACGGGGTGATAGTAACTGGCCGACAGCGTCCATTTATTGAACTCGGCGCGCGGTTCGTCCGCGCTTTTGTCGGTGTCGGTTTCTGAGCCTAACCAGCGCACACCGCGGTTATACGTCGGGTTAAACGTCGCCAGGCCGCCCCACAGTTTCTGACTGTGATTGACGCCCAGCGACACACTGCTCAGTTTGCGGCTGCTGGACGGCAATAACGATCCGTTGAGATAGTTGTTACCGGTTCGCTGGCTAAACGTGCCGGCAATGGCGGTTTTCATCGTGCCGTCGCGGAACACGACGCGGGACAGCGAAAACCGGTGGGTATCGCTGTCGCCGGTGGAATGCCAGGGAAAATCGCGGTTGATAAAGGTATTGCGGTAACGACTTTGGGAATAGTTGTAGCCCAGGTTCCAGTAACCATACGGCATCGAGAAACCGGCTTGCAGGCTTTCAGCATCGTGACTGGTGGCAAAGCGGCTGCTATGGCCGGCGCTGATGAACCATTGATCAGCCAAGCCGAACACATTATCCAGCGCCAGGCTGCCGTTAAGCTGCTCTTCGCCGGTGCTTTTCTGGCCGCTGTTATCGAAAGTCAGCCCTCCGCTAAACGGTAAATGCGCTTCACGCGTCAGATTCACCACCGAATATCCCGGCTGGCTGCCCGGTTGGATCTCGATAGTGACCTGCTGAGACGGCATCCGGTTCATCTGTTCCATGCCTTGCTCAATATCGCGCAGGTTCAGGATCTCCCCTGCATGTGCCGGGAAGGCCGTCCGGGTCATCCGTTCCGTCTGGTTATTGATGGTGATCTTTTCCAGCCGGCCTTCCAGGATTTCCAGTTGCAGTACGCCGCCCGATAAATCCTGCTCGCTCAAAAAGGCACGACTGGTGATATAGCCGCGCTGGATATACCAGTTGCTGACGTCGTGCACCAGTTGGTTGATTTGTTCAAGGTTATTGCAACGATTCAGGTAGCCTGCGACCAGCGTCGCCTGGTCGCTCGGGCGCAACAAGGTACTGTGATTAAAACGGATGTCGCGCAGGGTAAAACAAGGGCCTTGCGGCGCGTTATCCGCTTTCAGCGGCGCCTGCGCAATGTCGTTTAACTGCTGTAATGCTTCACGCTGCTGGCGGGATTGTTCAATCACTTCCGACTGGCGTTGCTGAATGTCGTTTCGCTCCGCCGGGTTCAACGATGCGGAAAACGCAGAGGCGGTATAACCGATAAGGGAAAGACAGGCGATCAGGCCGGTTTTCCTGCTACTGACGGGCATTATGCACATCCATGTAATAGAAACAGAAGGTAAAAATTGCTGAGATAATAATGCGCAAACCTGTCAAAAACAATACAAATACTTACAATTGAGTTGACATTAAATGACACTAAAAAATCAATAAATGATTGATTTAAAATAAATATATTTTATTTATGACAATAAGATCTAAAAATAACGCATAACATAACGCGAAATAACCATCAGAGATGTAACAGAAAGGGGAACCGGATTTTCATCGAATGTAACAGCCGTTTACTTCTCATCTCTTTCGTCCGTGAGATATCTCGGTATAGAACCAGAAAGTCCAGGTGGAGAAAGATGATGACCAACCAACTCAAGATTGTCAGGCCGGAACACCCCACGGATACCACGCAAAAACTG
The DNA here is from genome assembly GCF_007210685.1 of Dickeya sp. ws52. Classification (NCBI taxonomy): domain Bacteria; kingdom Pseudomonadati; phylum Pseudomonadota; class Gammaproteobacteria; order Enterobacterales; family Pectobacteriaceae; genus Dickeya; species Dickeya sp. ws52. Next base: position 2,556 of record NZ_SZVX01000018.1, read on the forward strand.
CCCTATTTTGTCGGCATCTCCCGCGATACGGTAGGTTCAAGACAGCTTTCTATGAATATTGTGGTGATCCCGGCCGGCGCGCAGGCGGAACCGCACTACCATGTTGATTACGAAACCGCAATCTATCTGCTAAAAGGGCGGATCGAAGTACGTTACGGCACAGAGTTATCGCAGACGTGTTTCCATCTGGCCGGCGAGTTTCTCTATATTCCACCCGGCGTTCCCCATCAGCCGCGTAATCTGAGCGACGAGGAAGATGCTATCGCGATTGTGGCGCGTAACGACGCGAATGAGCGGGAAAATGTGCGTTTGTACCAGGTCGATGACGATGATTAACCGGTCCCGCTAATCGCATAATAAGAAAAGAGACAGGCTTCCCCGTCTCTTTTTTCGTTTCCGCTTTATCAGGCCAGCAGGGATTATCAGGCGTTGGCCAGCTTACCCAGCGCCATGTTGGCTATTTTGTCGCCGACGACAGCCGCATCGATACCCAGCGATGCACCACCCGCGCCGCGCAGGTTCAGGTTGGTATTGCCGGTATCCCCTGCTACGGCGCTTTTGATCATACCCATCGCCTGACGGAATTTGTCCATGCTGGCGCCGGTCATACCGTCATCATCCGGTTTACTCAGCGCCTTAGCCCAGGATTTGTCGTCAGTTTTTGCTGAGCTCCAGTTATCTTTCTGATACTGCGGCTTACCAAAAATTTCCGGATACTGATCCATAAACTGGCCGATCTCTTTCGCCATGCCGCGATCTTCTTTATCCACAAAGTGGCGGTTGTTGCCGTCTACGTGGGTGCTGACGTTACTCAACGCACCCAGCGCAGCATTCTGCCCCACGCCCATGCCGATAGCATTACCCAACTGGCTGAATGCACCCGCGCCACCCAAGCCCTGCAAGCCGCCTGCACCCAGAGAAGGCTGAGAGAAGCCATTCATCGCCTGGCCGAGACCGTTGCCCAGAATCGACGACAGTGCGTTGTTCACACCGCTGCCGAACGCATTCATATTACCCTGGGTCATCTGGCTGGCGTTCAGCAGTGAATTAGCCAGTTGGTTGCTCTGGTTAGTCAGCTTGGTCACGGTGTCATGACCCAGCAGATCGTCCAGCGCTTTATCAAACATTTTTGACAAGGCATCGCTGCCGGATTGCGGCATGGATAACAAGTTGCCGGCACCCTGCGCGCCATTGCCGAAAGACTGGCCCAGTTGATTGCTCATCCCCAGCCCCTTCGAGCTGGCGCCCAGCCCCTGCGCGCCGCCAAACATCATCGACGTCAGCGCGGAGGTCAACTTATCGATGGTGCTGCTCAGTTTATCCACGCTGGAACCCAGCGATGACGCCGCGGAATTCAGTCCCTTCAGTCCCTGAGAACCCAGCCCCAGGCCGGAGACGCCCAAATCACCGCCGATGTGCGCTTTGATCGTAATTTGCATAATTTCGTTTCCTCATTCATGTCAGGTGTTCGCAAAAGTATCTGCAACGGATGCCCACGCCGATCCCGATGTAGGCATCATGATGGATACTTGTTACTGAGTGACGCCGACGGTGAAACGGTTCCTCACCGTTATCGTTTTGCAATAAAAAAAGCCGCCTTATCTTAATGATCGGGCGCGTCCGTTCCCTGTCTGCACGCGCGCCGCCGGTGCTATGGATACCGACGGCAACGTCATCCCCGCCAGTTCAAACAAACGTTCGATCACCTGCGGATAACTGCCGGGATCTGATGGCAGCGGCCACCAGAGGATCAATACATCGCTGCCGTTCAGGCACAGATGGCAGCCATCGCACTCTGCCGCCTGCTGATAACGACGAGCGAGCAGGCTGCGCAACATGCCGGGATATTGCTGCCCCGGCTGAATCTGCATCATGAGTTCACGTCCGGTGTCCCCAAACTGAAATACCAGATCGACGCCGGATTGCGGCGACCAGCGCGCCGCCTGATGCCGGTTCATCGCGGCCATAAACGCCGTAACGGTGTCGAATACCGTGATGCTATCGGTCATGGCACGTTCACTCGGGTAAAATCGGCCGCACCGGGGCGCATGTCCGTCTGCCACCAGATAACCATCTGCCGACTGTCGGGGTCCGGACGGCAACTCACCGATACACAAGCGCCGGGTGGCGTGCGGGCAGCGCAGGCGCTGAGCAACATGCCGAAAAACAGCAATAAAGTTTTATAACGCATGGCTTTTCTCCCTAAAGGCTATGGGTGTGAATCGTCAGGGTTTGATTAAGGATGCGCGAGACGGTTGCGCGTTTTTGGCCGGCAACAGCGCCAGATACACCTCGGTGGATTCACCGGGTGCCAGCGTGGTTTTCGGCCAGGCGGCGACCGCCAGCGTACGGCTATTGGCACAGCTGGCTTCGTCAAAGCGCAGGGGCTGAGTACCGGTGTTTTTCACCACCCCGACCGTCAGGCTGAGAGACAAATTGCTGTACCACTGGTGACGATGACTCTGATAACTCATTGATGGCGATGTGCGACAAATCTCCGACAATGTCGGCCCGCTGCCGTCAATGGTGAAACCGGCCGGCGTCTGGCCGCTGGCCAGATCGCGCAGGGCATTTTCTACTGTGCCGAACAGATCGGTTTTGCTGTTGCGCTGGGCCACTCGCCCCATAGCGTCATTCAGTTGACGACGGTTATCCGCCGAGACAAACCGGGTGGGATCGTTCTGATCGCCAATTAAGTGCGGCGTGAGAATAAACAACCGTTCGCGGCGGGAGACTTCATGCTGGCGTGAGGTGAACAGTTTGCCGATCCAGGGGATGTCGCCGAGCAACGGCACACGCTTATCGCGATCACCGCTCTCTTCGACGTGAAATCCCCCCAACACCAACGCCCGGTTTTCGCCAATCAGCGCCTGCGTACTGACCGTACCGCGTTTCACACCGGAAGCGGTGCCTTCGGTATTGGTTTCCACCTGACCGTCCTCAATATCGATAACCAGTTGGATACTGCTCGAGCCGCCGTGGCCGACGACCCGCGGCGTCACCTGCAGGCTGGTGCCGGCGGTCACCGGCTGCACATTCGCCACCCGCTCGCCGGTGGCGGTAATAAAGGCGGTACGGCTGAAATCGATCACCGCGGGCTGGTTTTCCAACGTCAGTACCGATGGATTGGCGACGATAGATGCGGTGCCCTCGCCTTCCAGCGCCTGAATATCAGCGGAAAAACGTTTGAAATCGCTGACAAACAGCGTGCTGGAACCTGACATCATGTTGGCACCGCCGGTAACGGCACCCAGTTTCCCTTGCCAGTTGGCTTCCAGCCTGGAAAGCGCCGTGCGGTCCACATCCAGAATGATCGCATCGATGTTGACCAGATTTTGCGGCACGTCGATCTTGTCGATCAGTTGCTGGTATTCATCCCGACGTTTTTCATCGTCGCGCACCAACAGTGCGTTGTTGCGCACATCCGCCGATACCTTGCCGTTGAGCTGATCTTTTTTACGGGACGCCGAAGAGGCGCCGCCGCTGTTACGGCTCGCCAACTTGGCCAGCATCGAGCGGGCGTTCATTTCAATCGCCTTACTGGCATCCTGCCCACCGCCCGCGCCGTCGGCCGTCGTCATTCCGCCGTCGCTGCCGATACCGCTGCCCGCGGCCGCGGCACCGGCGGGCGTGTTGCGGTTGCCATCCATTAATTCATTCAGAATGGTCGCCACGCCGGGGATCACCAGGCGCTGATCGCGATACTGGATAGTGCGGTCCGATACCGAAGCGTAACGCAATGGAAAGATCATCACCTTGCGACGATCTTCTTTGGTTTCACGCTGCTGACTGAAATTACGGATCAAATTGATGTATTCGGTCGGGCCGGTGACCAGCACCACGCCTTCTTCCGGCAATTCCCCCCAGCCGAAGCGGGAATCCAGCAAACCGATGCCGGTCAATGCCTGTTTCATGTCCGGCGCGGCGTCTTGCGATACCTCGATACGTACCGAGGTCTGTTCATCCTGCGGACTGACGTATAACACGTTGTTGTAGACGAACCACTGAAAACGGTGCTCCAACGCTAACCGATCGAGAAACGCAACGGCGTTGTCGGCGCGGATTTTTGTCTCGATATTGACGTCTTCAATGTTGCCCAACACCAGATCGACACCATGACCATTGGCAAAATCCTGCAGCACCGCCGATAGCGGCGTCTGTTCGGCGGAATAGGCATAAGCGCCCTTGCTCCAATCAGCCGGCGTCGCCGCATGGGCGATAGGCAACATCCCCATCAGCACCAGCGACCAGCAAAACAGGCGGTAAAGGTTAAACAATAGTGCATACAGCGCGTTACACATGCTGATCTCCTTGCAAAAAAGCCAGTGTCTTCAGATTCAGCGGCGGCGGCGATGCCGGTTTGGCGCGTTGCGCCAGCAGGCTTTGCCAGACATCTCTCTGATTAACCAGCACTTCCAGTGAACGACACAACCGGATTGGGTCATCCGGCTCGCGTCGCATCAGTAACCACAATTGCTCGTCGTTGGCGGACCAACAGAGGGTAGCGGCGTCCATACCCAGTCGCAGCACGGCGGCTGATGAATAGCGCAGCGCCTTTTGCAACAGCCGGTCATCCACCTTGGCCGGCAGTGCCACGACGGCGGAACATCCCACACCGTCGTGATAACGCGTCAACATCACCGGGCCGTCGTCAATATGTAGCGTCAGTTGACCCGCAGCGCTGTTGAGCCAGCGCTCAATCACGCCGGGTAACTCAGTTGAAGTCATTGATGATGGCCTTCGCCAAGCCATGCTTGACGCTCAGCATCTGCCCGGCAGCCCAGTTGGCATTGGAATAGTCCATACTGGCTTCATAAAACGCATAGCTATCCGCCATGCTAACCTCCCCTTCCGAGAGAGATTGCGCCATCTCGTCGAGCCGGGACTGAGCATCGACAAATGCGCCGTCCAGCCGACGCTGAATAGGTGAAGATGAAGACATGGTTGCGTACTCCCGTTAGTTGAACTGGTCTGTTTGTTGAACAGATGTGGTTGGCCTGCAGTTGTGTGGCCGGGGAGCGGCGGCGGTTCCATTGGGAATGAAAGATGTGTACAAGGCGGTGAGAAGCCGTGCGCGCGGGTATGGGTGCAAGGTAAACAAACCAAGTAAAAACAGGCCGTACCTGATGGCGACGGCCTGTTACGCTAATCTGAAGTAACCTGGTAAGACGCGTTAAAACGTCGTCGTCCCGTACTGATAGCGGTAGAACCGGCGGTATTCCGGTTTCTGCGGGTTATCTGAAGACAGCGTTTTCTGCAACGATTTGCCGCCGATAAGGCCGGTAATGCCGTAGGACAACAGGCTGGTCTGTTTGTCCAGTTGGCTGATCAAATCGGTTTTCGCGCCGGCGGCGAGCTGGTCGAGATAACCGTTTTCAATCTGGCTCAGCAGACGGGCCGATTGCTCCCAGTTGGGGTCGAACGACACCAACTGTTGCAAAAGCGCAATCGGCGCCACGCCTTTGCCCTGATACAGCGCGGAGATTTCGTCTTCTTTGCTGACCGGCGCCGAGTGGCGGAAACCGGCCATCACCAGTTTGGCGCGTTTGGCCGGGCCGGCCTGCTTGCCCATTTGCTCAGTAATGAAACGATACCAGCGGTAATCAAAGGCAAAACTGGAACGGGCATCATAACGTGCGCTGTAGACCAGCGTGTCGAACACTTCCCGCCCGCCGAACCACTTGGTTTCCAGCTCGGCCAGGATCTGAGCGAGGGTTTTATCTTTGAGAATGGCATTAAAGGCGTTGGTATCCTTGTCGGAATCCTGTTGCCCCTGAACCGGGTCAACCACCACCAGTCGAATGGTTTTCGCATTGGCCCAAACGCCGGGGGCCTGATTCTGCACCGCCAGATGATACAACTCGGCCAGAAACTCGGTTAAGCCCACTGCCGCACCGCGGCTATGCCCACCGACCACCAGTTGATATTCCTTCAGCGTCTTCAGGTAATCCACCAGCGGGAACAGGCTATCCAACGTTACCACGCCGGCACGGTCGTCATAACCGTTGACCTGATCGTAGAGCACGCCCAGCGTTTCACTCATCCCCACAAAGCTGCCGCCCCAACTGGCGCGTTTGGCCAATGCCTGGGTTTTGGTCAACATGGCGGCGGTGCCGATGCCGTCGATAGCGACGATGGCGCTGAAACCGCTGATTTCAACGTTGGCGAGAAAATCCTGTTTAGTCGTGCCAGTGCCGCAGAACCAGATTAGTATTTTTTCCATAGGTAACCTCTTGGTTTTCAATCGATTAGGTTTATACATCTCCGTCAGGCAATGTAGCGCGGCAAGCGCCTTGGGGCTGTGTGAGAACCACGTAAATTCAGGCCGTAACAGTGGTGTAGGGCCTGCAACACCGCGTCCATTGCGATAACGCTTCAGGCAGCGCCAGCCTTCCAAATACCCTCTCAGCTGACTGGGCGGCGCCGAACGAGTGCAGACTACAGGATGATGCGCGCCGGTGAACGTCGCGGGGGTTGTGTGGTGGTCAGGCGGGAAAATGCGTTTGAAAAGGGATGACGAGCAACGTTAGGTCCGATGACGGAATCGTGCGCCGCCCTGCTGGTGCAGACGGCGCACGATATCGTGACGACGGGCTGAATGGCGACGTTAATCGCAACGCAGCCTGTCAAGCAAGGCATGGTCGGGGTAGCCATCCGCCGGTAACCCCTGTTGCTGCTGATAAGTCCGGATAGCCTGCGTGGTGGCGCGGCCAATGTTGCCGTCGATAGCGCCCTGATAGCGCTGTTTTTCCTGTAGCAGAATTTGCAACGCCTCACGCTCTTTGCGTGTTAACGGCGTTTCCTGGTGCGGCCAGGGTTTGAGTACCGGCGTATCATGCCGGTAGTTGTCCGACAGCAAGCCAACGGTCAGCGCGTAGGAAATATCATTGTTATACCGCAGAATGGCGCGGAAATTGTCCGTCACCAGAAATGCCGGGCCATTCTTGCCGACCGGCAGCAATATCGAGGCGTTCTCCGCAGACAGCGATGACAGGTCTCTGGGTTCGGCGGCTTTCACCCCGAGCGCCTGCCAGTCGGCAACGGTTTTCTGACTATCCAAACCGGAAGCGGCATAATCAAAACCGGCGGGCAGAGTCACTTCAAACCCCCAGGGTACGCCCGCTTTCCATTTGGCCTGTTGCATATAATTGGCTACCGATGCCAGCGTATCGGGGAAAGAGGTCCAGATATCAGGGCGGCGATCGCCATCAAAATCCACGGCGTATTGCAGGTAAGACGTCGGTATGAACTGAGGCATCCCCATCGCTCCGGCCCAGGAGCCTTTTATCTGCTCTGGCCGCGCATCGCCGTTTTGAATCATGCGTAACGCCGCAATCAGATTCTGCCGGTTAAACGCCCGACGATAATTGTAGTAATCCAGCGTGGCCAGTGAGCGGACGACCGCTTTGTCGCCGGTATTGGCGCCATAGTGACTTTCAATGGAGAGAAAGGCGAACAGCAATGGCGGTTCCACCTGATAACGCTGCTCAATACGCGCCGCCACCTTAGCGTATTGTTTCAGCAACGTTTTCCCCTGCGCAATGTTATCCGGCGTCACCCGTTGTTCAATGTAGGTCCACACCGGCGTGATCACCTCAGGCTGTTTTTGCGTGGCGGCCACCACATCGTTGTCTGGGGTCAGGTCGGCAAACGCTTTATCAAAGGTGTCCGCCGTAATCCCCTTAGAAAGGGCTTCCTGGCGCACTTTGGCTTTCCATTGTTCAAAACTTTCATCTGGCGTAGGTAGCCCTGTTGGCGTGTCAGTCACGCCGTGCGATTTCAGCAAGCCATCAATATCGCGACATTCGCCGGGCGGAGCATGTTTATGAGCACATGAACTTAACACGCCGGTGACGAGCAACAACACCGTCACCTTCGCCATCATTGATGAACACCGGGTTCTGTTATTGACCATTCGACTATTCCATTCAGAGACAGAAAACAGCCCAAAGCAGACCCACGTGGCTGCCGGAACATTGCCGGTGCATCACTCCGCGACCCCTCGGGCATCGTTTAACTTCTACTCTTACAGTAATAGTGCAACCACATATGGGAATATACAGGCGACGACTGACATAACTGTCACGGACGGCGGTTATCCGTAGTATGACATGTGCTTTGGTAACGATGCATTACGGCCTTGTTTCGCTGTCGTCGGCATCGTCAGTTTAACGAGAACGTCTCCGTCTGCGGCAACAACTGTTCTACCGCTCGCTGCCAGCTCAGGGTCATCACGCCCTGTGCGGTGATCAATTTCAGGGTATCCTGCGCCAGCGCGTCATCGTTACTCAATTTCCAGCCAAGGTGGCGATGTTCGGTCAGCCAGGCGGACACATCGGCCTGACGTTCGGGATGGCAATACAGCGTGCCGCTGCCTTCTCCGCCTTGTGTGCGCAATAACTGGCGCAACAGCGCCGGGTAACGCTCTGCATCGGGTACGGTTTTGAGAAGTTGGGTCATAGCATCGGTCAGCAACTGGCTGCATTGCGATACCAGCCAGCTTTCCATTTGCTCGCGCTCCTGTTGCCAGCCGCGCAATACCTCATCCGCCTGCCGCCAGAATTGTTGCTCCGCCTGCCCGGTGGCAACGGCAATCGATTCCTGCGCCTGCCGGCGTGCTTCGTCAAGCAACACATCGGCCTGTTGCCGCGCTTCTTCTATCACCGCCAGGCCGCGTTGATGCTGTTGTAATTGTTCAACCCGAATCAGTTCCGCTTCCTGCACATCCGTTCCCGCTACCAGTTTTAGGCACCGTCTGGTCAACATATCCTCTCTCCCTGATACCGATGATGCTTACATTGATAATGCTCACCAAATAGTTTATACGTTAAACTATTATAATATGAATTATCACATTTATACTTTCCGAAACTACCCGGCGGCGACTTTCCAGATAATGGCGTCGCACAGGCTGGCGATGCGGCCGGCCGGTAAGGCTTCGGCAGGTGTTTCTGCCGCGCCGTCGCACCAGTCTCGCGGGTACAACAGTTGCAGGCGTGACCAGCATGACGCCGGAAAGCGGCTACGTAATATCACCAAGGCGTCCTGTTCCCGACGCTGGCCGAACGCCAGCATCGAAGGCAGCCACAGGCCGGGACGCAAGGCTTTCGCCAGTCGCCGGCACCAGATGGCCAGCGCGTCAGGCTGTTCACCCTCGGTTTCACGGCATACCGCCGCTATCAGCGCCAACACCTGGCGGCGTTGTTCTGCATTCAACTGCCCCAATTGCAATAGCGCGCTCTCCGGCGGAGGCGGGGTTGTTTCGACGATGTCGAAGCGATGGCGCATCGCGGTATGGTGTACCGGCGCCAGCGCCAGATCGTCCTCGCTGAATGCCACTGCCGTCAGCCAACTGGCATCCGCCTGTCGCAGGCAGCCATAACACCACCACTGAATCCAGTACAAGCCGTCGTGAACGTCAGAGGCGCTGTGCATACTCAGGCCCCCGCACCCGGCGGCGTCTGTTTCCTGCGCGCCAGTTGCTGCTCCCACCAGGGCTTGCCGAAACGCCAGCCCAACACGCCCGCCAGCGCCAGCGCCAGCAAACCGGCCAGCCACTGCACTTGCGTCATGGTCTGCGGCGTCAATTGAAACGGCCCCAGCGACACCTTAGGAATATGATCTTTGTAGGGCTCCGCCGGAACAAACACGATGGCCAGGTCTTTATCGCTCTTACCGGCAAGCCCCGGAATGCTGCTGGCCACCATGCGGCGGATACGTGGTTCGATGCTATCCGGCTCCAGCTCTGGCCGGTATTTAATGAATACCGCGGCGGATGCCGGTTGAATGGGTTCCCCCGGTGCAATACGCTCAGGCAACACAACATGAACCCGAGCCACCAACACGCCGTCAATCTGCGTGAGTGTGGATTCCACTTCCTGAGACAAGGCATAAATGTAACGGGCACGCTCTTCCAGCGGTGTCGAAATCACGCCGGTTTTCTGAAACACCTGGCCCAGATTGGTGCGGGCCTGCCGCGGCAATCCGGCGGCGTTAAGAATATTGACCGCCCGTTCCATGTCTTTGACATCAATCAGAATGCTGACGCCGGCTTTATCCGTACGCTTTTCCGCCCCGATGTGATACCCCCCTAATGCGGCAATCACTTCGTTGGCATCGTTTTCAGAAAGACCGCGATGGAGCTCCACGCGATCACCGCAGCCCGCGATCAACATCGCCAGCAGCAGGGTCAGGAATCGGTGCAGGACGGGTTTATTCATCATGGCGCCATTATTATGGGTTGATCATGATTGGGTAAATCATGACGATATTAATGATGGTCTGACTCGGTTTATCGCGAGGTTATTGCAGGTTAGTCAGCTTTTCCAGACTCTGAACGCTCTTGGCGACGACCTTGGCATTCAGCAGACTTTCCAGATAAAACGAAGATAACGTTCGGGTCGCATCCATCACATCTTTGGGGTTATTGCTGTTGATGCTTTTGCTCACCTGACGTTCCGCTTTTTGCAGCATGTTTTCCAAATTGTCGGATTTTTCCGCCAGCGCCCCGAGCCAGGCCTTATTGTCCGGCGTCGTCGGCGTTGCCGGCGCGGCAGGCTCCATCGCAGCGCTAAACCAGGTCACATCCGCTTGCGCAGGAACATCAATGCTGCGCGGTTCACCGTCGTTGATCACTCCCTGAACTTCATTGACACGGGTAATTTTCATCATGAGTCCGTTCCTCTTTGATGGATGTTCATCTGACAAAAAAACCGGGGGAACTTCCCCCCGGTAGTCGACTACCTACACAACATCAGAACTGAATAGCTTTGGCCGCTTTCTGCCCGGAGTTCATGGCCTTGGTGGCAGAGTCCATCTGGCCGTCGGTGATTGAGCTGATAGCATCGGTTTTCATTTTCTGCGCCTGGGCAGCGGTGGTCATCGCCGTGGTCGATGCCATGGTTTTGTCCAGAGTCTGCATACCTGCCAATGCTGCTGCGTTAGAAAGTCCCATCATGATAGATATCTCCAATTAACAATTGATTGATAAAGTGAATTTCGCTACTGAACTTTGCGACTTACACAGTCATCGTGTTCATAGATTAAGTAGGAGATAATGCGAGGTGGTTCCGGAAGATGTTCACTTTTTTTCCCCTGGTGGTGATAACAGGATACTGCCTGGTAAATTACAGCCCGCGCGCCGCGACATTCAGCAACTTGATGCGGTGATAAAGCGTGCGCTTGGGGATCCCAAGCTCACTGACGACGGTATCGATACAGTGGTCATTACGCTGCAACGCTTCCTGAATCAGAAAGCGCTCGATACGGCGCAACCGAACCTTCAACGATGTCAGCGGCGTGTCGCTCTCTGCGCCGTCTCCGTCGGCGACGATCGGCACCGGCGACAATCCCAGCACCCACCGCTCGGCGGCAGCCTTCAGTTCACGAATATTGCCCGGCCAGTCGTGCATCAGCAATTGCTCCTGCATGATGACCGACACCCCCGGTACCGACAGTTTCAGGCGGGCGGCGGCATCGTGTAAAAAGCGCTGAAACAACGGCAAAATGATGTCCGTGCGTGAGCGCAGCGTCGGCAATTGAATTTTTACCGTATCCAGCCGGAAGTAAAGGTCACGTCGAAAACGCCCCTCGTCCACCAGCTTTTGCAACGGCGTCTGGGTAGCGACAATCACCCGCATATCCACCGGTTTGAATTGGGTACTGCCTAACCGCTCAATGCCGCGACTTTCCAGCACCCTCAACATTTTTGCCTGTAACGTCAATGGCATACTGTCGATTTCATCCAAAAACAGGATGCCTTTATCGGCGGTTTCAAGGTATCCGGCACGGGACCGGCTGGCGCCGGTATAGGCGCCGGAAACCACCCCGAATAACTCGCTTTCCGCCAGCGTTTCCGGTACGGCCGCGCAATTCACCGCCACCAGCGGACCGGCACAACCGGAAAGCTGATGGATGCGGCGCGCCAGCGTATCTTTTCCGGTGCCGGTTTCCCCCTCCAGTACGATATCGACATTGAGAGGCGCAATAGTGTGGATGAGAGAAGCGAGTGAGCCGTGTATATCCTCCGATTGCTGTGTTGACAAAAAATGATGCGTAGCACAATGAAGTGACTGCGAAAACTCATTGCTATTCCTTAACGTCATGACTGCTCCTGTACTTTTTTTGTATTCCATTATCAGACTGTCGGATCATTTCCATGCTGTGCCGACATGTCGGTAACAGCGTCGATCTGACAACCATCATCGTCACCCTGATGCATTCTTAACGATCAACTGCGATAAATCTGATCGTTTTAACGACGTATTGATGGTATGCGTAAACATTACTGCCTGGCGCAAAACAAACCATCAGCCAACCGCTGAAGTTGAGGTAGGGATTTCAGAGCAAAAAGTAGGAATAATCTTACCCCCGGAAATCGCCGCCGCGATGGCTATCCGGATAAGGGGAAACGAGGATCGCCTCTCCGTCACGGCAGGCGATGATGCATGACGGAGAGGCGCGGCGTACACGCTACCGTCAGATGATTAAACGCTGGCTCAATGCATACTTCACGATGTCTGCATTGGTGGTGAATTGCATTTTTTCCATTAACCGCGATTTGTGGGTACTGACGGTTTTATTGCTGATGGCCAGCATTTCGGCAATCGCATTCACGCCCAATCCCTGCGCCAGCATCACCATGATCTGGTGCTCCCGCGAAGTCAGCAATTCATGACGTCCATCGCCGCGCGTCTGACAATCCGCGAACACAATCTGTTCGGCGATACTGTGATCAATGTAGCGTGCGCCCTGTGCAACCCGGCGGATAGCCGACAGCAGCGCTTCCGGATCTTTATCTTTCGTGATATAGCCCAGCGCCCCGCTTTTCAGTACCCGCCGGGCGATTTGCGGTTCGCTGTACATACTCAGCACCAGGATCGGCAGACGTGGGTATTGCGCCACAATGCGGATAATCAGCTCTTCACCGCAAATGCCCGGCATACTCATGTCCAGCAGCAGTAAATCCACCTGATTCTCACGCAGTTGCGACAAAACCTGCGATCCGGTTCCCGCTTCCGCCACCACCTCCAGATTCTCGTCTAATGCAAAGATCTGTTTTAATCCTTCACGCATAATCACATGATCGTCAGCGATCATCAGTTTTATGAGTCTGTCCATTCGCGTTGTCGTCCTCTCCAGAGACATCTGTTTTAGGCGGTATCCTGCGGAAACGTCAGCCGGACCAACGTACCGGCGCCCGGCTGACTTTCTATTACCACCTCGCCACCCAGCATTCGACCGCGCTCTTTCATGCTCATCAGGCCGAAGGCGTTGGGTTTACGAGTTTGAGCGTCAAATCCTTTACCGTTGTCGTGCACGCTCAACACGATCAATCCTTCGCGGTTTTCCAGCGAAATCACCACTTGCGTCGCTTCGGCGTGCCGCGCGATATTGGTGAGCGATTCCTGCACCACCCGAAACGCCGCCGTGGCGCATTCATCATTGAGCACCACTTCAGGCTCAGGGGCATGTAACAGGCATGGGCAGCGATATTGACGAATAAAATCATCCCGCAACCACTCCAGCGCCGGTGTCAGCCCCATATCCAGCACGTTAGGGCGTAACCGGGTCGCTACGTGTCTTACCACCTGAATGGTTTTATCGGACAACGCCATCAAATTCTGTAGTTGCGTCAGCATATGTGGATTATCGCGGGCAAACTGCATACGCATCAGCGACAGGCTCATACGCATCGATGTCAGGTGTTGCCCCAGTTCATCATGGATCTCTCGGGCGATGTGTTTACGTTCTTCTTCGCGGGAAATTTCCCGCTGGCGCGCCAACAGCCGCAACTGCATATGGGAGTCTTCCAGTTTTTTTTCGGCATAGCGTATGGCGGTAATATCCCGCCCGACGGTCAGGATCGATATCAGCTTGCCGCGCTGATCAAACTCCGGCACGCAGCGGATATGGTGGATCACCCGGTGGCGCGTCGTTGTCATGCCGATGTCCTCTTCCAGTTCCCCTTCAACGCTGCTCTGCGTATCCACCACCATCTGCACCAATTGCAAAATACGCTGAGCGCAGCGAGCATTGGGCAATAAGTCGGTCAACCGCCGCCCGTGCAGTTGCTCGGCGGTAAAACGCAGGTGAGCCAATACGGCGGGATTGGCGTATTGGCAATTGAGCTGCGTATCAAAGCGCGTGACCAGATCCGGCGTGTTCTCTACCAGCGCCCGGAACTCCTGCTCTCGGGCGTAAGCCAGTTGTTCGTTCTGTTTGCGTTCACGAATATCCCTGACGACACACATGCTGTACTTTCGTCCTTTATGTAGAAAATGGTTCACGCTGACTTCTACCGGCAGCACCACGCCCTGACGGGTTCTGTGCTCGGTTTCAAACGTCAGCCCGCGTTTCCAACCACGCGGATCGCACCAGTGGCGCTTTGTCTTTTCCTGCTCCCAGTCGAGGTCGATATTTTGTATCCGCATACGACGAAATTCGCGACGACTGTAGCCCAACATGCGACATGCCTCGTCATTGGCGTAACAGAACTGCTCCATATCATTGACGATATAAATAGCATCCTTGATACGACTAAAGGCGAAATCCACCAGTTCCAACGGCGGAACGTCATCGGGATGGTGGGGTTGCCGGGAAGTTGGGATATATAACATGGCCATCTCCTTGCTATCGCTAAGCCTATCGGCCCCTGTAAACCAGGCGCCGACAGCGAAAGGAAAGCCGCAGAAATCACCTTCGGGGAAGGAGGCCTGCGACCCTGTTAGGCTGCGTTGCCGCACGGCTCTGCGGCGGCTGACAACCTGATACTGACTGACAGGTTCCTTCACCTCCCTTGATTCAGGGGAGATGCCCTCCCGGGGCATGGCAATACCAGCGATCCCCCGTGACGATTTCGCACACGGGGGATTCAGCTTATGCATCAACGGCCTGGCGGAGATATCCCCTGGCGCGGGAAAGACGCGAACGTACAGTGCCAATAGGAATGTTGAGTTGCTCGGCAATGTCCTGGTAGCTGACATCGGCATCCAGCAACATCATCAACATTTTACGCGTTTCCTCAGGCAGGTGCGCACTGGCCGCCAGTGCGCGGCTCAATGAGTGATCGCATTCCGTGATACGGCTGGGATCGATATCCGTCGACAGAATTTCCGCGACTTCCAACGCCTCGTCGCTAATATCGAAGGCACGATAACGCGCCTGCTTGAAGTGATTTCGTACCAGATTCAGGGCGATGCCGAATACCCAGGTCTCCGGACGCGAAGCGCCGGCGAACTTTTCGCGATTTTTCAACACTTCCAGGTAGGTCATCTGCTGTAAATCTTCCACATCCTCACGGTTCGATACGCGCTTGCGAATGAAGTTTTGCAGTCGTTTGCCATGCAGGCGAAAAACCTGCTCCCAATCCACGGTATTGGCAGGGGTATGAATCTGACACGCATCCATTTGTTTCAGTGCAATCGTTTCCATTTCATTAACTCTCCATCGTTGTGCCCTAATTGGCGCATCGAGAAGAGCAAGGCGCGTGCCAGCTGATGAAAAACGATTAACCCACTGTTATGTAATAATTTATTTTTTATCCCTATGGCTTTTTACGCCACTTTTTGCCGGTGAAATCCAGCCTGAATTGCAAACTTTTGCAGAGCAAACCACCCAAATAGTTACCATATTAATAATAACTTATTGTTACCTTACAATGTTGACTTACATCATTTAACGGGAACCCGCTTTCAGGTCCTGCCACATAACAGCACACCGTTAAAGAAAAGGCTGCTTCTGGCAGGACAGGACCATGATTTCACTCAATAACGTTTCTTCCGTGCTCAATACCAGCAGCACGGCCGTCAACAATAATGACAATGATATCGACGAGCAGACGCCGATCGGCTCACCGTCTAAAACCGGCGAGGCTCGTCCCTCGCACGACAAAACCCTCAACGACGCGATGGAAGAAGTCGCCGCCAGCTTTGGCGAGCAGATTGAACGCAAAAGCAAAGCGCTTAACCGCCGGCAAATCAGCCAACCGCAGAGCCGTATGATGGCCAACATTGAACGCATCGAAAAACTGACCGAGCTGTTCGAATTGCTGGAAAACCCGAAGCACCCGACGCTTGACCAGCAAATCCGTCAGATGCAGGGGTTGTTGGGTCAGTCCTCGCCGCCATCGGTCGACGCCATCATGCAGGCGGCGGGCGGCGACGCGGCGCGCAGCGATATCGTTCTGCGTCATGTACTGAGCCAGGCGCAACAACAGCAGGATGCGTCGCTCACCCAGGCCGCCGGCCAAAGCCTGGAAAAGTTACATCAGGAAAAAGGGCCGGAAGTTCGGGCGGGGCTCAACACCGCCGCCGCCATTTCCCTGTTCAGTACCGACCCTAACCAGAAGCAGGCGCTGCGCGACCTCTACTATCAGCGCATTGTCCATCAACAATCTCCCAGCGCCCTGCTCGATGCCTTACTGGAACGCTTCGATGCACAACACTTCGCGGCCGGGTTGCGCACACTGCAACGCGCGCTGGCGGCGGATATTGCCTCACTGGCGCCGTCTATTTCAAAAAATGTGCTGAGCAAAATGCTCACCAGCCTGAACGACTCGCGCCAGTTGAGCCACACGCTGTCGGCCAGCCAGTCGCTGTTGGCGCGGCTGGCGTCGCGTATGCCGGAATGCACGCTGGGTGCGGTAGAACTGACGCGACGATTGATCGGCCTGAGCGCTAACGGCGCTTACGCCCGCGACTTGCATAATCTGGGCCGCGAAGTCGCCGGGCAGGATCTCCAGCGCCAGCTGATGTTTTTCAATGGCCTGCTGCCGCTGGTCAACGACCTGCCGCACCCGCTGTGGCGCGATGCGAAAAATCGGCTCACCGCTCTGCAACTGATTCGCAGCCTGATCGGCGATTTCGCCCAGTACGAAAAGCAACAGCAGCAGGATAACGCCGCATCAATGAACGACCGTTCTCGGAACAAGGGGTAACCGATGGCTATCCTGATCGTCTGGCTTAACCGTTTTGCCATGAGCGCCATGCAGCGCTCCGAGGTGGTGGGCGCCGTGATCGTCATGGCGATTGTGTTCATGATGATCATCCCGCTGCCGACCGGTCTGATCGACGTGCTGATTGCGTTCAACATCTGTATTTCATCACTGTTGATTGTGCTGGCCATGTACCTGCCCAAGCCGCTGGCGTTCTCTACATTTCCGGCGGTATTACTGCTGACCACCATGTTTCGGCTGGCGTTGTCCATCTCCACCACCCGACAAATCCTGCTGCAACAGGATGCCGGTCACGTGGTGGAGGCGTTCGGCAACTTCGTGGTAGGCGGCAATCTGGCGGTGGGGCTGGTGATCTTCATGATCCTGACGGTGGTGAACTTTCTGGTCATCACCAAAGGGTCGGAACGTGTGGCGGAAGTGGCGGCACGCTTCACGCTGGATGCGATGCCCGGCAAGCAAATGTCCATCGACAGCGACTTGCGCGCGGGGTTGATAGACTCGCAACAGGCCCGCCAGCGCCGGGAAAACCTGGCCAAGGAGAGCCAGTTATTCGGGGCGATGGACGGGGCGATGAAGTTCGTTAAAGGGGACGCCATCGCCAGCCTGGTGATCGTGTTCATCAACATGATTGGCGGCTTTGCCATCGGCGTGCTGCAAAACGGCATGGCCGCCGGCGACGCCATGCACATTTATTCGGTGCTGACTATCGGCGACGGTTTGATTGCCCAGATCCCGGCGCTGCTGATTTCACTGACCGCCGGGATGATCATTACCCGTGTGTCGGCAGACGGCCAGAAAACGGACAACAATATCGGCCGGGAAATCGCCGAGCAGCTGACCAGCCAGCCCAAAGCATGGATTATCTCATCAGTAGGGATGTTGGGGTTTGCGCTGTTGCCCGGTATGCCGACGCTGGTGTTTCTGCTCATTAGCCTGGCATCGCTCGGCAGCGGGTTATTCCAGCTCTGGCGCGCCAAACAAAGCGGATTACAAGATGCGCTGCTGGCGGACGACGGCCTGCCTGCCGACCAGAACGGCTATCAGGACTTACGCCGCTTTAATCCCACCCGCGCCTACCTGTTGCAGTTCCATACCGTGTGGCAAGGTGCCGCCGCCGCCGCGTTACTGGTGCAGGAGATCCGCCGTCTGCGCAACCGGCTGGTGTATCACTTTGGTTTTACGCTGCCGTCGTTCGACATCGAATTTACCCCCAACGTACCGGAAGATGAGTTTCGTTTCTGCGTGTATGAAATTCCGCAATTGCGGGCCAGTTTCGGCGTGCCGCTGCTGGCGGTGCCGCGCGGGCAAATGCCGGAAGACGCGCTCGACGACGGCATGATGCTGGGGCTCGCCACCCGCGATGAGCATCACCTGTTATGGCTGACGCCGGAACACCCGATGCTACAGCAGCCGGAACTGAGCCCCTGGAGCCCGGATGCGCTGATCCTGAGCCGCATGGAGAATGCGATTCATCGCAGCGGCGCGCAATTCATCGGGTTGCAGGAAACCAAGTCGATCCTCGCCTGGCTGGAAAGCGAACAACCGGAACTGGCGCAGGAACTCCAGCGCATTATGCCGTTGTCGCGCTTTGCCAGCGTGTTGCAACGGCTGGCATCGGAACGGGTGCCGCTGCGCTCGGTACGGCCGATTGCGGAGGCGCTGATCGATATCGGCCAGCATGAACGCGACATCAACGCCCTCACCGACTACGTCCGTCTGGAACTGAAAGCGCAGATTTGCCACCAGTACAGTCAGGACGACAGCCTCACCGTCTGGCTGCTGACGCCGGAAACGGAAGAACTGCTGCGCGACGCGCTGCGCCAGACACAAAACGAAGCCTTCTTCGCACTCACCCAGGAATACGCCGCCACCCTGCTTGGCCAGTTACGGCGCGCCTTCCCGCCGATGATGGCGCCGTCGTCGCTGATTCTGGTGGCGCAAGACCTGCGCAGCCCGCTGCGCATTCTGTTGCAGGATGAATTTCATCATGTACCGGTGCTGTCATTTACCGAACTGGAATCGCACCTGTCGATCAACGTAGCGGGCCGTATCGACCTGCTGGACAGGATTGACCCTTTTAACGCATAGGAAACGCAATATGTTTGAACTACGTGTTCTGACCGGATTACACCGAGGGGCCGCGTTGCCGCTGAGCGGAACCTCATGGCGTATCGGCTCTTCCGACGAAGCCGACATGGTGCTCTACGATCCCGGCATCCGCGAGCAACATTGCTTGCTGGAAAAATTAACCACGGGCTGGCAGATAGCCGTACTGGACGGCCCGGTCATCAATAGCGAAGGCCACGCCGTGGAGCAATCGCTGATGCTATCGCCCGGCACGCCCTTTGCCGTCGGCGGCATCTGGCTGTGCGTGGTCAGCGCCGATACGCCCTGGCAGGATGAGGCGGAAGAAACGCCGCCGGATGAACAACAACACGTCGGCGACGCCGAAACGCCTGCGGACGCGCCGCCGACCGAGGCCGTTGCCCCCGAGGAAACGTCCCCGACGCCGACGCCGGAAACCCTGTTGGTGTTGCAGGAAAAACGCCGTCTTCCGCTGTGGGCAAAATTCAGCTACCTGCTGCTGGCCGTGCTGCTGTTCATGATCATCGGCAGTTGGATGTTGCAGGAAACGGCGGCGATGCCGCCGGCACCGCCGGCGCAGGATACCCGTTTACCGATCGGTACGTTGCCGCAGCTTAACAGCACCCTGCAAACCATGCTTACCGACCGCGAGCTGGAGCGGCTGGTCACCACCAGCCTGGATAACAACCGCATCGTCCTGAGCGGCGCGCTGCTGCCGGCGCAACACACCCGGCTGGCACGTATGCTGGCGCAATTTCACCAGCGCTACGTCACCGCGTTGCAGATTGAAAACCTCACCACGGTGAAAAACGACCAGTTGCCGTTCCAGATAGTACAAGTCACCAGCGGCCCGAAAGCGAATGTCGTCACCTCCGACGGCCGTCGTATCTTCGTCGGCGATGAGGTGGACAACCTGCGACTGGTCAGCATCAACGACAGCCAGATCGAATTTCGCGGCAAACAACAGATCAAGGTGAACTGGTAATGAGCACACTGGATGTCATCGACACCCGCTACCCGCAGCTCACCCAATGGCTGCGACGGCAACAGCGCCAGTTGGCGGCGTATTCGCCGGTAACGCGACAAGGTCAAATCATCGGCATCAGCGGCATTTTGCTGGAATCCAGCTTGCCGAACGCCCGCATCGGCGATTTATGTCTGGTGGAACGCAACGACAGCTCACAGGTGCTGGCGGAAATCGTCGGTTTCAGCCCCAGCAACACCTTCCTGTCGGCGTTGGGCGCGCTGGACGGCATCGCGCAGGGGGCGGTCGTCACGCCGTTGTACCAACCGCATTGCGTGCAGGTTTCCGATGCACTGTTCGGCAGCGTGCTGGACGGATTCGGTCGTCCGCTGGAGGAAGGCGGCCACAGTGCGTTTGTCGAGCCGGGCGATCTGAATGCCAATCCGATGCCGGTGATCGGCGATGCGCCGCCGCCCACTGAACGCCCACGTATCGCCGACCCGTTGCCCACCGGTATGCGCGCCATCGACGGCCTGCTGACGATCGGCTGCGGCCAGCGCGTCGGGGTGTTCGCCGGCGCCGGCTGCGGCAAAACCACCCTGCTGGCGGAACTGGCGCGCAACACCCCATGCGACGCCATTGTGTTCGGCTTAATCGGCGAGCGTGGCCGCGAACTGCGCGAATTTCTCGATCACGAGCTGGACGAACAGCTACGCAGCCGCACCGTGCTGGTCTGCTCCACCTCCGATCGCAGCAGTATGGAACGCGCTCGCGCCGCCTTCACGGCAACCGCCATCGCCGAAGCCTTTCGCGCGGCGGGCAAACAAGTGCTGCTGATTATCGACTCGCTGACCCGCTTTGCCCGCGCCCAGCGTGAAATCGGCCTGGCGCTCGGCGAACCGCAAGGGCGCGGCGGGCTGCCGCCTTCGGTTTACACCCTGCTGCCCCGCCTGGTGGAGCGCGCCGGGCAAACCCGCCAGGGCGCGATCACCGCCCTGTATTCGGTGCTGATCGAACAAGACTCGATGAATGACCCGGTCGCCGACGAAGTACGCTCGCTGATCGACGGCCACATCGTGCTGTCGCGTCGGCTGGCTGAACGCAACCACTATCCGGCCATCGATGTGCTGATGAGCCTGAGCCGTACCATGAGCAACGTGGTGGAGCGGGAACACACGCGCAACGCCAATGCCGTACGACGGCTGATGGCCGCCTACAAACAGGTGGAAATGTTGATTCGCCTCGGCGAATACCAGCCGGGGCACGATGCCCTCACCGATGCCGCCGTCAGCGCCAACGACGACATCAACCGCTTTCTGCAACAAGCGATGCGCGAGCCGCAGAGTTTTGAGTTTATCCAGTCGCAACTCGCCGAGGTGAGTCAGTATGCCAATCTCTAACGCCATGAAATCCGTCAGCGTCATGGAAGAAGAACAGCCGGACACCAGCGCACAAGAGCTGAATGCGGTACTCAACCAGTTGTTGCCGATCCGCCGTCAGCGCCTCAGCCGCGCCGAGCGCCAGTTACGACAGGCCGAACAGACGCTCAGGCAAACCGAGGCGGCGTTACGCGCTCAGCAAGCGCAACTGGAACAGTTGCAGGCCGAATGGCGGCAACAGCGCGACACTTTTCTGCGCGAAGCGCTGGGCAAAACCCAAACGCTGGAATCACTGAAAAACCAGTTGGAACAGGAGCAAAAACAGATTCGTCAGATTCAGGCGCAGGTGCTGCTGTGTACCGACTGGCAACAACAGTATCTGCACCGCCAACAACTCGTCGGGCAGGCCAGGGAAGCGGCGCGCCTTTGTCAGAAAGCCGTTGAAAAACTCGAGTTTCTGTTAACCACTTATCAGGAGGCGATATGACCCCTCACCTGCCTGCCGCGCCCGATGTGTCGCAGCCCGGCCAATCTCCGTTACCGCATGACCAGGCGCTGGATTTCCCCGGCTACGGGTATGACGATACCGGCATTGAAGATCCGTTCGAGGATCTGTTCGACCCGGAAATGCAGTTCCCCGATGCCAGTTGGCTACCGTTTGGCCCGCCGATGGCGTTGCATCCCCCGCTCAATCTGGATGGCTTCATCGATGCCCCGTCGTCAACGGAACCGGTTGTGCCGGTGTACTGGTCGGCGCTGGAATCGTCGCTCACCGACATGCCGTTGCTACGCCGGGGAGAACCCTTGTCGTTCAGTTTGCAATTACCGCAGTTGGGCAACGTCGATGTCCGCATGGTTACGCTCCCCGCCAACGGCTGGGATGTGTCGCTGCGTTTCGGCAAAACCGCGTATGAGCAATTGAAAGGCCTGCGCGATAACTGCCGCCGTTCGCTGGCGGATACGTTACGCGCTCCGGTTCGCCTGCAATTTGAAAGCCGGGAGGATGAAGAATGATTCCGCTGGCTCAGACACTGCGACCGGTCAGCCGGGCGCGGGCGGCACTCTCCCGTCAACTGGCGACGGCGCACCGCTTCGCCTTCATGCTGGATGGCCAGCCCGGCGAG
The DNA here is from genome assembly GCF_007210685.1 of Dickeya sp. ws52. Taxonomy (NCBI): domain Bacteria; kingdom Pseudomonadati; phylum Pseudomonadota; class Gammaproteobacteria; order Enterobacterales; family Pectobacteriaceae; genus Dickeya; species Dickeya sp. ws52. The sequence continues at coordinate 25,062 of NZ_SZVX01000018.1, forward strand.
TTGCGTTTGCAATTGGCGCAGGAAGCCGTGCCCGACGCGCAGGAGAGCGGCTGGCGCTGCCACGCCGGAACGCTGTGGCTGGACAACGCCGCCCCGTTGCTGTCGTTGTTTTCCGCCTGCCCGGCGCTGCTGCCCGGCCCGCATGACAGTGAAGACGCCGTACACTGGTATTGGACCCACTACAACCAGGCGCTCAGCCCGACGCTGCGCGACCTGTTCGGCGAGTTTCAACCGCTATTCCCGGCGCCAACGGGCCACTCAACCTTACCCGACAAGACACAACCGCCAGACGATTCAGCACCGGCCGAGGTGACGCTGTGGCTGGACGCCAGACGGGGTGATTTCCGGGTGCGCAGCCGGTTGCGTACCTCGTACCAGACCTTGCAGCAATGGTTAAGTCGGCCGGGGTGGTCGGTCCCGCGCTATCCGCTGCCCGGTCATCTGGCGATAAGGGTGCCGTTAACACTGGCGGAAGTGACGTTGTCACACGAACAATTAACCCATTTGGAACCGGGCGACCTGATCTGTCCACTCAAACAGTACTTTTCACCGCAGGGCGACGGCAGTATCACGCTGGCCGACCGGCGGTTGACCGGGCGGCTCAGGATGGACGTGCTGGCCCCTTACTGGTTTACCGTGACAGAACTGGAGGAATGTCCCGTGACAACACCTTTTGACGACACCGCCGTTTTCGATAATACCGCCTCTTTCGATGCCTATACCGCGTCTGAAGCCTCTCCGTATGCGGAGTATGGCGTACCGGATGGCGACAACCCTGCCGGCGCGTTGTCCGGTTATGCGTTGCCGCCGCTGACGCTGGCGCTGACCGTGCGTTGCGGCTACCTGACGCTGACACTACAGGATTTGCAGCAACTCGCCCCCGGCACGGTGCTGACGTTGCAGCAGGCGACGCCCGGTGAAGCCACCCTCTATCACGGCGAACAGCCGCTGGCATTGGGGGAACTGGTCGATGTGGAAGGGCGACTGGGATTGCAGATCACCCGCCGCCTCGGGGTGGATGGCGAGATAGCACCGGAGTCATCACGATGACCTCGGGCAGCTTCGATCCGGTAATGTTTGCCCTGTTTCTGGGCACCTTGTCGCTGATCCCTTTGTCGATGATCGTCTGTACCTGCTTTCTGAAGATCTCGATGGTTTTGATGATCACCCGCAACGCCATCGGGGTACAGCAGGTGCCGCCCAACATGGCGCTGTACGGCATTGCGCTCGCCGCCACCGTCTTCGTGATGGCCCCGGTATTCAGCGACATCAAACAGCGATTTCAGGATGCGCCGGTCGATTTCAGTAACCTCGACGCGCTGGAAAGCAGCGTCACCCGCGGCATCGAGCCGTTGCAGAAATTCATGTCGCGCAACACCGACCCGGATATTCTCACCCATCTGCATGAAAACAGCCTGCGTATGTGGCCGGCGGCGATGTCCGAGAAAATCACCACCCAAAGCATTCTGCTGATCGTGCCCGCTTACGTGCTGTCGGAACTGCAGGCCGGATTTAAAATCGGTTTTCTGATTTATATCCCGTTCATCGTTATCGACCTGATTGTCTCCAACGTCTTGCTGGCGCTGGGGATGCAGATGGTCGCGCCCACCACGCTTTCGCTACCGCTCAAGCTGCTGTTGTTCGTGCTGGTCAACGGCTGGACCCGCTTGCTCGACGGCCTGTTCTACAGTTACCTGTGAGGCGACGATGGAAACGCTCAATCTATTCCGACAAGCGATGGTGCTGGTGGTGATGCTGTCGGCGCCGCCGCTGCTGGTCGCGGTGGTGGTCGGCGTGCTGATTTCGCTGCTACAGGCGGTGATGCAGCTACAAGACCAAACGTTGCCTTTCGCCGTCAAGCTGGTGGCGGTAGGGCTGGTGCTGGCCATGACCGGCCGCTGGATCGGCGTTGAACTGATCCAACTGGCGATGATGGCCTTCAATATGATCGAACAAGTCCGGGCGTGAGGCCACTATGCTCTCCATCGCCACCATCCAGAATATTTACGACTTTATTTACGCGCTGACGCTGGGTGTCGCCCGGTTGTATCCGTGCCTGTTTCTGGTGCCGCTGTTCTCCTTCTCGATTATCAAAGGTATGCTGCGCAACGCGGTGGCCATCGCCATCGCGCTGGTGCCGGCCGGCGCCATCCAACAGCAAATGCTGACCACCACAATCACCTGGCCGATGCTGCCGGCGCTGCTGCTGAAGGAGCTGGTGATCGGGCTGTTGTTGGGGGTGGTGCTGGCCATGCCGTTCTGGCTGTTCGAGTCGGTCGGCGCGCTGTTTGATAACCAGCGTGGTGCGCTGACCGGCGGCCAGCTCAACCCGGCGCTGGGCAGCGATGCCACCCCGCTCGGCCACATGCTGAAAGAGCTGTTTACCATGTTGCTGGTTCTCACTATCGGCTTTTCCGGCTTTACCCAATTACTGTGGGACAGCTACCGGCTGTGGCCGGCGCTGGATTTTCTGCCGCCGTTATCGGAACAGGGGTTTCACACCTATCTCGACCTGCTCAAAGAGACCTTTCAGCACATGATTGTGTACGCCGGGCCGCTGGTGGCGCTGCTGCTGCTGTTGGAATTCAGCATCGCCATTCTCAGTCTTTACAGCCCGCAGTTACAGGTGTATGTGCTGTCTACGCCCGCTAAGTGTCTGGCGGGGATGGCGTTTTTCGTACTCTACATGCCAGTGTTGCAGTTTCTCGGCGAAGGCCGGCTCAACGCACTGACCGATCTGAAACACCTGTTTCCCCTGTTCTTTCAGGCATCGTCCTGACGGACCGGCGACAGGCTACGGCGATGAAACGCTAAGGTGCCGGGATGAGTGAAAAAACCGAAAAACCCACCCCCAAAAAATTGCAGGATGCCCGCAAAAAAGGGGAAGTAGGCCAAAGTCAGGATGTGCCCAAGCTGCTGATCAGTTTTGCCTTGCTGGAGATGATTCTGGCATTGACCGACAGCGGCATGAGCAAATTACAAGCGCTGATGCAATTGCCGCTGAGCCGCATTTCCGACCCTTTCGGCCATGCCGCCGATGAAGTTTTCAGCGAAGCGCTGGCGCTGCTGGCCACCTTTTGCCTGCTGACCATCAGCGTAGCGCTGCTGATGCGTATTGTCGGCGGCTGGATCCAGTACGGCCCGTTGTTCGCCGTGGAAGCGCTGAAACTCGACTTCAACCGCCTCAACCCGATCAATCAAATTAAGCAAATGTTCACCATGCGCAAGCTCACCGACATGCTGACCAACCTGCTGAAGGCGACGACCATCGGGTTGGTCTTTTGGCTGGTGGTGATCCCGCAACTGGAGTGGCTGGTGGAGCTGGCTTACGGCGATCTGACCGCATTCTGGAAAGGTGTGGAAAACGTACTGAAAAGCGTGTCGCGCACCACCCTTTCCGCGCTACTGGCGCTGGGCGTATTCGACTTCGGGTTGCAGAAATATTATTTCCTCAAACAGCAGCGCATGAGCCACGAAGATATCCGTAACGAGTACAAAAACTCGGAAGGCGACCCCCACATGAAAGGGCACCGAAAATCCGTAGCGCAGGAAATTCTCAACGAACCGGCCAGCCCGCGCGTCAAACCCAAAGTGGAAGACGCCGACCTGCTGCTGGTCAACCCGACTCACTACGCGGTGGCGCTGTTCTACCGGCCCGGCAAGACGCCGCTGCCGCGCATTCTGCTCAAAGGCGAGGATGATCAAGCCAAGGCGTTGATCGCCCGCGCACATCAGGCCGGCGTGCCGGTGATCCGTTTCATCTGGCTGGCGCGCACCCTGTACCGGGTGCCCGAAGGCCACTACATCCCGCGCGATACCCTGCAACCGGTTGCGCAGGTCTATAAGGTACTGCGACAATTGGAGAAAGACCTGCCGCAGCGGGAGCAGAATGTGATTGAGATGGGGTGACAGACAAATCGGCATAAGCCGATTTGAGGCTGTTGACAAACAGCCGGGTTGTCTTGTGAACGGTGAAAGTCTGCCTATTCAGTGAATGGTTTCGTGCGGGATAAACGGTGTGGTTCCTCTGCTATTTCATCGCACGCACGACAAGGAGAGGTGCAAGCGCCACCTCTCCTTGACCTCTGGCTGGTGGCTAAACTGCGGCGCTACGCGCTACCTTCGGCGTTCGACTTCGCTGTTCGGGCCGCCCATGACGTGTTCCCAACACGGCACGGGCTTTCGCGACGTCCTGTCGCTCACCCGGCGAAGTCGCCCACCTCAGCGCAGTTTTTGACGCCGGAAAGATGCTTCATCCTGTAGTTAATGCGTTTGTCAGCAGTCTGAAATCGGCATAAGCCGATTTGCGCGCTGCCGACAGCGGCCCGTAGGGCGAGGCCCATTGATGGGCCAGGTAAGAAAGCCAATACACCTGCAACGTGAAGTATGACGGGTAAACAGCCATAACCCTCAGATCCGCACCGGGCATCTCTGCGTTTGCCGCCTTCATTGCGTAAAGAAAAAACCATCGCCGTCAAAAATCGTTTCAATATAATCCTGCGCCTGATTTAAATATTTGCTATCACGGCAGTTATTCCTTTTTGCCGATACCTTTTACGGATCAGCAGATACCTTTTACGGATCAAAAGTGCGCCTATGTTCAAATCGTTTTTTCCTAACCCTAAACTGTTTTTCTCCTCCGCGTTGATCTGGTCGCTGGTGGCGGTGTTCCTCTGGTATGGCTGGTGGCGTCCGCTGGGCGATAGCCTGCTGCACACCAGTGAACCGTTGCCGCAAGGCGCGATACGCTTCCTGTCGCCCGCTTTTTTGTGGTTCTACGGTTACTATCTGCTGTGCGTGAGCCTCTTCGCCGGCGCCTGGGCATTACTCGACCCACACCCCTGGCAACGCTGGTCGATTCTCGGCACCTCGTTGATTATTTTCGTCACCTACTTCTCGGTCGAGGTCGGCGTGGCGGTCAACGACTGGTACGTCCCTTTTTACGATTTGATCCAGAAAGCGCTGAGCGCGCCTAATACCACCACGATTCAGGCGTTTTACCAGCAGTTGCTGATTTTCCTCGGTATCGCGCTCACCGCGGTCACCGTCGGCGTGCTGAATATGTTTTTCGTCAGCCATTACGTTTTCCGCTGGCGTACCGCCATGAACGATTACTACACCTCGCACTGGCAAGCGCTGCGCCATATTGAAGGGGCGGCACAGCGTATTCAGGAAGATACCATGCGCTTTGCATCCACAATGGAGAGCCTGGGGGTTGACCTGGTGAAATCGCTGATGACGTTGATCGCGTTTTTGCCGGTGCTGGTGAGCCTGTCGTCGCACGTCAAATCGCTGCCGCTGCTCGGCGAAGTTCCTTACGGTTTGGTGATTGCCGCTATCGTCTGGTCGCTGGCGGGAACCGGTTTGCTGGCATTGGTCGGCATTAAGCTGCCGGGGCTGGAGTTCAACAACCAGCGGGTCGAAGCGGCTTACCGTAAAGAACTGGTCTACGGCGAGGATGCCGCCGACCGCGCCACGCCGCCGACGGTAAAACAGCTCTTCGGTAATGTGCGGAAAAACTATTTTCGCCTCTACTTTCACTACACCTACTTCAATATCGCCCGGGTGCTCTATCTGCAAACCGACAATGTATTTGGCATCATCATGCTGTTGCCGTCGATCGTAGCCGGTAGCCTGACGCTCGGTTTGATGACCCAGATTACCAACGTGTTTGATCAGGTACGCGGCTCGTTTCAGTACCTGATCAACTCCTGGGCCACCATCGTGGAATTGATGTCGATTTATAAACGTTTACGCAGTTTCGAAGCGACCATTCAGGATGTGCCGCTCTCCCTCGACGCGGCCGATGCCGCCCCCGATGCCTGACACATCCCGAGGCTGCGCCGTCACCACGGCAGCGCAGCCTTACTCCATGATGAAACCCCGGAAACGCCACACGGGCTGAATACCCGCGCTCGACTTCTCTCCCTTTCTTTATTTCTTCCTGAATAATTCGCCCCTGCTTACAGCATCGCGCAATCAAGTTCGACCTCAAAAATGCTGATGTTCCGGTAAGGAACGGACAACGGAAATTATTTTTCCGATTAGAGACGAAATGAAAAAATATGATTTACTCAGGAGAGTTAAAAATAATTTTTTGAAAGAGCGTTTAAAAAAAATCGTTTTTATAGTTCACCCAACTAGTACACGAAATCATTTTACGGGTTTTGGGAAAAATAAAAATAAAACAAGGAAGAATCTGGAATAAGAAATACAAACAACCTGTAATTTCATTATGTTACAAATCGTTTGCATTTTTAAAAAATGTGATAGTATTCACACGTTTTTTCCCTCCGTGAAAGAACCCCATCTCTGTATTTTTTTAAAAAACATGGACGTTAACAGATGGTTACTCTCTGTTGACCTGCGTTGTCAACGTACTCAGCTCTGTAGGAAGCCTTTATGAATACTATTCTGCATACCTATAACAATCTGAAGGTTGGTAGTAAATTGGCGATAGGGTTCGGACTGATTTTAATCATGTCCGCCTTTATCATGCTCTCGGGTGTTAATGGTTTTCGTAATGTTGATGCTTATGTCGATAAATCGATTATCAGCAACGACATTAATAGCAATTTGAACGATGCCCGACGTGCCCGCCTTACTTTTCAATATACTCACGACTACAACGCCATTAATACCGTCGGCGACCTGATGAAAAAGGTAGGTCAGTCGTTAAATCAGGCCGGCCAGCTTACCTGGAGCCCCGAGGCACAGAAATTACTGGATCAGCTCAATGACGCCTATAAAACCTATCTTCCCGGGCGGGACGCATTGATCAAAGCCGGCCAGCAGCGTGATGCCGTGGCGCAAAAATTCAATCAGGATACCAGCGCCGGCGTCGTTACCACGTTGCGTACCCAGTTCGGCAACAGTTCGTTGACGCCGGAATTAAAACTGGAATTTGCCGGGCTGCTTGAACAACTGTCTGACATCCGTGATCTGACGCATCAGTTGTTGCTGCAACCCTCCGAACAAATCGAATCCACCCTGCGCAAAGCCATTGGCAACGCTCAGGTCGCGTTTAATCAAGCGCTGCCTAAATTCAGCGCGGAACAACAAGGGTGGTTGAATCAAACCTGGCGTTTCTTCTCCGCTTATAACGGCTACCTTACCGATTACATGACGGCTTTCCGGGATGAAAACACCGCGACCAAAACCATGACCGGTGCGGCAATCATTCTGGATAACGCTTCCAATGATTTATACAACAGCCAGTTGGCGCTGGTCAGTTCCACGACAACCCGCTCACAGTGGCAATTACTGATTACCGGTCTGGTGATCATCGCGATCGGCATACTGATGGCGTGGGGTATCACGTTGCTGATTACTCGCCCTTTGCATCAGAGCCTGTCGCTGGCGGAGCAAATTGCTCAGGGTGACCTGACCTCTTCCATCGACGTCAACCGCCGCGATGAGCTGGGCCTGTTGATGGTGGCGATGAATCAGATGAACAGTAAACTGCGTGAGACGATCGGCACCATTCGTGAGGGCGTCAGCAATGTCGCGCTAGCCGCATCGGAAATCGCCGCCGGCAATACCGATCTCTCCTCCCGCACCGAGCAGCAGTCAGCCGCCGTCGTGGAAACCGCTGCCAGTATGGAACAGTTAACCTCCACGGTGAAACAGAACGCCGACAACGCCCATCACGCCTCGCAACTGGCTGCCGATGCCTCGGCTAACGCCACCCGCGGCGGTGAGATTGTCACCAATGTCGTCAGTACCATGAACGAGATCGCCGTCAGTTCCCGACGCATCTCTGAAATCACTTCCGTCATCAATGGCATCGCGTTCCAGACCAACATTCTGGCGCTGAACGCGGCGGTAGAAGCAGCACGCGCCGGTGAGCAGGGCCGTGGCTTTGCGGTGGTGGCGGGCGAAGTCCGTAATTTGGCCCAGCGCAGCGCCCAGGCCGCCAAAGAGATTGAAACGTTGATCGGTGAGTCCGTCACCCGCGTGAACACCGGTTCTACACTGGTGGAAGATGCCGGTAAAACGATGGATGAAATCATCCGTTCTATCTCTCATGTGCATGACATCATGGATGAAATCGCCTCCGCTTCCGATGAGCAGAGCCGCGGTATCAACCAGATTTCCACCGCCGTCACCGAAATGGACGCCACCACCCAGCAAAACGCCGCGCTGGTGGAAGAATCGTCTGCCGCCGCTAACTCGCTGGAAGAGCAGGCTCAAATGCTGGAACAAGCGGTATCGGTGTTCCGTCTGGGTAATGACAGCATAGCGCCGCAGGTAAAACCACGCGCCGCCATCGGCACGAAAAAGCCGTTGATGCTGAATAAATCTACGCTCAGGGTATCTTCTGCCGCCGCGAAAAAAGCGCCGACCGGTAATACCAAAAATGCCAAGGATGACTGGGAGTCGTTCTGAAGCAATATTGACTGACGGGTTCGCTACCCTGTCAACTCAATATCATCTGATAGAGGCTGTCGACAGACAGCCGGGTTGTCTAGTGAACGGTGAAGTCTGCCTATTCAGTGAATGGTTTCGTGCGGGATAAACGGTGTGGTTCCTCTGCTATTTCATCGCACGCACGACAAGGAGAGGTGCAAGCGCCACCTCTCCTTGACCACTGGCTGGTGGCTAAACTGCGGCGCTACGCGCTACCTTCGGCGTTCGACTTCGCGGTTCGGGCCGCCCGTGACGCTCTCCCGGAGCGGCACGGGCTTTCGCGACGTCCTGTCGCTCACCCGGCGAAGTCGCCCACCTCAGCACAGTTTTTGACGCCGGAAAGATGCTTCATCTGTACTTAATGCGTTTGTCAGCAGTCTGAGGCTGTCGACAGACAGCCTTTTTTTATCTGGCTTACGGAGAAATAGCGCTGATGGGATAAGCTCTTAGCCTTTATCCGGCTGTAACGCCAACAACCGGAGAATGGTGTGCATCACCGCGTCGTCGTCATTGGAACCGCTGGTGATAAAGCGGGCGGCGGCCTGGGTTTCCTCAAACGCATTGCGCATGGCGAAGCTATAGTCGCCACAACGCATCAGTTCAATGTCGTTCAACCCGTCGCCGAACACCATGGTTTCTTCCGCCGTTACCTGCAACATCTCCTGTAACCGAGCCACCGTGCTGCCTTTATGTACACCGACATCGGCGATATCTATCCAGGCGGCTTCAGACACCACGATATACGCGCGGGAGTCATAAGGCGTCAGATGAGTACGAGTTTGATGACAACGCCCTTTTTCATCGAACAGGGTGATTTTGACAAAATTGTCCCGCACAGCGTTGAAATCCGGCACCAGTCGGACGGTGGTGTAAGATTTTTTGACTTTCTCGATCATCGCCGGCGACAGCGAATCTTTCAGTACCGCACCATCCGGGGTACAGGCGATGACCACATGATCCTGATTCACCGCCTCCAGCGTGGCGATAATCTCCCGCCCCAGCGCATTGTCGATCAGCGACTGATACACGTACTCGCCCCGGTGCCGGATGCGGGTGGCGCTGTCCCCCAGGATCCAGAAGTCCGCCGCCTGAGCACCGAATAACTCTTCAACCCGGTCGCACTGTTTGCCGGTACAAGGTGCAAACTGCACCTGCTTACGTTGCATCAACGCCCGGACCTCATCAAACAGCGGGCGATTGAACTCGCCGTGACTACGAAGAAAAGTGCCGTCCAAATCGGTAATAATCAGTTTAATCATTATGCGCTCTCCTTATACCTTCACCGCTTTCGCACTCAGGCCAACCAGTGTCAACAACGCCGCGACCACTAAAAACGCACTCGACAGGCTACTGTGCTGCGCAATAAATCCGATACTGGCCGGCCCGGCGAGTATCCCGAGGTAACCCAGCGTCGTTACCGCCGGCACGGCAGCGGCTTGCGACATGCTGGTCTGGCGGCCGATGGCGGAGAACATGATAGGCACGATATTGGAGCACCCCAGCCCGATCAGTGCATAACCGAGCAACGCGGCCGACCAATACGGCACCCATACCACCAGTATCAACCCCGCGACGGCCAGCCCGGCGCCCAGCATCACCACCGGTTGGGATCCCAATGTTGTCACCACCCGGTCCCCGGTCAGGCGGCCGAGCGTCATGGCGGCGGCAAAACACGCAAAACCGAGCGCGCCTTGTGCCTCCGCCATGCCACGGTGTTCGATCAGGAACACGGCGCTCCAGTCCAGTACCGCGCCTTCCGCCAAAAATACGGCAAAACAGATCAGGCCCAACATCAGCACCGCGCCGCGAGGAATAGCAAACGCCGCGCCTTCCGATGGATTGGCATACGTCAGCAGGCCAGACAGGTGCGTCAGCAGCAACACCATGACAGTGATGACGCTCAGCAGGCAGGCGGCCAACGGCGATAACCCCAGCGACATCATCCCGCTCATCGCCCCGGCGCCGATGATGCCCCCGATGCTGTAAAATCCGTGAAATCCCGACATCATGGCTTTGCCCGCCGCCTTTTCCACCAGAATCGCCTGCACGTTCATGGCACAGTCGGTCGTGCCGACCCCGATACCAAACATCAGCAATGCGAGCGCCAGCAACGCCGTATTCGGGATCACCGCCAGCCACGGCAGTATCAGGCTGAATAGCAGTATCGCCAGCGCGATCACCTTGCGGCAGCCAAAGCGGGTGGTCAACACGCCGGTGAGCGGCATCGCCACCAGCGCACCACCACCCAGACACAGCAACAACAGGCCAAGCGTGCCGTCATCAACACCGGTATTTAGCCTGGCGAAGGGCACCAGCGCCGCCCACACGGCGGTAGCGAACCCGGCCAGAAAAAACATCACGCGCGTCGCGCGTTGTTCGCGCCGTCCCGGCTCGCCCACCTCAAGCGCTGATAAAGGGGTTTTGTACTGTGAATCCGTCAACTGTTGCATAAACGATACGATCTCGTGTGAAAGGAATAGGTCAATAACCACAGCGGTGCGCGCCGCACATCAACGATCCGTTAAGCTATCGATGGGGTTACCCGTTAAGAACCCGCAATACCTCTTGATGCAAATGCGGGCACCCCGTCGCCAGAATTTGCCCGCCCGCTTCCGCCCGGCCGCCTTGCAATGTGCTCACCACGCCGCCTGCCTGCTCGACGATCGGAATAAAAGCCGCAATGTCATAAGGTTGCAGCGAATATTCCAGGCAGATATCGATGTGTCCGGCGGCCAGCATCGCCATTGCGTAGCATTCACCGCCGTAGCGCGTCATCAGCGTACGTGCGGCGAGATCCTGAAAGCGTACCTGCGGATAGCGTGCAATCGGCTCCGGTGAGGTGGTATGCAAAATGGCCTGCTCAAGCGGCACATTTTTGCGGGTCTCGATGCGGCTTTCCCCCTGAGGGCCGCGATACCAGGCATGTCGTCCATCCGCCCAAAATGCCTCACCGGTGAACGGCTGGCTCATCATGCCCATCACCGCGCGCCCCTGATGCAACAGCCCGATCAACGTGCCCCATACCGGCAACCCGCATAAAAACGGTCGGGTGCCGTCGACCGGGTCAAGAATCCACTGGATATCCCCGCTGCCGCTTGCGCCGAACTCCTCCCCCAGAATCGCGTGTTGCGGGTAACGTTCGGTAATCAACGCCCGAATCACCCGCTCGGCTTCCCGGTCCGCATCCGTCACCGGATCGAAACGAAATCCCTCTTTGGGCTTACTGCCGACATGCAGATTTTGATGTGAACGAAAACGCGGCAGGGTTTGCTGACTGGCGGCGTCGGCCAATGTATGAAAAAAAGCGATATCCGGCAGTGACTGATTCATGGTACTCACCTCGTGCGATAGGCTGCGCATCACCAATATTAGATTGACAAACCTCAGCCTCAATGATTAATTTTGCTCGTTGTGCTCGATTAACTTTTTCAATAAGGCTTGGTTATGCTCGATTATGCATCTTTTCCTGAGCAGCGACAATCCCTGATCCGGGAGCGGTTGCATAAAGACGGTCGGGTGGTCTGCACGCTGCTGTCGCAGGAGTTGGCGGTGTCGGAACACACCATACGGCGAGATCTACAGGAACTGGCACGCGAAGGCGTCTGTAAACGGGTATATGGCGGTGCGGTCAGTCTGGCGCCGGCGGATGTTCATTTCATCGCCCGAGCCTCGGCCGACAGCGAAACCAAAGATAGGCTGGGTCAAGCCTGCGCGGCGCTGGTTCAGGCGGGTCAGTGCATCTTTATCGATTCCGGCTCCACCAATCTGGCTATCGCCCGGGCGATTCCGACCTCACTATCCGTGACCGTGGTGACCAACTCCCCCGCTATCGCGCTGGAAATGATGAAATCCTCCCAGGCGGAGGTGATCATGCTCGGCGGGCGGGTTCAATCGCGCACCGGCGGCGCGCTCGGTATCACGCCGCAGAAACAGCTGGAGAGCATCTATTTCGATCTCTGCTTTCTGGGCGGCTGCGCGCTGGATGCCACGGAAGGGCTGACGGTATTTGACTACGAAGACGCGGAATTCAAGCGGGTGGCGGCGCGCAACAGCAGTGAGATCGTGGTGGCGATGACGTCGGACAAACTCCCGGCCATCGCCCGCTATCATGTCATTCCTTGTGACGACATCACCACTCTGGTGGTGGAAGCAACGATTTCACCGGATAAGCTCGCCCCGTTTATCGACAAAAAAATGACTATACGTTTTGCCGGCACGCCGTAAGACAGGCGCAACCTGACACGACGACCTTCTCACTGACTTCTCGTTTAGCCACCGGGGCCACACACTGACAGCAACGGCCCCAGCCGCCATACACGATAAGGGCGCAACGACCAGTAGCGCTCAGCGCTTACCACGCCGTTAGCTTCATCATGCTGTTCCCAATGAATGGCAGCCTCACCCTGAATCTGCAACAGATCACCACTCACCCAATCCAGGATCAATAGTGCGGCGCGAGGTTCAGCCAACAGGTTACCCAGTGTGTTCATATAACGGTTGCCGCGAAAATCAGGTATCCACAGTCGTCCATCCCGATAACGGATAAACCCGGTTGGCCCCCCACGATGAGAAATATCCATGCCATTCCAGCCGTAGCTGGCGACAAATGCGGTATCAGCACGGTGTAATATCCTCCTGACATCATCGTCAACACCATCATGCACCTGACAAATCGTCTCGGTGCCAACCCGCGGCATCAGACATCGCTGCCGGATATACTGCGGGCAGTTGCCAAAGCTCTCTCGCACCGCCAGTCTGATCCCTTTTGCGTCCAGCGCGTCAATGACGCCGTTCACCCGATTTCGACGGCGGGTCATGAAATCGATCCCCAAACCGCCTATCAAACCGCCGACATACAGCGCGCTCGTCAGCGGATCTGACTCGGTCGGCATGGATCCAATAAGCAACTGGCGCGCATCCGGCGTTGATAAAAAACCAGGTGCACCCGATAAGACCGTTGCTACCGGCCACCCATCCTGACCGCGTGTAGCAATAAAAAACAACCGTAACCCAGCGAAAAATTGTTGATGCTGTATCGGCATCGCATCACGAATCGCGGCCGAAGAGACGGAAAAACCCGCACGCTGTTGCGCACGACGTTCATCAGGGTGGAAGCTCATCATTACGCGCCCGCTTCCGGCAACGGTTCAAAGCCGGGTAACGCCGCCACGCGCGCCAGCCAATTCCTGATTGACGGCCAAGACTCCAATGTGATGCCGCCTTGCGGTGCCGCCGCCACATAAGCATAGCAAGCCAGGTCGGCGATAGTCGGCTGCTCACTCACCAGCCAGTCGCGCACCTGCAAGTGGGCATCTAACTGAGGCAGGAAACGCTGCGCTACACGCACAGCGGAATCATAGTCTTCATCAACACCGAACAGCCGGATCAACCGCGCCGATGCCACACCATAACGAATCTCCCCAGCAGCTTTGCCCAGCCACTGGACAATTTGCGCGGCAGTCTGCGGATCATCCGGCAACCAGTGGCTACCCGGCGCATAGCGTTTGACCAGATACACCATAATGCCGGCGCTGTCGGCCAGCGTGACCTCACCATCGACCAATACGGGAATCTGGCCGAATGGACTAAGACGTTTGAATTCAGCGCGGGTTCGCACGTCAGCAGGCGCAGGAATGACCTCATAAGGCAACCCCAGCATGTTCAGCAGCAGACACACACGGTGGCAGTGACCAGACAACGGCGTAGCATACAAATAACGGGACATGTTTTTCTCCTGTGAAGTTCTGTTGCCAGACTACTTTTTCCTGGAGTAATGTGAATCCCTGCTAAATGAAATAGATAATTTCACTTTATGGAATAATAATGGACCGTCTTGATGAGCTGCTTATTTTTACTACCGTGGTCAGTCAGGGCAATCTGAGTGCCGCTGCACGTCAGTTACGCCGCTCGGCCCCTGCCGTCACCCGTGCCGTTGCGGCGCTGGAGAAGCGACTGGGTACTCGCTTACTGGAACGCACCACCCGCAAAATCGCCCCAACCCCAGCAGGTCTACGGTTGGCAGAACGCGCCCGAATGCTGCTGGCGGATTATCAGGATGCGGTACAAGAGTCTACTGAGAGTCAAATTCGCGGTATGTTACGTCTGACCGCACCGGTACAGTTCGGCCGTCGTCATGTCACACCATTGGTGATGGCGTTTCTGTCACAGCACCCGGATATTCAGATAGAACTGCTGCTCAACGACCATAATCAGGACCTGATCGAGCAAGGTCTGGATATGGCGGTACGTATTGGCGACCTGAAAGACTCATCAATGGTGGCCCGCCAGGTCGGCAGTGTTAGCCGTATGCTGGCAGCCAGCCCAACTTATCTTGCAGCACGGGGGACACCCGTACAACCGGGCGATCTGGCTCATCATGATGTGATCGCCGGAGCGCTGCTGCCAGTAGTGGAGTGGCGTTTTGACACACATGGGACGATGGTCAAAGTCCCTATCTCCCCACGGTTGATCACCAATGACGTAGAAGCACAGTGCGTAGCGGCCCGCGCGGGTTATGGCATCGTTCGCTTGCTCAGTTATCAGTTGGAGGACGATTTTCGTCATGGCTCGCTGGTTCATCTGCTGCCGGAATGGGAACCGGCTCCCCTTCCGGTACAATTGGTTGCGCCGCATCGGGAACTGATGCCTCGCCGGGTGAGAGCGTTCTGGGAGTTTGCCTGCGAGCGGTTACAGGAAAGATTACAGGAAAGTAGATGATGGCTACGGCGAGTACCGCAGCCATCATCGCAGTAGAGGTCATATCCCCATAGTTAGCAATGGCGCTTATCCACTATCGGAATCAATGCCCGCCGCGCAATTTCTCCGAACGGCGACGCAGGACTTCCATCACCACCAGCAACACCAGCGCGGCAGCCACCATCATGGTCGCCGCGGCGGCGATGGTCGGATCGAGGTTTTCGCGGATCCCGGCGAACATCTGTAACGGCAGCGTGCGCTGGCGCGGGCTGGCGAGAAACAGCGTGACGATCACTTCATCAAACGAGGTAGCGAAGGCAAACAGCGCGCCGGAGAATACGCCGGGGGCGATCAACGGCAACGTCACCTTACGAAACGCCAGCAGCGGCGGCGCGCCCAGACTGGCGGCGGCGCGGGTCAGGTTCTGATCGTAATTCTTCAGCACCGCGGTGACGGTAATCACCACAAACGGCACGCCCAGCACCGCATGGGCCAGCACCAGCCCGATGTAACTGTTCAACAGCGATAACTTGGCGAAAAAGAAGAACATCCCGACCGCCACAATCACCACCGGCGCGATCATCGGCGAAATCAACACCGCCATCACCAGCGATTTGCCGCGAAACTCACCGCGTACCAGCCCGACGGAAGCCAGCACGCCCAGTACCGTCGCCAGTACCGTCGCCAGCGGCGCAATCAACAGGCTGTTGCCGAGTGCACTCAGCCACTCGCTGGAATGGAAAAATTCCCGATACCAGCGCAGGGAAAAACCGGCCAGCGGGTAGCTGAGGAACGAGCTGGCATTGAACGACAACGGCACAATCACCAACACCGGCACTATCAGAAACAGCAACATCGCCGCGCCATAAAAATTGAAGAAGCCATTCCACACCCGCAGCAGTTGCGATCCCTGCTGTCTCATTTCCTTCATCGGTTTCATCATTTGCTCCTTCCGTCAACGCGCCGCTGCTTCGGCGTCGGTGCGGGTGACACGGATATACACCACATACAGCAGGACGACGATCACCAGCAATTGAGTACCCAGCGCCGCGGCCATCCCCCAGTTCATGGTGGTGTTGGTAAAGAACGCCACAAAGTAACTGAGCATCTGGTCGCCCGGCCCGCCCAACAACGCCGGCGTAATGTAGTAGCCAATCGCCATCATAAATACCAGCAACGCGCCGGCGGTCACCCCGGCGTAGGTTTGCGGCACGTACACCCGCCAGAACGCCAGAAACGGATGCGCGCCCAGCGAAATCGCCGCTCGCACATAGTTAGGCGAAATACCTTTCATCACCGCGTACAGCGGCAGCACAAAGAAAGGCAACAGGATGTGCGTCATGGAGATGTAGACGCCGATACGGTTAAACACCAGCACCAGCGGTTCATCAATGATGCCCATTCCTATCAGCGAACGGTTGATCAACCCGCCGGATTGCAACAACACGATCCAACTGGCGGTACGCACAATCAACGATGTCCAGAACGGCAACAACACCAGAATCATCAACAAATTGGCGCGATTATCCGGCTGCTTCGCCAGCCAGTAAGCCAGCGGATAGCCCAATCCTACGCACAGCAGCGTCACCACTCCCGCCATCAGCAATGTGCGTATCAGCACATCCACATACAGCGCCTGGTCCGCCGGTTGCGCCACCACCTGGTCGGTCTGCGGATCGACCTTGTGGTCAAACACCGCCAGCAGGTAATAGCCGGTAAACGGCCGTGATGCACGATCGAGGGTTTTCCAGGTCGTCAGATCCCCCCACAGCGGCTGATCGGCGATCAGTTGTTCACGTAGCCCCGGTTGTTCATCCGACGGCAGTTTGCGCAGGGTGCGGGTGATCAACGTGCGGTATTGACCCTCCTCATACCCCAGCCGTTTGGTAATCGTGGCGACCTGCCCGGTACTGCGGGCATTACGCAAATCGCTCACCAGCGCCCGAAACACCGTCTCATCAGGCACATCTTTACCGGACCATTGCCGCATCGCCTCAATCGTATTCGGCATACTGACGCGCAAGTCCGGGTTGGACACGCTTTTGCCCAGAATCGACAGTATCGGGAACAGAAAACTGACCAGAATGAACAGGAATAACGGGGCTATCAGCAACAGCGACCGTTTCTTATAGCGGGCCTGCGCCTGCCGCAACTGCTGTTTCAGACTGCTGCGGTTTTCCTCGTCGCCACCCGGCGGTTCAGCCTTCAACATCTCGCTCTGGGACATAAGCGCTCTCTCCTTGTGATCAATACCGGTTCAGGATTACTTCTGGGCGGCCCAGGCGTTGAAGCGTTGTTCCAGTTCTTCGCCGTGGTCGATCCAGAACTCGGTATCCACCTGTACGGACTGAGCCAGGTTATCCGGCGCGGTCGGCAGGTTATTGCTGATAGCCGGGCTCAGTAACGCGGTGGTTTTGCTGTTGGTCGGGCCATAAGCGATGTTCTCGGCGAACACTTTCTGATTTTCCGGCTGGTTGGCGAACGCGATGAACTGTTCAGCCGCCGCTTTATGTTTAGTCCCTTTGACAATCGCCCAGCTATCCAGATCGTACAGGCCGTCTTTCCAGACGATATTGATGCCCGGTTTCTCTTTCTGCGCCACCGCCACACGGCCGTTGTAGGCAGAGGTCATCACCACATCGCCCGCCACCAGCCACTGCAACGGCTGCGCGCCGGATTCCCACCACTGAATGTTGGATTTGATCTGATCGAGCTTCTTGAACGCCCGATCGACGCCGGCCGGAGTCGCCAATACGTTGTAAACCTCTTCACGTTTCACGCCGTCCGCCAGCAAGGCGATTTCCAGCGTAAATTTGGCGCTCTTGCGCAACGCACGTTTGCCGGGGAAATTTTTCACGTCCCAGAAGTCGGCCCAGCTTTTGGGTGCCTGTTGCAGTTTGTTGGCGTTGTAGGTCAATACGGTAGACCAGACGAAAATCCCGGCGCCGCATTCAGAGACGGACCCTTTAACGAAATCAGCCGGATTGCCCAGTTTTTGCCAGTCCAACGGTTCAAACAGCCCTTCGTTACAACCGCGCAGCAGTTCCGGGCCTTCCACTTCCACTACGTCCCAACCGACTTGCCCGGTCTGCACCATGGCGCGGATACGAGCCATTTCACCATTGTATTCACCAGCTTCGATAACGCCTTTACCCGCCGCCTGGAACGGCTTGTAAAACGCTTTATCCTGCGCGTCCTTATTCGTACCGCCAAAGGAAATCACGGTCAGGTTTTCAGCCCAGCTTTGGGAAGCCATGGCGACGAGCAGCGCGGATAATGCAAATTTTTTCAACATGGTCTGGCTCCTGAAGAGAGTAGTCAACGTATGCCCGCAAGGGCAAAAACCCTTAAATTTTTTTGATGCATAGGCATCATGATATAAAGCAGTTTTCATGCCAGTTTCTCTCGTCCGGATCGAAAACCGCCAGAGGGAGCCGTGGATCAACAGCACTGTGCAATATGCACAGTGCTGATACTATTGTTGTCATCGCGTGACGGGTGTTTTACTACGACAATCGGCGTTTAATTCGCCTTGTTGTGGTGCAGCCTGAGAAGGCGGCTGCACCATATTGGCTCGAAAGTATCTGGCAATGAGCATCCCTGCTCATTGCGTCAGGCGGAAGGGGTGAGATCCACACAGAGATATTTCATCTCCAGATACTCCTCAATGCCAAAGCGTGAGCCTTCGCGTCCCAGTCCTGACTGTTTTACCCCGCCGAAGGGGGCCACTTCGTTGGAAATAAGGCCGGTATTGATCCCCACCATGCCGTATTCCAGCGCTTCCGGCACCCGCCACTGGCGGATAGCGTCTCGGGTATAGACATAAGCCGCCAGGCCGAATTCGGTATCGTTGGCCATCGCCACCGCTTGCGCTTCATCATCAAACGGGAACAACGGCGCCACCGGGCCAAATGTCTCTTCGCGGGCAAACCTCATCTCACGCGTTACGCCGCCTACCACCGTCGGCGTGAAGAAGGTGCCGCCGAGTGCATGGCGCGAGCCGCCGGTCAGCAGTTCCGCCCCTTTCGACAGTGCATCGCCAATATGCAGTTCGACTTTGGCAACCGCCTCTTCGTCAATCAGCGGGCCTTGCATCACGCCGGGTTGCGTGCCATCGCCCACTTTCAGCTTTTCCACCTCTTCCACCAGCCGGGCCGCCAGCGCCGGGTAGATGCCGCGCTGAACGTAAATACGGTTGGCACAGACGCAGGTTTGCCCGCTGTTGCGGAACTTGGACGCCAAAATCCCCTTGATTGCCAGTTCCAGATCGGCATCGTCGAACACGATAAACGGCGCGTTACCCCCCAGCTCCAGCGACAGTTTTTTCACCGTCGGCGCACATTGCGCCATCAGAAGGCGGCCGACTTCGGTAGAACCGGTAAAGCTCAGCTTGCGTACCACCGGGCTGTCGCACAGCACTTTCCCGACCGCCGGCGCGTCGCCGGTCACCACCTGCAACACACCGGCGGGAATGCCG
Organism: Dickeya sp. ws52; assembly: GCF_007210685.1. Classification (NCBI taxonomy): domain Bacteria; kingdom Pseudomonadati; phylum Pseudomonadota; class Gammaproteobacteria; order Enterobacterales; family Pectobacteriaceae; genus Dickeya; species Dickeya sp. ws52. The sequence continues at coordinate 44,644 of NZ_SZVX01000018.1, forward strand.
GCCTGTTGCGCCAGTTCCGCCAGCGCCAGTGCAGTAAACGGCGTCTGTTCGGCGGGCTTGACGATCATGGTGCAGCCGGCCGCCAGCGCCGGCGCCGCTTTGCGGGTAATCATCGCCGCCGGGAAGTTCCACGGCGTGATGGCGGCGCACACGCCGATGCCCTGTTTGATCACCAGCAAACGCTGGCTGGCCTGCGGTGATTGCAGCACGCTGCCTTCCACCCGCTTAGCCTCTTCGGCAAACCAGTCGATAAACGACGTGGCGTAGGTGATTTCACCGCTGGCTTCCGCCAGCGATTTGCCTTGCTCGGCGGTCAGAATCGCCGCCAGGTCGTCCTGATTCGCGCGAATCAGTTGCGCCCACGCCTGCATCAGCGCGGCACGCTCTTTACCGGTGCGCTGACGCCACGCCGTCAGCGCCTGCTCGGCCTCGGTCATCGCCTGCTGAGTCTGCTGCGCCGTCGCCAGCGGAATGCTACCCAGCTCAGCGCCGGTCGCCGGGTTGGTCACGCTCAGACGCGCCCCGTTACGGCTATCCTGCCATTCGCCGCCAATCAGACATTGCTGACGAAATAACGTTTTATTTTTCAGTTGCATAACTACCCTTTTGCTCACACTTCACTTCGCCAGAACCTGGGACAGGATCGACAATGCCTTGCTGAACTGGGCATCGGGAATGGTCAACGGATACAGAAAACGGATCACGTTGCCATATGTACCGCAGGTCAACAGCAGCAGCCCTTGTTCCAGCGCCGCCTGCTGGTATTTTTTGGTGATATCCGCACTCGGTTTGCCGGTCTGCGGGTCATTGAATTCCACCGCCACCATCGAGCCGCGGGCACGGATATCCACGATCGCCGGATTCGTGGCTTTTGCCTGCTCCAGCGTTTCCACCAGTGTAGCGCCAAGACGCTGGGCGCGCAGGCACAGCTGCTCTTCTTCGATCACATCCAGCACCGCCAGCGCCGACGCCACCGCCAGCGGGTTACCGGCATAGGTGCCGCCCAGTCCGCCGGGGCCTGGCGCATCCATCACCTCGGCGCGGCCGACCACGCCGGAAATCGGGAAACCGCCGCCCAGGCTCTTCGCCATGGTGATCAGATCCGCTTTATCGTCGTAATACTCCATCGCAAACACTTTACCGGTACGGGCAAAACCGGTTTGCACTTCATCGGCGATCAACAACATGCCGTATTTGTCACACAACTGGCGTACTCCACTGATAAATTCCGGCGGCGCGACATTGAAGCCGCCTTCGCCCTGAATCGGCTCCAGAAGAATGGCCGCGACCTGATCGGCAGCGATATCGGTATGCAGCAGGCGATCAATGCTTTCCAGCGACTGCTCGACGGTAATGCCGTGCTGGGCATTCGGGTACAGTGCATGGAAAATGGAGCCGGGGAACGGGCCGAAACCGTTGGAATACGGCGCCACTTTACCGGTCAGCGTCAGCGTTAACAGCGTGCGGCCGTGGAACGCGGAACCAAAGGCGATCACGCCTGGGCGTTTGGTATAGGCACGGGCGATTTTCACCGCATTTTCAACCGCTTCCGCCCCGGTGGTGAAGAAAGCCGTCTTAGCCGGACCGGCGATTGGCGCCAGCGCATTCAGGCGCTCCGCCAGCGTCACATAACTGCCGTACGGGACGATTTGATACGCCGTGTGCGTGAATTTCTCCAGTTGTTCACGCACCGCCGCCAGCAATTTCGGGTGACGGTGGCCGGTGTTCAGCACCGCAATCCCGGCGGCAAAATCGGTATACTCGCGCCCTTCGACATCCCACAGGGTGGCGTTCTCCGCCTTATCGGCAAAAAAATCACACATGACGCCCACACCACGCGGCGTGGCGGCCAAACGACGTTGATTCAATTCGCTGTTACTCATTTTCCGCTCCGATTCGATAAACACACCACCCAACAAGGGTTGACGATTAACGTGCTGATGTTGCTATTTATCCCCTGTATGGCCCTATAATCCAGAGCCAGTTTTTAATATTTGAAGGATCCACTTTGCGCTCACTACTGACCGATTTACTGCTTGCAGGGTTGGAACGCCAGCAGGAAGGCACCCTCAACAAGCGGCTGTACGATACAATCCGCCTGGCTATTTTATCCGGCGACATTGCGCCGGGACGGCGTTTGCCCTCCTCCCGCGATCTGGCGCAGCAGTTATCGCTGTCGCGCAATACCGTGATCGCCGCCTTCGAGCAATTGCTGGCGGAAGGTTATATCGAAACCCGCACCGGTAGCGGCAGTTACGTCACCGAACAGTTACCGGACACCCATCCGCCGGATGTGCGCGACGACACGCTGTCGCCGCTGCGTCCGGCCGCGCAGGAGATATCCCGGCGTGGTATGCACCTGCTGGGCTACGCCGGCGCATCGGCGCGTCAGTGGGGGGCGTTTATGCCCGGTATCCCTGATATCGCCAGCTTTCCACATGACTTATGGCGGCGGTTGCAAACCCGCTTGTCCCGCCGCCTGAAACCGGAACAGCTCTCCTACTCGCCGATCGGCGGTTGTCCGGAGCTGCAACAGGCACTGGTGGATTACCTGCGGGTGGCGCGCTCGGTGACCTGTACGCCGGAGCAGATACTGATTACCGAAGGGACCCACCAGGCGATGGATTTGCTGGCCAAAATGCTGTGCAACCTCGGCGATCTGGCATGGATTGAAGACCCCTGCTACTGGGGGATGCGCAACGTGCTGACCATCAACGGCCTGCGCGTCGCGCCGATATCGGTGGATGAACAAGGGATGGTACCGCCGGACGATGTCTCTGCTCATTCGGTGCCGAGGTTGATTTGCGTCACGCCGTCGCACCAGTATCCGCTGGGAGCGGTGATGAGTCTGGCGCGCCGCCAGCGGCTGTTGGCGCTGGCGCAGGAGCACAGCAGTTGGGTGATCGAAGACGATTACGACAGCGAGTTTCGCTTTTCCGGCAGCCCGATCCCGGCGTTACAGGGGCTACAGACTCAACCGCCGGTGATTTACATCGGCACCTTCAGCAAAACCCTCTACCCGGGTCTGCGCGTCAGTTATATGGTGCTGCCGCCGCATCTGGCGCGGGAGCTGAAAACGGCGCACGCCGAGCTATACCGGGGCGGTCATCTGCTGACGCAACTGACGCTGGGGCAATTCATCCGCGAAGGCCACTACGCCGCCCACATCCGGCGTATGCGCCTGCTGTATGCACGCCGCCGCGCCCTGCTGAGTGAATTGATTGTGCAACATCTGGGCGATGACTACCTCGGCTACAACAGTAACGCCGGCCTGCACCTGATACTGCGGCTGCCCGATCTGATCGATGACGTAGTCCTGGCCGCACGAATTCTGCAACACGGCGTGATGGTGAAAGCGCTGTCCAGCTACTATCTGCATCCCACGCATCAACGCGGGCTGCTGCTCGGTTACGCCAGCCTGGATGACGACGAAATGGTACAGGCATTTGAGGTGATTCTTCGCTGTTTACGCACGCAGGAAACACTGCCTGGCTGACCAACCCTTTTCCGTTCTCCCCCTCGCCAAAAACCGGTTAAACCGACGCGCTGTCGGTGCCGGTTTTTCCTCGCCCCACCGCACACCATCAGTGCATTTCTTTAACACGACCTCACCATTTTGATGCAATGATAAAAATCCATGCCCCGCACCGTTCAGGTATGCTGTTCACTGTATCGGTTTTCAGGCTGTGCAACATGCACTGTCATTTTCCCGATTAACGGCTACGCACTCGCTTGCAGAACAACAAAAAACCTACCGCGCGACCCCGCATTTTTCACATCAAAAATAATAAGAATCGCTTCTCAATTAATTATCAGGCATGACTTATGCATACGTCATCAACAGCACCCAGCTACGACACGTGAAAGAAGGGAATAATGAAAACCTACGTCAGCTTCAAAAATATTCAAAAAACCTACGATGGCGACCGTCTGGTGGTTAAGAATCTGAATCTGGATATTCAGGAAGGCGAATTTTTGACCATGCTGGGCCCGTCCGGCTCCGGCAAAACCACCAGTTTGATGATGCTGGCCGGGTTTGAAACGCCGACGCAGGGTGAAATCCTGCTGCGTGATACCCCTTTGCATAACCTGCCGCCGCATCAACGCGGCATCGGCATGGTGTTTCAGAACTATGCGTTATTCCCGCACATGACGGTAGCGGAGAACCTGGCATTTCCACTCTCCATTCGCCGTATGAACCGCAGCGACATCAAAGAGAAAGTGGACCGAGTGCTTGACCGCGTCAAGCTGACTAATCTGGCCGACCGCTACCCGGCGCAAATGTCCGGTGGCCAGCAACAGCGTGTGGCGTTGGCCCGAGCGCTGGTATTTGAACCACGTCTGGTGCTGATGGATGAACCGCTGGGCGCGCTGGATAAACAGCTACGCGAACATATGCAACTGGAAATCAAGGAACTGCACCGGGCATTGGAACTCACCGTGGTGTACGTCACCCACGATCAGAGCGAAGCCATGACCATGTCGGACCGGGTGGCCGTCTTCAACGACGGTATTATTCAGCAGATGGACAGCCCCAGCGACATCTATGAACGCCCGCAGAACGCGTTCGTGGCGCAGTTCATCGGTGAAAACAATACGCTTCTCGGTACGCAGTCCGGCAGCGACGGCGAGTATTATCAGGCCCAATTGGACGACGGCACCGAACTGAAGGCGCTGAAAGTACGCCCCAGTTCTCCAGGCAGAAAAATCCATCTGTGCATTCGCCCGGAGCGGGTAAAGGTCAACGCCGGCGCACTGCCGGACGGCGCCCAGCAGGTGCGTGCGCGTATTCAGCAATTTATCTACCTCGGCGATCACGTGCGCATGATGACCGAAGTGGCCGGTCAGCCGCAATTTATGGTGAAACTCCCGGCCAGCGACGTCAACCCAGGCTGGCAAATCGGCAGTGAAATCCATTTATCGTGGCAACCGGAACACCTGCGCGCACTGGATGCCGTGGCAACACAGTAAATACGCCACCGACCCGCGGCGGTTTCTCGCCGTTAATGCGGGTCATTTCGTTAATTCGGGCAGATAGTGATCTGCCCGAAACCATGCCAATATGGTAACGCCATCGGCGGTTGCCGTCTCAGCCTGACTGAACCGCCCTCACCGAATACCGACTTTTACACACGGAGCGTTTCGCCATGCCACACGTTGCCATCAAGTACTTTCCCCGCAACCTGCCGGAAAACGTCAAACAAGATTTAGCAAACGATATCAGCGAGTTACTCAAGAAGCACCTAAACGCGGAAGACAAGTCTATCTCGGTTGCCTTAACCGAAGTCACGCCAGATCGCTGGAAAGAAGCGGTTTACGATATCGAGATCGGTCCGGAACTGGATAACCTCACCAAAAAGCCGGGATATACGATGTAACGCCAACGCACGGGTCACGTTATCGGCGAGCAAAGAGCGGGCGTTACGATCACCGATCGCTGTGCCCTGAATCATCTGCGTTGCCCGTCAAAGACAAGGCTCATAACGAGCCTTGTAACACACTCGACCTGCCTGTAGTCCGCCGTTCCTGGCCGTATGGATTCTCACGGTGAATCTTGTAGGGCTGGGGGCGTCTGCAATCCTCCCTGGCCTGACCGGCTACCCGACATGAATATAGCTCATGTTGTAATGAAATTAAGTCTCTTTCACTCACCCATCAACTCTGGCATAAAATATGCTAAATTAACTTACTGGCAACATGAAGACCACTAAATGATAAAATTAAATCATTTAAGATCAATGCATTAACCAGGCCTTCATATCAAGCATCAGGAAAAAAGAGCGCGATGACTAAAAATTTTACATTTACGATTAAGAGCAGTAGCTTCGATGAGAACTATAACCCCTCCGAAAATACGCGCATCACGACCAACTTTGCGAATTTGGCCAGAGGAACGAGCCGCCAGGAGAACTTACGCAACACATTAGTGATGATCGATAATCGCTTCAATACATTGGCGTATTGGGATAACCCCAAAGGTGACCGTTATTCCGTCGAACTTGAAATCATTTCTGTTGATATGCATATTGCCGATAATAACGACACCTTCCCGGCAATTGAAATATTGAAAACAAACATTATTGATAAAAAAACCAACGAACGCATTGAAGGTATTGTAGGAAATAATTTCTCCTCTTACGTGCGAGATTATGATTTTAGTGTATTGCTGTTAGACCATAATAAGAACCAATCCGAATTTAGCATTCCAGATAATTTCGGTGACTTGCATGGCAATATATTTAAACATTTCGTCAATTCGGAAGAATACAAAGAGGCTTTTAATAAGCCGCCGGTAATCTGCTTAAGTGTTTCCAGTAAAGAAACCTATCATCGAACGGGAAACCAACACCCGGTGTTGGGCATCGAATACCAGCCCAACGGCTCTTCTTTAACCGAAAAATATTTCGAAAAAATGGGGCTGCAGGTGCGCTACTTTATGCCGAAAAACAGTGTTGCTCCTTTAGCTTTTTATTTTTTTGGTGATTTACTGAGTGATTACACTGATCTTGAACTTATCAGTACCATCAGCACGATGGAGACTTTCCAAAAAATTTACCGCCCTGAGATTTACAATGCTAACTCTGCAGCAGGGCAATACTATCAACCCGACCTGAATCACCAGGATCATTCATTAACAAAAATTGTTTATGATCGGGAAGAGCGCAGCCAGTTGGCGATTAAGCAAGGGAAGTTTACTGAAGAGCACTTCATCAAGCCGTACAAAAATATTCTTGAGCAATGGTCTGCCCATTACGCGCTTTGATTCACCAAAAATATAAGGTCACCTGCTATGAAAACATTGCTACCTACCTCGACTGCGGGCAGTTTACCCAAACCCTCCTGGCTCGCAGAGCCTGAGAAGCTATGGTCCCCCTGGAAATTACAAAACGAAGAATTAATCGAAGGGAAAAACGATGCCTTAAGTTTGTCGCTGTTTGATCAACTGCGTGCAGGTATTGATATTGTCAGCGATGGCGAACAGACACGCCAACACTTTGTCACCACGTTTATTGAGCACCTGAGCGGTGTGGATTTTGAGAAACGTGAAGTCGTTAAAATTCGTAATCGCTATGATGCGAGCGTACCGACGGTTGTCGGTGCGGTGGCGCGTCAAAAACCCGTTTTTGTTGAAGATGCCAAATTCTTACGTCAACTCACCAGGCAACCCATTAAATGGGCCTTGCCGGGGCCGATGACGATGATCGATACGCTCTATGATAACCACTATAAAAGCCGCGAAAAGCTCGCCTGGGAATTTGCCAAAATACTCAATCAGGAAGCGAAAGAATTAGAGGCGGCGGGTGTCGATATCATCCAGTTTGATGAACCCGCATTTAATGTTTTCTTTGATGAAGTGAATGACTGGGGTATTGCCGCGTTAGAACGAGCCATTGAAGGGCTGAAATGTGAAACGGCTGTACATATTTGCTATGGCTATGGCATCAAGGCCAATACCGACTGGAAAAAGACGTTAGGGTCAGAGTGGCGGCAATATGAAGAAGCCTTTCCCAAACTGCAAACATCGAATATCGATATCATCTCGCTGGAATGCCATAACTCGCGTGTTCCGATGGATCTGCTGGAACTGATTCGCGGTAAAAAAGTGATGGTCGGGGCCATTGACGTGGCAACCAATACCATTGAAACACCTGAGGAAGTCGCCGATACGCTACGAAAAGCACTTCAGTTTGTCGATGCCGACAAGCTCTACCCTTCTACCAACTGTGGTATGGCACCTTTATCTCGTCGGGTAGCCACAGGCAAGCTCAATGCGCTAAGTGCAGGCGCGGACATCATCCGCAAAGAGCTTTCGGCTAAATAATACCGCGACATTATCGATCATTAAAAACTCAGTCCGTGTGGCGATCTGAACAATCGCCATATAACCTGAACCACTAAGCGGACTGAGTCATATTGTCAACAGAGAATCTTTACGATCCGGTTATGGCACTACCTTCTATAAAGGTTTCTCGCGCTATATTACCGACGACATTGGTTGAAATACCATCGAATGCGCCACCGATGACGCCACCAATGAGGGGGATCATCTTACCTAAGTTGATCGCTCCTTTTTCACCAAATTTTGTTAGCAATCTAAAGCCGACAAACTTGTTAATCGCAAAAATTGTTTCCTTTGAAATACTCTGAATTAACTGGGTTGACATCTTAGTTCCAATTATTATCCCTGTTTCCTTAAGGATATCTTTTGCGGCATTGCCAGCAAGGCAGGTATAAACCAGAGACTTAACGCGATCATCTCTGACATCATACCCTCCCATAATAGCTATTGCGGTTATCATACGTATTTGGACATACATTACAGTTGCAATGCTTGCTGGGATAGCAACCGGTAGAGTAATAATACCACCAAGCCCAGAAACAAATCCGGTAGTAACAGATTTAGTATTTTGCCATCTGATAAGGGAGTTAACCTTCTCCAGCAAGTCATCATCCCCTTTTAGATAGTCTTCAGCCATTTCATAGGCTGAATCCGTTCCCGGAATGCTACCATCTAATGCTTTATCATAAGCCCAATCAAGGGCTTGCATAATCATTCCTTCGTTAACTGCTTCGGTCATTGCCACATCCTATAAAAAGAGAACACCTTGCCTTCATCAAACGTTATAAAACTTACTTTATGTTTAATTTAATGTCATGCCAATTTTTATTCGTTATGATCGTTGAACTCTTCACCATCGAAGCCTAATAATTAAATTAAAAATAATTTAATTATGATATCAATCCAACATCATAGAAAACATATAATTAACAAAACAGCTTACTGCTCGATTATAAATAGCATTAAAAGCCCCCAGCCATCAGGCCAGGGGCTTTTTTATTATTCAAATAACCATCAGGACGCGGCGGAAAAAATTCCGACGATTTCCGCGTGAGTGGCTTTTTTCGGGTTGGTCAAACCGCAGGCATCCTTCAGCCCATTTTTCGCCACAAAAACTATTTTTTCTGAAATACCCTTTATTTTTCCACCCGCTGTCTTAATTGTTCGGCGAGTTCCGACACCAAGCATTCTCCGGTTGCCGCCTTAATGGTGAGTTCTTCCAGCGAATTATCGTTATCGACAATCAATATGCCATTGCGACGCAAAAATGTCATGGTAACAAAAAAAGCAGTGCGTTTATTACCATCATTAAAAATATGACCACGAGCAATAGTTACCCAATACGTCGCCGGCCAGCTCAAACAGTTCGGTCACACCTTCATAATAAAGACGGTTTTGTACTCGATAAATCAACGCCTCAGCCCGACCAGGATCAGCCATCCCCACCACACCAGGCAACACCTGCAAAATACGGTCATGAAAGTCAATGACGCCCATTTCATCTGTCAGCGAGCGCTTTGATGGTGTGTCCGTGGCGCTGCATGATGACATCAAATTCAGCGTCTAATCTGGCTTTCTGATAAGTCTCAAACTCTGCTTTGGGGATAAGTACAGCCGAGGTGCCATCCCGACCCTTAATCTCTACCGGCTCACCGCTGGCCGCCGTATCAATGACCGTCGCAATGTTTTGCCGGGCTTCAGTGATGGTATACGTTTTCATAGCTCCCCCTTGAAATGTACATTTCAAGTGTACATCTGATTAATAAAATAGATCACCCGCTATGCCGCGTTAATGCGACGTTATAAAAAAAAGCCCCCAGCCATCAGGCCGGGGGCTTCAGACTGCTGACAAACGCATTAACTACAGGATGAAGCATCTTTCCGGCGTCAAAAACTGCGCTGAGGTGGGCGACTTCGCCGGGTGAGCGACAGGACGTCGCGAAAGCCCGTGCCGTGTTGGACAAAAACGCCGGGAGCGCTTTTGAACAGCGTTTACGCTGGCCCGTAGGGCGAGCCCCAGGGATGGGGCGAGTAATCACGTCACGGGCGGCCCGAACCGCGAAGTCGAACGCCGAAGGTAGCGCGTAGCGCCGCAGTTTAGCCACCAGCCAGTGGTCAAGGAGAGGTGGCGCTTGCACCTCTCCTTGTCGTGCGTGCGATGAAATAGCAGAGGAACCACACCGTTTACCCCGCACGAAACCATTCACTGAATAGGCAGACTTCACCGTTCACAAGACAACCCGGCTGTTTGTCAACAGCCTCAAGCCCCCAGCCATCAGGCCGGGGGCTTTTAATATTATTCAAATCACCATCAGAACGCGGCGGCAAAAATTCCGACGATTTCCGCGTGAGTGGCTTTTTTCGGGTTGGTCAAACCGCAGGCATCTTTCAGGGCGTTATCGGCCAGGATGTTGAAGTCTTCTTCTTTCACGCCTAGGTCTTTCAGGCCTGCCGGGATACCGACGTCACTCGCTATCTGGCTGATAGCCTGGATAGCCGCTTCAGCCGCCTGCCGGTCGCTCAGCCCGGCAACATCCACACCCAGCGCGACGGCGACATCTTTCAGACGCGGTGCGGCGACAGAGGCGTTATAACGCTCAACGTGCGGCAACAGTACTGCGTTGCATACGCCGTGCGGCAGGTTGTAGAAACCGCCCAACTGGTGCGCCATCGCATGGACATAACCCAGCGAGGCGTTATTAAACGCCATGCCCGCCATGAACTGGGCATACGCCATCTGTTCACGCGCCACCATGTTTTTACCGTCTTTCACCGCATCGCGCAGATGGGCGCGAATCAATTCAATCGCTTTAATCGCCACGGCATCGGTAATCGGGTTAGCCGCCGTCGACACATACGCTTCAATCGCGTGGGTCAGCGCATCCATACCGGTCGCGGCAGTCAGCGACGCCGGCATTCCGACCATCAGTACCGGATCATTGACGGACATCACCGGCGTCACGTTCTTATCAACGATCGCCATCTTCACGTGACGCACTTCATCGGTAATGATGCAGAAACGGGTCATTTCAGAAGCGGTGCCTGCCGTGGTGTTGATACCGATCAGCGGCAACTGCGGCTTGGCGGACACATCCACACCTTCATAGTCGGCGATTTCACCGCCATTGGCCGCCAGCAGCGCGATGCCTTTGGCGCAGTCATGGGAGGAACCGCCGCCCAGCGAGACGACGCAATCGCTGTTGTTCGCTTTGAGAATTTTCAGACCGTCATCCACATTGGCAATGGTCGGGTTCGGCTGCACGCCATCGTAAATGGCGCTATCAACCTGATATTTTTTCAGCAATTGCTGTACGGAAGCCGCCACACCGATTTTGTTCAGCACGCCATCCGTGACGATTAAGGCGTGTTTGAAACCCTGCAACTGAATCTGCCTTGCCGCTTCCTCTAATGCACCTTCGCCCATCAGATTTAAGGCGGGAATGTAAAATGCGCTACTCATAGATCACCATCCATTTATCACAGAGTTTTAACGTATCGCCATCCTAGCACCGGCATTTTTCGGTAAAATTGACCAGGGACAAATTTTCACTACTCTTCTTCACTCAGCGGCTAAATCGTTTTTTCATTTTGACACGACCACCTAACCAGTTGTTATTTATTAAAAAACCATTTTAATTTACACAATGGGTGCGATAGTGTCGTCAGCGTTGCAATCGGCTAAAACATCGCCATCGTCACATCACATTCACACATGAAATGCGCGGCGGTATCGTGAATAACATCAGCATGAGGCAGCGCACACATCGGCGCAGGTTGGCAGAGGCAACGCCACCGTCGTTAATCGGTGACGTTGCCTTTTGAGCGGATAACAGGATTAACGGCGATTCCTGACCAGTTGGTAACGGCGGGTCAGATATTCAACCGGCGCACTCCAGATATGTACCAGGCGGCAGAATGGGAACAGCACGAACAACGTCATCCCCAACACCAGATGCACGCGGAAAATAAAGGCCACGTCATCCAGATAAGCGGATGCGCCGCCGCGGAATGTCACCACCGCCTGCGCCCAGTTCACCAGCTTCATCATCTCGCTGCCGTCCATGTGCTGCGCGGAAAACGGGATGGTCAACAGCCCCAGCGCCGCCTGAATCACCAGTAATGACAGGATCAGAATATCGCCGGTGGTGGATGTTGCACGCACCCGCGGGTTGGTCAGCCGCCGTTTCAGCAACAACAGACCGCCGACCAGCGTCAGCACGCCGCAAGCACCGCCGCCAAACATCGCCATTTTCTGTTTTACATCCAACGGCAGGAACGATTCGTACATCCAGTGCGGCGTCATCATGCCCACAAAGTGGCCGCCCAGTACACCCAGAATGCCGATGTGGAACAGGTTTGACGCCAGCCGCATACCTTTTTTGTCCAGCATCTGGCTGGAACCGGCGCGCCAGCTGTATTGACCGTAGTCATAACGCAGCCAACTGCCTACCAGAAAAACCGCACCGGCGATGTAAGGGTAGATATCGAATAAAAACAGATTGAGGTAATGCATCAGCAATCTCCTTTGACCGGTGAAGCGTCAAGGTTCAGGTAGTGCGGCGCCACCGCGTCGGCGAACCGACGCTGATGACGAGTCTGTTGCGCCGGGGCGCAGCCCGCGTCGGCCAGAAAGCGGACCTGCTCCTCTTCCCATACCGCATCCAGCGCTTGCGGCGTATCGTCGCGTGTTTCTTCCGCCACCTTCGCCGCCACCGCATCGCTTGACGGCTCACACGCCGCCAGCGTCAGCAACAGCTCCAGCAGCAGGGCATAGTCGCTGCCGCGCTGACGTAAACGCTCCGCCAGCAGCGTCAGGATCGGCGCAATATCACGCAGTCCATCACGTGCCGCCTGCGGCTCGCGCAACGTCAAATACTCCAGATACAGCGGCAGGAAATCCGGCAATTCGCGACAATCCAGCTCCAGCCCGACCTCACGGTATTGCGCCAGCAAATCCACCATCGCCTGACCACGGTCGCGCGACTCACCATGAACGTGTTCAAACAGCAGCAACGACAGCGCACGACCGCGATCAAACAGCTCGCTGTAGCGCGCCTGCCGGTCCAGCAAGTCGCCCTGATAAAAGTCGCCGATGAATTGCAGCAACTGCGCGCTTTGACGCAACGGCAACTCGTCGGCCTGCTCCAGCGCTTCCAGTATGTCCTGGCGCTGTTGCCACAGTTCCGCATCCGGGTACTCCAGCAGCCGGGCGATAACGCGAAGACTGATCATGACTTGTTCTCCCGCATACGCCGTTCACTCATGTTCTGAGTTTTGCTGGTGACATCGATGGCGTCGATACGGCGGCTGTTGAACAGGTTGAACGATGAATCGCTGCCGTGGCAGCCGTCGCCGAAGCTGAAGCCGCAGCCATGCGCTTCCGGGAAAGCTTCACGCGCCAGTTCACGATGGCTGGACGGCACCACAAAGCGATCTTCATAGTTGGCGATCGCCAGATAGCGGTACATTTCTTCAGCCTGCGACGACGTCAGCCCAACTTGTTCCAGTGCGCTGGTATCGATTACCTGTTCGACGGTTTGCGCACGCTTGAAATGACGCATCGCCAGCATACGACGCAGCGCGCGCAGCACCGGACGGGTATCGCCCGCGGTCAGCAGGTTGGCCAGATACTGTACCGGAATACGCAGGCTTTCGACGTCCGGCAGAACGCCGCTGTGCGCCAGACTACCCGCATCGGCCGCCGCCTGAATCGGTGACAACGGCGGCACGTACCATACCATCGGCAGCGTGCGGTATTCCGGGTGCAGCGGCAGCGCCAACTGCCATTCCACCGCCAGCTTGTACACCGGCGATTGTTGTGCGGCTTCAATCACGCTGAGCGGAATGCCGTCGCGCTGGGCCTGTGCAATCACCTCGGGGTCGTTCGGATCGAGGAAAATGTCCAATTGACGGCCGTACAGGTCGGTTTCATTCTCCGTGGAAGCCGCCTGCTCAATGCGGTCGGCATCGTACAGCAGCACACCCAGATAGCGGATACGGCCCACGCAGGTTTCCGAACACAGCGTCGGCATACCGGATTCGATGCGCGGATAGCAGAAAATACATTTTTCCGATTTGCCGCTCTTCCAGTTGAAGTAGATTTTTTTGTACGGGCAACCGGTCAGGCACATGCGCCAGCCGCGGCATTTATCCTGATCGATCAGCACAATGCCGTCTTCCGAGCGTTTGTAAATCGCCCCGCTCGGACAGGTGGCGACGCACGCCGGGTTGAGGCAGTGTTCGCACAGTCGCGGCAGGTACATCATGAAAGTGTTCTCGAACTGCCCGTACATGTCTTTCTGCATGTCGTCGAAGTTCTTGTCCTGCGAGCGTTTGCTGAACTCGCCGCCCAGATCGTCTTCCCAGTTCGGGCCGTTTTCGATCTTCTCCATACGCTGACCCGTCACCAGCGAACGCGGGCGCGCTACCGGCTGGTGCCGGCTTTCGCCGGCGCGTTGCAGGTGTGCGTAGTCGTAGTCGAACGGCTCGTAATAATCGTCCAGCTCCGGAACGTCCGGGTTGGCGAAAATTTTCGACAGCACCCCGACACGGTTGCCCATGCGCGGTTCCAGCCGACCGTTGATCTTACGAATCCAGCCGCCTTTCCATTTTTCCTGATCTTCCCAGGCATGGGGATAACCGGTGCCGGGTTTGGTTTCCACGTTGTTGAACCAGGCGTATTCCACCCCTTCGCGGCTGGTCCAGACATTTTTACAGGTCACCGAACAGGTGTGGCAGCCAATGCATTTATCCAGATTCAGCACCATGCCGACTTGTGAACGAATTTTCATCGGGCTTTCTCCTGCAGATGAGGTTGCACATGGGAAGACAGGTCGTCATGGCTGTCCTCATCCAGCCAGTCGATACGGTTCATCTTACGGACCACCACGAACTCATCGCGGTTGGATCCGACGGTGCCGTAGTAGTTAAAGCCGTACGCCAGTTGGGCATAACCGCCAATCATATGGGTCGGTTTCGGGCAAACGCGCGTCACGGAGTTATGGATACCGCCACGCTGGCCGGTCACTTCCGAACCCGGCAGGTTCACCAGTCGTTCCTGCGCGTGGTACATCATGGTCATCCCGGCGGGAATACGCTGGCTCACCACCGCACGTGCCGTCAGGGCACCGTTGGCGTTAAACACTTCCACCCAGTCGTTATCGGCGATGTTCAGCTCACGGGCGTCGTCTTCGCTCAGCCAGACAATCGGGCCGCCGCGTCCCAGCGTCAGCATCAGCAAGTTTTCGCTGTAGGTGGAGTGAATCCCCCACTTCTGATGCGGCGTCAGGAAGTTGAGCGCTTTTTCCGGGTTGCCGTTGGGCTTTTTGTTCAGCAACGGCTGAGCAGCGCGGGTATCCACCGGCGGGCGGTATACCAACAGGCTTTCGCCGAAGGCGCGCATCCACTCATGATCCTGATACAGTTGCTGACGGCCGGAAATGGTGCGCCACGGAATCAGCTCATGCACGTTGGTATAGCAGGCGTTGTAAGAGACATGCTCGTCTTCAAGGCCAGACCAGGTCGGGCTGGAGATAATTTTGCGCGGCTGCGCCTGAATATCCCGGAAGCGGATTTTCTCGTCCTCTTTCGGGTGCGCCAGATGGGTGTGATCACGTCCGGTGACCTTGCTCAGCGCTTCCCAGGCTTTCACCGCTACCTGGCCGTTGGTTTCCGGCGCCAGCGACAGGATCACTTCGGCGGCATCGATGGCGCTGTCGATTCTCGGCCGACCGGCCGCCGCGCCCTCTTCCTGTACCCGATTGAGGCGTTTGAGGAAGTCCACTTCGTTTTGAGTATTCCAGCTAATACCTTTACCGCCGTTGCCGAGTTTATCCAGCAGCGGGCCCAGTGAGGTAAAGCGGGCATACAGGTTCGGGTAGTCGCGTTCCACCGTCATGATATGCGGCGCGGTTTTACCCGGAATCAGGTCACATTCGCCTTTTTTCCAGTCTTTCACGCCCAACGGCTGCGCCAGTTCGGCGGCCGAGTCGTGCTGAATCGGCAGCGTGACCACATCGGTTTCTACCCCGAGGTGACCCTGGCAAACGCGGGAGAAGGTTTTCGCCAGCCCTTTATAGATTTCCCAGTCGGTTTTCGACTCCCAGGCCGGGTCAACCGCTGCCGACAACGGATGAATGAACGGATGCATGTCCGACGTGTTCATGTCGTCCTTTTCATACCAGGTGGCGGTCGGCAATACGATGTCGGAATAGAGGCAGGTACTGGACATGCGGAAATCCAGCGTGACGACCAGATCCAGCTTGCCTTCACCACCTTTCGCACGCCATTCCACTTCTTCCGGCGTAACGGCACCCTGCTCGCCCAAATCCTGACCCTGAATACCGTGCTCGGTGCCCAGCAGATACTTAAGCATGTACTCATGGCCTTTACCGGAAGAACCCAGCAGGTTGGAGCGCCAAATAAACAGGTTACGCGGGAAGTTTTGCGGGCTGTCCGGCTGCTCGGCGGCAAAGCGCAGACGACCGGCTTTCAGTTCCGCCACGGTGAAATCCTGCGGCGACATGCCGGCGGCGGCGGCCTGCTCGGCGATACGCAGCGGGTTAGCCCCCAGTTGCGGTGCGGAAGGCAGCCAGCCCATGCGCTCGGCGCGCACGTTAAAGTCAATCAGGCTGCCGCTAAAGCGTGACGAGTCCGCCAGCGGCGACAGCAGTTCCTGCGGCGCAATGGTTTCATACCGCCACTGGCTGGAGTGATTATAGAAGAACGAAGTACTGTTCATGTGACGCGGCGGACGCTGCCAGTCCAGCCCGAACGCCAGCGGCAACCAGCCGGTTTGCGGACGCAGCTTCTCCTGGCCGACATAGTGTGCCCAGCCGCCACCGCTCTGCCCGACGCAACCGCAGAAGATCAACATATTGATGATCCCGCGGTAGTTCATGTCGAGGTGATACCAGTGGTTCATGCCCGCGCCCACGATAATCATCGACCGCCCGTGGGTTTTGTCGGCGTTGTCGGCAAATTCGCGCGCAATACGGATGATGTTCTGCCGCGATACGCCGGTAATCTGCTCGGCCCACGCCGGGGTATACGCTTTGACTTGATCGTAATCGCTGGCGCACTGTTCGTCGTTGAGGCCGCGATCCACACCGTAGTTGGCGAGCGTCAGATCGAAGACGCTGGTCACCAGCCCTTCCTGACCATCGGCCAGCGTCAGGCGTTTCACCGGCAACTGATGTAACAGCACTTCATCCAGTGCGACGCTGGCGAAGTTTTCACTGGCGGCGCCGCCAAAGTATGGGAAACCGACGGAAACCACCTCGTCATGATGGCCCAGCAAGCTCAGTTGCAGGTTGACGTCACGCTGGGAACCGCCTTCGCGCTGTTCCAGGTTCCACTTGCCTTGCTCGCCCCAGCGGTAACCAATGGAACCCTGCGGCGCGACCAGTTCGCCGCTGGTTTCATCAATGGCGATGGTTTTCCATTCCGGGTTGTTTTCCTGACCCAGGTTGCCGACCAGATCGGCGGCGCGCAACAAACGCCCGGCGGCGTAGCTGCCGTCGGCGCGCGGCTCCAGCAGCACCAGCATCGGCATGTCGGTATAGCGACGCACGTAGTCGGTGAAGTATTGACGCGGTTGTTTGAGGTGGAATTCGTTGAGGATCACATGGCCCATCGCCAACGCCAGCGCGCTGTCGGTGCCTTGCTTCGGGTTCAGCCATTGATCGCATAACTTGGCGATTTCTGCATAATCCGGGGTAATGGCGACCGTTTTGGTGCCTTTGTAGCGCACTTCGGCAAAGAAATGCGCATCGGGGGTACGGGTCTGAGGTACGTTGGAACCCCAGGCGATAATGTACGACGAGTTATACCAGTCGGCCGATTCCGGCACGTCGGTTTGTTCGCCCCAAGTCTGGGGTGAAGCGGGCGGCAGGTCGCAATACCAGTCGTAAAAGCTCAGGCACACCCCGCCCAGCAGCGACAGGTAACGGGCACCGGCGGCATAAGACACCATCGACATGGCCGGGATAGGTGAAAAGCCGATGACACGGTCCGGACCAAAGGTTTTTGCGGTATAGACGTTGGCGGCGGCGATCAGCTCATTCACTTCCTGCCAGTCAGCACGCACAAAACCGCCGCGCCCGCGTACTTTCTTGTATTCCTGTGCTTTGCTTGCGTCACCGACGATCGACGCCCAGGCGTCTACCGGATCGGCATGGTGGCGGCGCGCCTCACGCCACAATTTCATCAGGCGCTTACGCATCATCGGGTATTTCAGGCGGTTAGCGCTGTACAAATACCAGGAATAGCTGGCGCCGCGTGGGCAACCGCGCGGTTCATGATTCGGCAGATCCGGCCGGGTGCGTGGGTAATCGGTTTGCTGCGTCTCCCAGGTGACCAGCCCGTTTTTGACGTAAATCTTCCAGCTGCACGAACCGGTACAGTTGACGCCATGCGTCGAACGTACCACCTTGTCATGTTGCCAGCGGCTGCGGTAGCCGTCCTCCCAGTCACGATTAGTATTCAGCGTCTGGCCGTGATCACCGGAAAACGGCTCGGCCACTTGTTTGAAATAACGTAACCGGTCAAGAAATTTGCTCATCCGGACTCTCCTGCTACGGAACCTGACGGTTCCTGTCGTTATAGAAGTACACGTGGGTATTGCTCACTACGACGTAGGGTAGCCAGCCGAATAAGTACTGGAATTGACAGCGATCAAGCCCTCAGGGGCCGGTTTGTGGTGGGGAGCGTGAAAATACCACCAAAGAGGTATCGGAAAAAAATTACTTAATTAACTGATAAAAAAGGAAATATTGAGGCATGAAATGATAAGGTCAGGTGACATTTACTCATGAAGACTCTTTGGAGGTAGTAGAATGCCATCGGCCGCTTAACCGGACATATCACCCGCATTTGCCCTTAACGCCTCCTGGTCATCAGCCCGATGCCGACAAATCCTGCGCCAGAAAATCCAGCAGCGTACGCAGCGTAGCAGGCATGTGACGCCGCGACATGTAACACGCGTAAATACCCAGCGCCTGCGTCTGGTAATCGCCCAGCAGCGGCACCAGCTCGCCGGCATCCAGCCCGGCACGTACGACAAACTCCGGCAGGCAGGCGATCCCTTCACCGGCCCGTGCCGCATTCAGCAGTACCAGCGTGTCATTAGCCACCACACGCCCCGACACCATAACACGATGCCGCTCCCCGGTTTCCCGGTGCGTAAAGCGCCATTCCCGCCCAAGCCGCGTATGGTTAAGGCAGTTATGTCGCACCAGGTCGTTCGGCGTAACCGGTGGAGCGTGGTGCGCCAGATAATCCGGTGTCGCACAGACCACCGATGCGCAGCGCCCCAGCGGTTTGGCGATCAGGTTATGATCCGGTGAGTTCGTCACTTCTACCGCCAAATCGATACGCTCTTCCACCAGTTTGATGGTGCGATCCGTCAGTATCAACTCCGTTGTGGTGTGAGGATAACGGGTTCGATAGCGCCCCAACGCCTGCGACAGATAAGACTGGCCGAACGACACGCTGCTCGCGACCCGGATTACGCCGTGCGGTTCCGTGTTGCCACCGCCGGAAAGCGCCGCCATGTCCTCCGATAAAACCACTATCTGACGACACCGCACCAGCATGTCGTTACCGACGCTGGTCAGCCCTAAACTGCGGGTCGAGCGGTGCAGCAACCGCACGCCTAACCAGTGCTCCAGCGCAGCAATGTAACGTGTGGCCATGGAACGCGACATATCCAACTTATTGGCTGCCGCCGTCAGACTGCCCAAATCCGCCACCGCCACAAACACCTGCATCGCAATAAGACGATCCATAGCGCTCCTATTGACCGATATATGCAACAAACTATGGCGCATTCTAGGGTTTATTCGTTCATCTCAGGAAGCAATAATGGATATCAATTATTTAAGATGATGCTATAAGATTGATTATGCTAAAAAAATATCTCATGTTGTATTTCACCGCCGGGTTACTGACCATACCGGCCGCATCCACGCAGGCACAAACGCTCCCCTCGCCCGCCGCCCCAGCGGCATCGTCGCTGGCGGGATGCCCATCCGATGCCATCAACGCGCGTTTTACAGAGTTCGGCCGTACCGGTCGTATGCCGCCGGACCTGAACCGCTGGCTCAACGATCCACAGGCTCAAGTTATCGCGCCGTACAAAGCGTTCGACAATGTCTATTTTGTCGGCGTTTGCTGGGTTTCCGCCTGGCTGGTCAAAACCAGCGCCGGCCCGGTGTTGATCGATACGCTGCATGAACCCTATGTCGACCAATTGATCGCGAACATCCGGCAAGTCGGGGTTGATCCGGCAGATATCAAACTGGTGTTGATGACCCACGGCCATTTCGACCATGTCGGCGGCGCCTACAAGGTCAAAGCCCTGAGTCAGGCACGATTTGTCATGACTCAACCTGGCTGGGACGAAGCATTAGGCGACGCTAAACAGTCGCAACACACCGCACGGCCCTGGAAAATGCTTGACCACGCCGATATCGTGGCGCAGGACGGCCAAACCTTCACGGTCGGCGATACGACCTTTTATGCTTATGCCACACCCGGCCATACCTGGGGGACGACCTCGTACGCCTTTGACGTCAAAGACGGCGATAAGACCTACCGGGCCATCACCATCGGGGGCATGGGGCTGAACGCCATCGAAAACACCCATCAGGTAGAAGCCTATCTCGCCAGTATTGAGCGAATAAAACGGCTGATTGCCGACCCGCAACACCCGGTCATGGTGCATCTCACCGCACACCCATTCAATACCGGGTTAACGGAAGCGAAAGATCGCCTGAAAACACGTAAACCGGGGGAACCGCATCCGTTGGTTGATCAGGCTGGATTGGTTAAACAGATGGACTCTGCCCGTAAAGAAGCAGAACAGCGACTGGCGGACGAGCAGAAAAAAGAACGAAAAGACACGCAATAAACCGCACCGGCATCTGGCGGGCAAAAAGGCGGGAAGACGCCGTAGTGAACGCGATTGATTGCGCCGGAGCATTTCACCCCGGCGCAATATCATCACACCGCATCAGGTGCGGGCTTTACGTCCATAACACAACCAGGTGATCAACACACAGGCGACGTAAAACACCACAAAGATTTTCATCGCGCCGGCGGGTGAACCGGTCAGCGCCAGCGAAGTACCAAACGCTTTCGGGATGAAAAAGCCGCCGATAGCGCCGATAGCGGAGATAAACCCTAACGCCGCTGCGGTATCCGTCACCGCGCTGCGCTGCGCTTCCTCTGCGCCGCCGCCTGCGGCAGCCACTCTTTCCATCGTCAGACCCCGGAAGATCACCGCGATCATCTGGAAGGTTGAACCGCTCCCCAGCCCGGCGGTCAAAAACAGCAGCATGAAAATGCCGAAGAACAGCAGGAAAGACCCCGGCTGATTTTCACCCGGCAGCGCCGTGAACAGCAGCAGCGACAAGATAGCCATCAACACAAAATTGACCAGCGTCACCCGCACGCCGCCGAACCGGTCCGACAACATGCCGCCTACCGGACGCGCCAGCGCCCCTAACAGCGGGCCGAAAAAGGCGTAATGCAGGATCACCACATCCGGAAACTGGGTTTTCGACAACATGGCAAAACCGGCGGAGAAACCGATAAAAGAGCCGAACGCCGACAGATACAGGATGCTGAGAATCCATAAATGCGCCCGTTTCAGCACCGGCAACTGCTGGCGCAGCGACGCTTTGGCGGTGGAAAGATCGTTCATACCGAACCAGGCCGCCGCCGAGGCGATAAGCAACAGCGGCACCCACACCCAGGGCGCATTCTGCAGCCAGACCTGGCCGCCATCCGGCTGAACCACGCCTTTGCCGGTGAAACTCAGCACCGGCAGGAAAATCACCACCGGCACCAGCAACTGCATCACGCTGACGCCCAGGTTCCCAAACCCGCCGTTTAACCCCAGCGCCCCGCCCTGCTGCGCTTTCGGGAAAAAGAAGCTGATATTCGCCATGCTGGAAGCAAAGTTCGCGCCGGCAAATCCGCACAACAGCGAAATAATGATGAATACGTTATACGATGTTTGCGTGTCCTGTACCGCAAACCCCAACCACACACACGGGATAATAAGAATCAGCGTACTGAAGGTAGTCCAGCGGCGTCCGCCGGCCAGCGGGATAATAAACGAATACGGCACCCGCAACAGCGCGCCGGATACCGATGGCAATGCGGTCAGCATAAACAGCTCATCGGTGGTGAAGTGAAAACCGACCTTGTTCAAATTGACGGCCACTGTGCTGAATAACATCCAGACACAGAAAGCCAGCAACAGACAAGGAATGGAAATCCACAGGTTGCGCTGAGCAATGCCGCGCCCCTGTTTTTGCCAGAACTGAACATCTTCCGGGCGCCATTCCCGGATAACAGTCTGCCGTGAAGCGCCTGGCGTAATGGTTGACTGCGTCATAACAAGCCTCGGTCAGTAAAATACCCCTATCACTACGCGTCACATTAGAAGGTATGTCCGAAGCAAATTTGATATACATCAACGGTTTGTCGGGTAAAAAAACCGGTATCTTTTTTGTCCGCCACCAAATAGGTAAGCCAAAATGACAAGTTAATAGTGTCGTTTCATACTGTTATGATGATTAACCCCGTCACGGTATTCACGACTACCCATCAATGGAAATTGTGAGGTAACTCTTTGGGGGTATAGGGTTACCCCTGAAAATAAGAAAAAATGATCTTGTGTTGCATGAATCTGTTTTTACTTCGGGCCGGTAGCGGATACGCGGGAAGAGCACCATCGACGGTGACTAACATCGATCGATGACTCTCTCTGTCGACGCCATCAACGTCGCATGTGCGCCCGCGATCTATGGTTTATCACACCACTGCGTTTCCATTTTTGTCACAGGCGGTTTCCCCATGTTCAAATGCTTTCGGCTCCCACTCTCGCTGGTCAACCAGGTGGCACTGTTGATGCTGCTGCAAGGCCTGCTGGGGATTGCCGGCATGGCGGTATCCAGTTGGATGTCGCAAAGCATTCAGGGCAACGCGCACGCCATTAATACGGCAGGTTCTCTGCGTATGCAAAGTTACCGGTTGTTATCGATGGTGCCGCTTGACGCCAACAGTGATTATTATCTGCAGGAACTGGAACGCGCCGAAAATGACCACGACCTACGCCAGGCCGTGGTGCGTGAAAAGCTAAGCGAGCAATTTACCACGCTGCAACGCTACTGGGCGGAGCAGCTTAAGCCTCGCCTGCGTGAGGCCGAACGCCCGGCGGATGCCGCCGCCGCCGTTGCAGATTTTGTACACCACCTCGATGCGCTGGTGCTGGCTATCGATCAAAAAACCGAAGCGCACCTTCGGTTGGTCACACTGGTGCAACGCACGTTCATCGGCATCATGCTGTCGTTGTTATTGCTGACCTTTTTCTATCTGCGCCGCCGCTTGTTGGCCCCCTGGCGCAAGCTGGTGTCGATGGCGCAGGCCATCGGCCAGGGCGAATTTCATCAACGCGTAACCCCGCGCAGTCATGATGAAATGGGTACGCTGGCGCAGGCGCTGAATAATATGTCGGATGAGCTGTCGGCGATGTACCGTGATCTGGAACAGCGGGTGGCGGAAAAAACCGCCGATTTGCAACATAAAAACGATACGCTGGCGTTTCTTTATCGTGCCAGTCGGCGGCTGCATACCAATGCGCCGCTGTGCAGCCGGTTACTGCCGGTGCTGGATGAACTGAGCGCATTGATGCCGCTTTCCAGCATTCAATTGCAACTGTATGAAGATAATCATCAGGCGCTCGTAACGCCTTCCAGCCAAACCGTCATACCCAATCCCGACACCTGCCCGGACAGCGACTGCCAGCGCTGTGCGCATTTTTCCTCGGCCCACGCGGCATCCGAAGGCAAGTCGGTCAGTTGGAATTTGCATGACAAACGGGGTCACTATGGCGTGGTGCTGGCGCGACTGCCCGCTCATCAGCATCTGACGCCCGATCAGCACCAGTTGCTCAACACATTGCTGGAGCAGTTGACCAGTACGCTGGCGTTGGAGCGGCAATCCAGCCATCAACAACAACTGATGTTGATGGAAGAACGAACGACCATCGCCCGCGAGTTGCACGATTCCATCGCACAGTCGCTCTCTTGTCTGAAAATTCAGGTCAGTTGCCTGCAAATGCAGCACACCGCGCTGACACCGGAAATACAACAACAGTTAGACGCCATGCGCGATGAGATCAACACCGCCTATCGGCAATTGCGTGAATTGTTGACGACCTTCCGGCTTAAGCTATCGGAATCCGGCCTGCTGGCGGCATTGCGCGCCACGGTTGACGAATTCAGCCAACGCCTCGGCTACGCCATCGTGCTGGATTATCAGTTACCGCCGCAGGCGGTATCCGCTCATCAAGGTATTCATTTGCTGCAAATCGTGCGTGAAGCCTTGAGCAATACCTATAAACATGCACAGGCTACCGCCGCCAGCATCACCCTTTGTCAACAGCAAGGCTATATTGAACTGCATGTGTGCGATAACGGTATCGGCATCAGTGATAACCACCGCCGAACCAATCACTACGGCTTGATTATCATGCGCGACCGCGCCCGAAGCCTCCACGGCGACTGTACTATCCAACGCCTGGCGTCCGGCGGCACAGAAGTTTGTGTCCGCTTTCAGGCAGACTCTCGCCAGCCACCCGTTTTATCAGGAGAAAACCATGAATAATGACGCCGCCACCGTACTGCTCATTGATGACCACCCGATGCTACGTAATGGCGTCAAACAGTTGCTCAGCATGGCGCCTGACCTGTGTGTTGTCGGCGAAGCCAGTCAGGGCGAACAAGGCGTGGTACTGGCGGAACAATTGGACCCGGATTTGATTTTGCTGGATTTGAACATGCCGGGCATGAATGGGCTGGAAACACTGGCCCGCCTGCGTGAAACCTCATTATCCGGGCGAATCGTGGTGTTTACCGTATCAAACCATGAGGAAGACGTGATCAGCGCGTTTAAAGGCGGTGCCGACGGCTACTTGCTAAAAGACATGGAACCGGAAGATTTGCTGGTCGCGCTCCATCAGGCTGCGGCAGGTAAAATGGTGCTTAGCGATACGCTGACGCCGGTTCTGGCGGCCAGCCTGCGTGAAACGCGCAGCAGCGATACCCGGGATATCCAGCAATTGACCCCGCGGGAGAAGGATATCCTGAAACTGATAGCTCAAGGGTTGCCGAATAAAGTTATCGCCCGCAAGTTGACGATTACCGAAAGTACGGTAAAAGTACACGTCAAACATCTATTGAAAAAAATGAAGTTGCGTTCCCGGGTGGAAGCCGCCGTCTGGGTCGTGCAAGAAAAGATTTTCTAACGGGTGCCGGCGGCCGTCGCCGCCAGTCATCTTCCCCAACGGTGTTAATTTTTACTTTTAGATGTTAAAAACAACAGTAAAATACACAACACCTACATTTCTATACGTTTACTTTCACTCGTGCTGATGCCGTAACGCCTGTTCATGGTTTTTAGTACTTTATCGCCATTTTCCTAGATATTTCCCCATATTCCTTTCCTAGACTCTCCTTGTTCGGCGTTTCATTGCGCTTTCGCCAGGCTTAACCGGAGGAAAAAGAGAATGAAAGTCAGAGAACGATTTATTGGACTGGAATGGCTTCGCTTTTTACTTGGATGCTATGTAATGGTCTATCACACCGTACATGTCTATCCGCAACGTGAAAAGATCCCCTTTTTGAACGAACTGACCAGCATGGGGTTCTTCGCCACCAGTACGTTCTTTGTGTTGTCCGGCTTTCTTCTGACACATGTTTATCTGCGTGACGGCCAGCTACGGGAACCCGCCCGGCATTTCCTGGCAAAGCGGTTGTTTAACCTCTACCCGATTCACATCATCGGCCTGGTATCGTCTATCGTGGTGGTCAGCCTGATGCACTGGCTGGCGATTCCGCCGGAAGGCCAGGTTGCCAGCGCCCGTTTCGTCATTTACGACAGTAACGATCCCAGCGTTGTGCCGGAGACGCTGCGTCACTATATGGATAACGCGCAACTGGCTGTTAACGGCTTACTGCAATTGCTGATGTTACAGGCGTGGAATCCCTATTTTCTGACGTTCAACGCGCCGTTGTGGTCGGTCTCGACACTCTTTTTCTTCTACTTATTGTTCCCGCTGCTGGCGCCGCGACTGGCTGGCAGCCGTTATCCGCGCCTGTGGCTGGCGGTGCTCTGTCTGCTGTATCTGCTGCCGCCGATATGGGTTGTCTGGCATCAATTATACGGAATGCCTTATACCGGCTTACTGCAACGCAATCCATTGCTGCGGTTACCGGAGTTTTTGGCCGGAATAGTAGGCTACACGATTTTCCGCCAATACCGGGACGGCGTACGGCCGGCATTAACCCGGCTACAACGCAAAGCGCTGGCTGTCTTTATTAGCCTAAGCTTTATCGTCGCCACCTGGCTGTTTACACACGGCGAGCGCCACTGGTATTTCCTGCTGCATAACGGGCTGCTGTTGCCCTCGCAAGTGGCATTGGTCTGCCTGTGCGCGCACGCTCGTGAACCGGACAGCGAAACGTTGAAGGTCTGGGCAACAAGACTGGGTAGCGCCTCGTTGTCGATTTTTGCCCTGCATGTCCCGCTCTTTAACCTGTTCCGGACATCAGAACAGTTATTACGCGGCAACCCGCTGCAATGTTTCACCGACTGGGCAGCCTGTATTGACGCCGCCGGCAGGGTGGAGGTATCCATGACCGGTTACGGCGTCTTCCTGTTGACGACCATTACCCTATGCGTAATCGTCCAGGAACAGGTGGTGACCCGTATCAGACAATCGCTGACCGAACGCTTCCTGGCCCGTCGTTTCGAACCTTCCCGCAGCGCGGCCTGATGATAACGGCTGTCACGGTGATGTGATCGTCATCACCGTTATAGCCGTAAGTCATTAATCACACGATTTATAACAATTTCCATTCTAATTGTGGGACACTTATACCTAGAGGCGCAGCGCGATTCCTGTTAATGTTGCCTCGCCGGGAAATAACCCGGTATATACCCTAAATAAGTATGACGGGTATATCGATACATCGGCAAGCCATCCGAATGGCGTCTTCCACTTTTAGTCACCCATTGTTCTATCTGACATCATGACACATTCCAAACACGCATTTTCGTCGCTGAGCCTGTTTATCGCCCTCAGCGCCGCAGGCATTTCTACCAGCCACGCGGACACCGTCTGGTTAACCAACGGTGATAAAATCAGCGGCCAGATTACGCTGCTGGATAGCGGCAAATTATTTATCAAAACCGATTATGCCGACACTGTATCGGTGACCTGGGACAAAGTTAAAACCTTCCAGACCGACCACGGGATGGTTATTCAAGGGCAACGCTACGAGAAAGGCGTACTCTATCCGTCCATTAAAGCCTCCGATAGCTCTCGCGCCATCGTTGCCCAACCGGCAAGCGTAGACGGCCAGCAAGTCAGCGCCGGGCAGGAAACGCTGCCGTTGTCTGATATCGACTCCATGGTGGTCCCTCGTCGCTGGGTGGAGGATTTCTCCTGGAAAGGCAATGTCGACGTTAGCCTGGCCCGCAAGAAAAGCTCCACGGAAACCGACAACCGTGATGTGACATTGAACACCCGCCTGCGGCACGGTACATGGCGCCATAATCTGGATGGCAGCTACCACATGACCAAAGAAGACAATGTGGAAAGCACCAAAAACGCCGCCGGGGAATACGCACTGGATAAATTCATCGACGAGCACTGGTTCTGGCAGGGCCGTTATGAATACAAACGCGACTGGGTGGAAAACATCAAAGTTAACCGTTCCGCCGGTACCGGTCCGGGCTACCAGTTCTGGGATAACGATCTGGGCGCGTTCTCTATTACCACACTGGTCAACGCCCAAACGTTTACTTATCAGGACAACAGCGAAGATAATTTCTACTCCGGCGGCCTGAAGTGGAGCTATGATCGCTTCCTGTTCAGCAAACGTACCGAGTTGTTTTCCGACGGCGAAGTGGGCCGCTCATTTGATAGCACCACGCCGCTCTACTTTAAAGCCGGCGCGGGTCTGCGGTTCAAAGTTACCGACTGGTCATCCGTCAGTATGAAAGTCTCCCGCACCCGCACCGAAAGCATTCAGGGTAACGTTAACGATACCCTGTACTCGCTGGGTCTGGGCGTCGGCTGGTAATTCAGCCACTGAAGGTTCCCGTCTTACGATGGGAACCGTTGTCCGTTCTGCGTAAACACGTTCTGCGTAAACGACTGTTGTAAAAACAGTTGTAAAAAAGCCCGGTTTTCTCGACCGGGCTTTTGTTTTATTGCGGGTAACCGCCTACGCATTACTGCGGCTTCGGTTCCTGTTTAGACAGGTCTTCCGCAATCTGGACGGTTTCATTCAGATACGCATCCGGATCCTGATAATCCTTCGGCAAATCATCCAGCGCCTTCAACAGCGGTTTTCCCTGACGTTTCAGTCGATCGTTAATGCGTTGCAGACGCGTTGCTTCGTCTTCGTTGTTTTCCTTCTGGCGTTGCACCAGATTCAACGACACACGATTACGCTTCTGCTTCATTTCCTGATAACGCGCCACGTCCTGCTGGATGTACTGGAATTCCGGATCCTTGGCAATACGCGCATTATGCTGTTCCAGCAACACGGGCAGCAGCGGTTTCAAGTCGCTCATCACGGTATAACCAGCAGGTTTGATGCTATCCCACGGCAAGGCGTTATCTTCAAATTTCTCACCGGTATCCACAGCTTCGTTGCCGGTCGGCATCACGATATCCGGCGTAACGCCTTTACGTTGGGTACTGCCGCCGTTAATACGGTAGAACTTCTGAATGGTGTATTGTACCGAGCCCAGCGACGGCCATTCCGGACGCAGCATCTGATCGTAAATACGATTGAGAGAACGGTATTGCTGTACCGTACCCTTACCGAAAGTCGGTTCGCCGACAATCAGCGCACGGCCGTAATCCTGCATCGCAGCGGCAAAAATCTCCGACGCCGAGGCACTGAAACGATCAACCAGCACCACTAGCGGACCTTTGTAATAGACGGTATCGTCGGTGTCGCTGTCTTCACGTATCTTGCCGTTGTTATCCCGCACCTGCACCACCGGCCCGGTAGGAATGAACAGCCCAGACAGGCTGACTGCTTCCGTCAGGGCGCCGCCGCCATTGCCGCGCAAGTCGATGATGACGCTGCTGACATGCTCTTTTTCCAGTTTCTGCAACTGAACTTTCACGTCGTCCGTCAGCCCAACGTAGAAACCGGGGATATCCAGCACGCCGACTTTATCTTTACCGGCCTCTTTGATCGACATTTTCACCGCACGATCTTCCAGCCGGATACGTTCACGGGTCAGGGTGATGGTCTGCGTTTTGGTGCCCTTGCCTGCCGGCAGCACTTCCAGACGCACCTTGCTGCCTTTCGGCCCTTTGATCAACGCCACCACATCATCAAGCCGCCAGCCAATCACATCGACCATCGGTTTACCGGCCTGCCCTACGCCCACGATACGATCGCCGACGCCGATGCGTTTACTTTTCGCCGCCGGGCCGCCCGGCACCATGGAGTTAATCACGGTATAGTCTTCATCCATCTGCAATACCGCACCGATACCTTCGAGCGACAGGCTCATTTCGGTGTTGAACTGCTCGGTATTACGTGGCGACAGATAGCTGGTGTGCGGGTCGATTTCCCGCGCGAAGGCATTCATGATCAACTGAAACACATCTTCGCTGTTGGTCTGCACCAGACGGCGAACCGCAAACTGATAGCGTTTGGTCAGCGTTTCCTTGATTTCCGCATCGGCCTTGCCCGTCAGTTTCAGGCTCAGCCAATCGTACTTGACCTTGGCATCCCACAATGCGTTGAGTTCCTCCACGCTTTGCGGCCAGGGCGCTTTAGCGCGGTCAACCTCAATAAAATCGTTGCCGTTCAGGTTGACCGGTTTTTCCAGCAGCGTCAGCGCATACTGGTAACGTTCGAAACGGCGTTTCTGGGCCAGATTGTACATGGCGTACGGCAGGCTCAGCTTGCCGCTTTTTAAATTCTCGCCCAACTCGCCTTTTTGACCGGAAAACTGCGCCACATCGGAAGATAACAGCACGTTATGGCTGTAATCCAGCATGTTGAGGTAACGATCGAAGATCTTGCCGGAAAACTCCGCATCCAGCATGAACTGGCGATAATGGGAACGCAGAAAACGCGACGCAACGCGCTCGCTGACGGTAGAGTGCTGCGCTTCCGGCTGCAACTGCGGAATTTGATCCGCGCGGGTAATGTTCTCGCTGGCGAAACTACTCCCGGACAGCAAAAGCCAGGTTAATGCCGCCGCTTTGACAAATTTGTTCATGCCCTGGTTGGCCTCCGTATCAGAACTGCAAATGTTCTGCGCGTACGATCATCGCCAGACCGGAAGCCAGTTGAACCCTGACTCCATCTTTGGCGATCTCAAGCACAGTGGCATCCATGGCGCTTTTGCCAGCCCTGACTTTGATTTCCTGGCCAATCTGCAGGCTGGAAATATCCGTCACCGCCTGCCGTTCCGGTTGCACCGTACGGGCTGCTTTCGGCTGACGGGGTTGGGATTTATCGGATGACGGGGAAGCGGTCTGTGCGGAACGAGAAGAAGACGGACGCGGTTTACGCGGAGCTGAACCTGCGGCATCTCGCTCACGGCGCGGAGCATTTCTGCCGGCAGAGGGACGCGGACGAGAGGGTTCGGCCTCGCCGGACTCACGTTTCTTCGCCTGCTGCTCTGCACGCTGAGCCTGAACACGGGCTTTGGCCTCTTCCAGTTGCTTGCGCGCATGTTCCACATGCTGCTGCTCGAGCTCGCCGCACGGGTTGCCGTCAAGATCGACGCGTTGAGCGCCCAGTTTGACGCCATACAGATAACGCCAGCTTGACGTATACAAACGCAGCGCGGAGCGCAACTGCGTCTTGCTGACGTGCTCAGATTCGGACACGCGTTCGACCAGATCCTGAAAAATGCCAATCTTTAACGGACGCGCTTCGCCTTCAAGCGTGAAACAGAGCGGAAAACGCTCTGCCAGATAGGCGATCACTTCTTTACTACTGTTCAACTTAGGTTGATTTTCCATGAAATTTCCTGATTACAACGGGTTTGCCAACCAGCGCAGGCATGAACAGGCGTCATTATAATGACGCCATCGGCAATTGCTACGTTATCCTTGTCGCAACGTAAGAGAATTGATGAAAGCCAGCACGTCGCTCTGTGACAATTGGCGGCACAGTGCAGCCGCAACCGCATTCAGCCCGTCTTCGTCCTCGGCATCAAAACGATGATGAACGGTGCTATCAATATCCAGAACGCCAATCAACCGCCCGTCAACCGTCAGCGGCAGCACGATTTCAGCATTGCTGGCGGCATCACAGGCGATATGGCCGGGAAACGCATGTACATCGCCGACCCGTTGAACACGGTTCTCCGCGACCGCACGACCGCAGACCCCTTTTCCCGCCGGAATTCGCACGCAAGCCGGGCGCCCCTGAAACGGCCCCAGAAATAACGTGTCGCCTTCCAGCAAATAAAAGCCGGCCCAATTCACACCATCCAATCGTTCAAACAGTAACGCACTGCTGTTTGATAATATCGTGAGGAAGCGATCTTCATCGGCAATCAGCGCGGTGAGATCACGTACCAGTTCATCGTAGAATTGTTCTTTTTTCATCGCTTACAATAGGCATAAATTGTCTTTACGGACCGCCTGACGGCAGACATCCGCAGCACATTACATAAAGTTTCGCATCGGGATGCTACAGGATTTCTCTTGCCAGCCCAACTTTCACCGCACAGCGCCGTCACAGGATAGCGACTTACGCACCATTGCCGATATCCGGCGATGTCCGTACCGGTTACCGCCTGGCGACACCACATTTCATCTGACAAGGGTAGCAGTGATTTTGTGTCATCCATCATTCAGTTACACTATGATAATACCTGTCCTGTTAACCTGCCTGCAGGAAATATGAAAATTTATAACGCCGCCCCGTCCGTCGGGTCGGCTGATTCGCCGCCGGCCGCGCCGCGGCGCCTTCAACGTTGCCCGCAATGCGACCTGTTATTCATGTTGCCTCGGCTCAAACGTCAGCAGCACGGCCACTGTCCGCGCTGCGCGGCACATATTGCCAGCGGCCGCGACTGGTCTATTTCCCGACTGGTGGCGATGGCGGTGGCCATGCTGGTGCTGATGCCCTTCGCCTATAGCGAACCCTTGCTCAATATCCGATTGCTGGGTGTCTCCATTAATGCCAGCTTGCTGGAAGGCATCTGGCAAATGACGCGTCAGGGGCATCCGGTCACCGCCAGCATCGTGGCGTTTTGTACTATCGGCGCGCCGCTGACGCTGGTATTCGCCCTGCTGTATCTGTTTTTTGCCCCTCGCGTCGGTATGAATCTGCGTCCGGTGTTATTGCTGTTCGAACGCTTAAAAGCGTGGGTCATGCTGGATGTGTATCTGGTCGGTCTGGCGGTCGCGTCGATTAAAGTCCGTGAATTTTCCGAGGTTTTGCCCGGCAATGGGTTGCTGGCGTTTTTGGCGCTGATGGCGCTCAGTTTGCTGACCCTGATTCACCTTAATGCCGAACAGCTCTGGCAACGCTACTACCCACAGCGTGCCTACCCGGCTTCAGCGCAGGCGCTGGTCTGCCTGTCCTGCTATTTTACCGCGACGCCAGACAGCCGTGGCCGCTGCCACCGTTGTCATGTGCCGCTCACACCGCGGCGTCCATATAGTTTGCAGAAATCCTGGGCGGCGCTGATTTCCGCCGTCATTCTGCTGTTGCCGGCCAATCTGCTGCCGATCTCAGTGATTTACGTCAACGGCGTGCGCCGGGAAGACACGATTTTTTCCGGCATTATGTCGCTGGCCGCCGGGAATATCCCGGTGGCGTTGGTGGTTTTTGTCGCCAGTATTCTGGTGCCGTTCAGCAAGGTATTCATCACGTCGGTCCTGCTGCTCAGTATTCATTTTCGGGTGAGCCATAGCCGGATGATACGTATGCGACTGCTGCGTCTCATGAGCGGGATCGGCCGTTGGTCGATGCTCGACCTGTTCGTGATCGCCCTGACTATGTCGCTGGTTAACCGCGACCAATTGCTTGCTTTTACCATGGGACCCGCGGCGTTCTATTTTGGCGCCGCCGTTATTTTGACCATATTGTCCGTCGAGTGGCTGGATAGTCGACTGATATGGGATAACGACTAAGCGCCTATCCCGATGGGCTCTTATCAATAATTGCAGGATAACAATGCAGAACTCAACGCCGATGGCACCCACTGAAGCCCGCATCAAAAACCGGCGCCGCCTGTCGCCCTTTTGGCTGCTTCCTTTTATCGCCCTGCTGCTCGCCGGCTGGCTGCTCTACACCAATCAGCAGGAGCGCGGCGCAACGGTAACTATCGATTTCGTGTCGGCGGACGGCATCGTCCCCGGCCGCACGCCGGTGCGCTATCAGGGGGTGGAAGTCGGCACCGTGCGCAACATCAAACTCAGCGATGATTTACGCACTATTCAGGTCATCGCCAGCATCCGTAACGATATGAAAGAGGCGCTACGCAGCGGCACCCAGTTCTGGCTGGTGACGCCCAAAGCCTCGCTGGCCGGGGTATCCGGTCTGGATGCACTGGTCGGCGGCAACTACATCGGCATGTTACCCGGCGGCGGCGATCCCGCCAGTCACTTCACCGCGCAGGATACCCAGCCCAAATACCGTGTTAACAGCGGAGAATTACTGATACATCTGCGCGCAGACGATCTCGGCTCGCTGAACGCCGGTTCGCTGGTCTATTTTCGTAAAATCCCGGTAGGGAAAGTTTACGATTACAGCGTTAACGCCGATCACCGCGGCGTGATGATCGATGTGTTGATCGACCGCCGCTTCACCGGGCTGGTGAAAAAGACCAGCCGTTTCTGGAACGTCTCCGGATTAAAAGCGGACGTCAGCCTCAGCGGCGCGACCGTCGAAATGCAAAATTTGTCCGCACTGGTTAACGGCGCCATCGCCTTTGACTCCCCTGAACAGGGCGAGTCGGCCGCGGCGGATCAGAACTACGAGCTGTACCCGGATTTGGCGCAGAGCCAGCGTGGCGTGCAGATTATGCTGGACTTGCCTTCCGGTGACAGACTGCAAGCCGGGCACACGCCGCTGCTGTATCAGGGATTAGAAGTGGGCAGGTTGCAACGGCTCACTCTGGAGGCCAATCAGCGCGTCACCGGAGAATTGATCGTCGACCCGTCGGTGGTGGCGTTGATGCGGGAAAACACCCGAATTGAACTGGCCGCGCCGCGCCTGTCGCTAAGCGATATCAACCTGCCGAGCCTGCTGGGCGGCACCACGCTGACGCTGATCCCCGGCGAAGGCGAGCCGAAACAGCGCTTCACCGTCGCTGACGCCACCCGGCAGCAACTGCAACAACCCGGTGCGCTTACCGTTGAATTGACCGCCAGCCAGAGTTACGGCATCGACAGCGGCCAGCCGGTCATGCTGCACGGCGTGCAAATCGGCCGAATAGTCCAGCGCACACTCACCGATAACGGCGTCGGTTTTACCGCCGTTATCGACCGCCAATACCGACACCTGCTGCACAAAGACAGTCAATTCATCGCCAGCAGTCGGGTCAACGTTAAACTGGGGTTAGACGGCGTTCAGGTGCTGGGCGCCAGCGCCCAGGAGTGGCTGAGCGGCGGCGTCACGGTGCTGCCAGGCTCGACCGGTGATGCCCAACCGCGTTACCCGCTCTATAGCGATCGGGAAAAGGCCGCTGCCGGTATTCAGGGCACGACGCCCCCCACCACGCTGACGTTGTTGACCGACAGCCTGCCGGACATTCAGGACGGCTCGGTAGTGCTGTATCGCAAGTTTCAGGTTGGCGAGATAACCCGCATTCGCCCTAAGGCCGAGACATTCGAAATCGATGTTTATATCCGGCCGGAATACCGCAAGCTGCTGACCGATAACAGCGTTTTCTGGGCGGAAGGCGGTGCGCGGGTACAACTGAACGGCGCCGGATTAACGGTACAGACCTCGCCGCTCAGCCGGGCGTTGAAAGGCGCCATCAGTTTCGACAACGTAGACGGCGCCGCCGACGTACAAAACGACAAACGCCCGTTATACAGTAACGAAACCGCCGCCCGTGCGATTGGCAGCCGCATCACGTTGCGCACCTACGATGCCAGCAAGCTCTCCGCGGGGATGCCGATCCGTTATCTGGGTATCGATATCGGCCAGTTGGAGTCGCTGAAACTGGCGGAGCAGCGCGACGAAGTGCGGGTACAGGCGGTGCTGTACCCGGAATATGTCCGTAATTTCGCCCGCGCCGGCACCCGCTTCTCGGTGGTGACGCCGGAAATTTCCGCCGCTGGGGTTAACCATCTGGAAACGCTGATCCAGCCCTACATTAACGTCGAGCCGGGTAATGGCGCCGTTACCCGCAGCTTTGAATTGCAGAAAGCCACTATTTCCGACTCCCGCTATCAGGATGGATTGAGCATCAGCGTTGACACCGCCGAAGCCGGATCGCTGCAAATCGGCACGCCGGTGCTGTTCCGCGGGATTGAAGTCGGCACGGTGACCGGTCTGTCACTCGGCGCATTGTCCGATCGGGTATCGGTGGCGCTGCGCATCAGTAAGCGCCACGCACATCTGGTGCGTGATAATTCCGTCTTCTGGCTGGCCTCCGGCTATAACCTGCAATTTGGTCTGACCGGCGGCGTGATCAAGAGCGGGACTTTCCAGCAATTTATCCGCGGCGGCATTGCTTTTGCGACGCCACCGGCCACCCCGCTAGCGCCCACCGCACAGGCCGGCAAACATTTCCTGTTGCACGGTGAAGAACCCGGCGGCTGGCGAGATTGGGGAACAGCGTTGCCGGAGCGATAAACACCACATCTGCGTTCTGCGACTCACCGCCCTCTGAGCCGGTGGTGAGTCGCCATCCCTTCCCTCAACGCAGATATGGTAATATTCGTGTTTTGATTGTTGTTGTAACGGAACCGTTGCTGTGGCCAAACCTATTCCCGCCTCTCTCATTCCCGATTTTTTAACCGCCATGCAAGCCATTATGCCTGCACACCTGAGCATGGATGACTTCATCGACGCCTGCCGGCGACCGCTGCGCCGTAGTCTCCGCGTCAACACGTTGAAAATCAGCGTGCCCGACTTTCTCGCGCTGGTCGCGCCCTACGGTTGGGAACTGGAAGCGGTGCCCTGGTGCGACGATGGGTTTTGGCTGCTGAACGCCGACGAGGAAGCCATGCGGCTCGGCAACGCACTGGAGCACCTGAGCGGTCTGTTCTACATTCAGGAAGCCAGTTCGATGTTGCCGGTCAGCGCGTTGTTGCTGGGGAACGATACCCCGGAGCGAATACTGGACATGGCCGCCGCCCCCGGTTCCAAAACTACCCAGATCGCCGCCCGGCTCCACAATCAGGGTGTGATTATCGCTAACGAATACTCCGCCAGTCGGGTGAAGGTGTTGCACGCCAACCTGCACCGCTGCGGCGTCAGCAACACGGCGCTGACGCACTTTGACGGCCGGGTCTTCGGCAGTGCCTTGCCGGAAACCTTTGATGCCATTCTGCTGGATGCGCCCTGCTCCGGAGAAGGTGTGGTCAGGAAAGATCCCGCCGCCATGAGTCACTGGTCGCTGGAGAGCATCGCCGATATCGCCGCCACCCAGCGCGAGCTGATCCTCAGCGCCTTCCATGCGCTGAAGCCGGGCGGCGTACTGATTTACTCCACCTGTACCCTCAATCATCAGGAAAACCAGCAGGTTTGTCGCTGGCTGATGCAACAATTCCCAGATGCATGTGAAATCGAATCACTGAAAGACCTGTTTCCACACGCTCACCGCGCCCTCACCGAAGACGGTTTCTTGCATGTCTTCCCGCAAATTTACGACAGCGAAGGTTTTTTTGTGGCCCGCTTGCGTAAAACCGCCGGCGTACCGCCACTGGCAGCGCCGGATTACAAACTCGGCAAGCTGCCCTTTACGCCGCTCAACCACAAGGATGCGCAGTTGATTCGCCAGAACGCCCAGCGGCTCGGCCTGCAGTGGTCAGAACAGCAGTTACAGTTGTGGCAACGGGACGATGAGATCTGGTTGTTTCCGGCTGCACTGCAACCGATGTTGGGCAAAATGCGCTTCTCCCGAATCGGTATTAAACTGGCGGAGCGCTTTGCCAAAGGGTATCGCTGGCAGCATGAAGCCATTGTGGCGCTGGGCAATCCTGACAGCCCGAATGCGTACGCGCTCAGTGCGGAGCAAGCCGTAGATTGGTTCCGAGGAAAAGACATTTATCCGCCTTCCCCCGTCAGCCATGACGACATTCTGTTGACCTGGCAACAGACCACGCTGGGGCTAACCAAACGCGTCGGTCAGCGACTGAAAAATACCCTGCCCCGGGATCGGGTGCGTGATGGCGCCAACCTCATTCTTTCTGCCGATTAATCTTTGACCGGGTTGCCGCCTGCGGCGATCCGGGTCTGTTTTTTCATCTACAATCAACACGTGTCATCAACATTCAACCTGTTGAGGAATCTATGTTCGCACTGGTTATCTTTGTCTGTTACCTGGGAGGTAACTGCGAGAGTCTGGTCGCGGGAACCTACATCAATGAACCACAGTGTCTGAGCGCTATGGAGGAGCAGCAGATCCGTAACGGCGGCTGTTTCCCGATTGACGATTTTCGCAGCGGGTACTGGAAACCCGCCCATGAGTACCGGGATCGCTAATCACTCGTCGCTCTTTTCCGTTCTCTCCTGTAACAGCGCGCGCTGCCAGGCGGAAATCGGCATAACGGAAGCAATAACCTACGGCTGCTCACGCCGGCGCATGACTGATGCTCAACAACCCGGGCTCGAATAAAAAAGGGCAATGCCGCAGCTGTAACGACATTGCCCAACCTGATGTAATCAAACCGCTTGTTATGATGAGTATTTCAGGGCGGTGAAAACGTGCTGATGATCGGCACCTTCACCGTTTAAAACTTCACCCACTCGTCTTTATCCGGATTATTTTTGGCGCTGGTTGAATGCGCCCGCGTCGCCTTGGGGGCGGATTTACGCCCCGGCTTACCCGGTTTATTCAGTAATAATGGTTGCTGATGATGGGCGGTTGTGCCGCCATGATGCGCATGAGGATCGTCGCCTAAATGAAACGCCGATACCGTCTGCATCAGTAACTGCGCTTGTTCCTCCAGCGAATTGGCAGCCGAAGATGATTCTTCCACCAGCGCCGCATTCTGCTGCGTGGTGCTATCCAGTTCAGTCACCGCCTGAGCAATTTGACTAATCCCACGGCTTTGCTCATCCGATGCAGAGGCTATTTCACCCATAATATCAAACACATGAGTAATGGAGCGAACAATGTCCTGCATGGTTTTCCCGGCATCATCCACCAGTTCGGAACCGGTATTCACCCGTAAAACCGACTCCTGAATCAGCCCTTCGATTTCTTTCGCCGCCTGCGAACTGCGCTGCGCCAGATTGCGCACCTCGCTGGCGACAACCGCAAAACCGCGCCCTTGCTCGCCGGCTCTTGCCGCTTCAACCGCCGCATTCAACGCCAGAATATTGGTCTGGAAGGCAATACTGTTAATTACCGAGGTGATTTCAGAGATACGTTTTGAACTGCTGGAAATCTCGTTCATGGTTTTCACCACGTTGCCGACGATTTCACCCCCCTTGATGGCATTCTGCGATGCTTCCGACGCCAGTTGCGAAGCATGATGGGCATTTTCCGAGTTCTGTTTTACCGTTGAGGTTAACTGCTCCATGCTGGCGGCGGTTTCCACCACGGCCGCCGACTGCTGTTCGGTACGGGAAGAGAGATCGACATTGCCTGCCGCGATTTCAGCCGACGCCGACGCCACATGCCCGACACCTTCCCGAATATCCAGAATCATGGTGCGCAATTTGTCATTCATGTTGGCCATGGCGGTAATCAACATACCCAGTTCGTCACGACGCGAGGAATTGACTGACGACGAGAGATCGCCGCCCGCGATGCGTTCCGCCACCGACAACCCCTGCTTAAGCGGCGTCACAATCTGCACGGAAATACGCCAGGCCATGATGATGCCAAACACAATGGCGGCCAGCCCGGTCACCGTCATCTTCACTTCGGATGAGCGGGTAGTTTGACTGGAGCTAACCAGTTGCAGGTTAAACAGGTTGGAAACATCCGTGTTCAATTTATCCGCCGCCGCCGTTAATGCCTGGCTGGTGCGGGTTTCATCCTGAAATGCCGCCAAATACCCTGCGGCAGACTGACGATATGCCAGAAAATAGTCCCAAGCGGTTTTCAATGTCGCCTGCACTTCCGGCGGGAATTGCCTGGTTTTTTCTGTGATGACTTTTTCCGCCGTATCAATACTTTTCAACGTCACCGCCAGCGTATTGTCAGACGGCGTCAGCAGCAAATCATGGGCAACATCGCGAATATCCGCCATACGCTCGCCGACTTGATACAGTTCTATCTTACTCTCGGCGGAGAGACCGGTTGCCTGCTGCCATTTATTCTGAAAGGTATCCAGCATCGCCTCACTTTCATCCTGGCTGATTTTCAACCCTGCGGCATCGCGTTTTTTACTGGCGGCGATAAAGGCATCCCGTGCGGCGTTGTAGGATTTCAAATCTTGATCAATGCGCTCAACATCATCAAGCGTATCTTTATCCCAGCTCAGATTTTTAGCCTGACCGAGAATATCCCCCATCTTATTCACCAGTTCGCCGTTTTTCTCGATGAACTTATAGTCGTGCGTAAACTGGAATTGCGTACGTAAAAGGCGAGCTTGCGCCAGCGTAGTATTGAGCTGATTAGTCACTTGCACCTTGGTATTATTATCATCCACCGCCCGAAAGCCGACGACACCGGAAATCAAAACCATCAGAGACAATACCAGTACCAACCCAAACCCTAATGACAGCCGGGTTCCAACCTTCAGATTATCGTATTTTTCACCCAGAACACTCATAGAATCACCTGTTTATGATTATCATCAGCTGATCGCCACAGTATTTATCTTTGCAATAATTCGGCTTGCAAGTATGTGGTTTTTCCTGCAACTCGACCTATTTAAGACATAACACCGGCAACCTAATATGGAGCGAAATATCACTACGCAATAACTCAGGGAATAACTACCCTCCAGGTTTCAAACCGCGCATCCCAGCATTGAGAAATTATCGGTCTGTATAAATCTTAGTTTAGTAATAAACAGAAAAAACACTACACGACCAGATAATTATCTGGACTAATAACAAATTGAATTAAAAGAAGAAAAAAAATAAATTAAAGGAATATAAAGCAATATATATTTAAATTATGACGATAAACACCAATCCGAAAAATAAAAAAACACACCACCAATATTCAGCTATAATACGACGTTCTGTTTAATTAACTGATTCTCCTTAGATTGTAAAAATTCTGTTAACAGGAAGATATAATAACGAGCCGACTGATTTACAAATACGCCGATATTAGATTTTGCCTTATCTTATACATACCCGTCATACTTCACGTTGCAGGTGTGTTGGCTTGATTACTCGGTCGCTGCGTTACCAGGTGCAATGAGCCTGGCTCTGATGGGCCTAAATGGAAGCGATAAACCATCGCCATTGCCAAAAGCGGCAAAGGCGATGACAAGAACAAACCGAAAGGCATCCGGTGCGTTCAACAGAGCGCACCGGATGTATTGGCGTCAGAGACTGGGTGTTAGCGTCAGTACCACGACTCCGCGCGGCGTGACTTCATCCACACCACACTGGAATTGCGAACCGCCGCCTTCAACCTGCATTTTGCGCCCCGGCAACAGCGCCACATCATAAATATCGTTTTTACCGTCGATATCCAGCAACCAGCGACCATTGCTAATGCTGGTCACACCGGTATCCACCAGCCAGGAAGACGAACTTCCTTCGACCAGCAACGGCGCATGTAGCCCGGCGGGAATAAACTGCGGATCGGCCTTCCACTCTCCCGCTTCCTGCAACTTACCGGTTTTCAATATATTACGTGGAATCAGGATGACGCTGCCGTCATCGTGACGAACCGCAGGAGTGTCATGCTGCTGCGGCCCCCCTTTTCCGGTGGCTAACCAGGCCAGCGATACCCCGGTATCCAACGCACAGGTCACCACCACATCCCCCGGAAAGAAATCGCGCCGAATCCAGGTGCTGATCGTACCGGGTGCGATGCCCAGCAAATCGCCCAGCTCTTTTTGCGTACTAAATCCGTAGGCATCCAGCATACGGCGCAACACCGCCTTACCGCCTGACGACAGAATTTGCTCATACAACGCCTTACCTTTCAGCGGCGACTTATGGGCAAAAACATTCGCATTTGCAAACTCCCCAGTTACCAGCCATCCAGCCTCCGCGCCGGTATCCAGCGCACACTTCAGAATAATGTTACCCGGCACGTTCCCTCGCTGAACCCAGTTACTGATTGTATTGGTAGGTATTTCAGTTACCTCGCTCAGTTCCTTCTGAGTCTTTACTCCATAGCTTGACATGATGCGCTCAAGTACGGAGGCCGCAGACACGGCATCACTATTTGTATTCAAAAACACCTCACGAGTATTTACATATACACGTTACGTGTTTTATAGTGTCTACACAGCACATGTAACACCATAGAACACCCTGGCCTGGGGGAGATATTGCTTTATGTCGGACGAGATTTCAATTCTATTGCTCATTTCTGAGGAAAATCCTACGTCGGCGAGTGCAACGACTGCCAAAGCGCAGTGCTTCGCCGCAGATAATCGACTGCCTTATCCGGTGTCTAATCAGGCAACGATGAGCGACGCCAACACTAACGAGGCAAGAAGAACAGCGGCGGCAGCCCCTGCGACGTGGCGTATTGCGCGTGATACCGGCAGGCTGCTCAGATTAATCATCGACAACGTCGCTCACTATTATTTTGCAAATGCAAAAACGTTATTCACTCTTCTCCAGACAACGGCCTCTTTTTCTGGTGCCGGAGCGGCTTATGCATTACTAAATCAGGATCATCATTTGACCGATGTGAATGGTAATAATGCCTTTAACAAAAAATTCGTAAATTCGAATTCAAACCGTCATCCGTACCGATTAGCCCCCTGCGTCGCCCCCAACGACGAGCGAGCATAACCATGAAGCCACATTATGCTTTTACCGCGAATCACCTACAGAGTTTACCGCCAAATTTGCGGGCGCTACTCGGAAAACACTTCGCAGATTCGCGCTGGGAACAAACTTGCCGATTTTATCAGCGATTCGCGGAGCGCTATCGGCGCACGCTGTGCTTCCATGCCGCGTTGCATAACCGCTGGTGCGTCTACCAGTTGGATGAAATGGATGAAATGGCCAGAGAAAGAATCGTCAGTGCGTTGAATGAACTGCGCAGCGCTTTTGATGGGCCGGCAATTCAGGAACAGAGCCAGTTATTGCCGTTCGTGATGGGGCTGCGCCTGAGTGAACGCCGGACGCTGTTTTTTCACG
This sequence comes from Dickeya sp. ws52, assembly GCF_007210685.1. Taxonomy (NCBI): domain Bacteria; kingdom Pseudomonadati; phylum Pseudomonadota; class Gammaproteobacteria; order Enterobacterales; family Pectobacteriaceae; genus Dickeya; species Dickeya sp. ws52. The sequence continues at coordinate 86,977 of NZ_SZVX01000018.1, forward strand.
CCGGACTCACGGCCCGGGAATTTAACCACCCCTTGCGGCGTATCGACGAGCCGGATTGCCAATGGGCGCAGGCGCTGGGTCGTGCCGCGGTGGAATTACACAGCCTATTTACCGATGCGCCGGATATTCTGACCAGCATCAGACCTGAAAACTATTTTCTCTAACAACTGGTTTCTCTAACCACTGGTTTCTCTAACTACTGTTTTCGCTAACAACCGTTTCACCGACAGCGGATTTCACCAGAAAGATAACCGTCGTTAACTCAACCGCCAGCAGACAAGCCGCCGCTCAGGCAGGCTGGACTTGTTGCGGCTTATTATCAGGAAATTGCATGAAAAACATACGAACGATACGCACCACTCCACGCCAAACGCCAGACTCGTATGCCGTCTGGAAAGCCGATTTTGCTCACCGTTACAGCGAATATCTGGAACAACTGGCACAGCACGCCTGGCAGGAACGTTTATCTGCTCAGGAACTGGTGGTGCTGCTACAGCAGGAAGCGGAAAAAATTCGGCACCAGATGTGGGAGGCGCACTAATGGCAGACAGCATGGATATTTCCCAGGAGCAGCAGGCTCTGCTGCTGGATGCGCAAATCGCTCAGGCCCGTACCGTCCCCGCAACGCCATCGGCATGGGTTTGTGAGGATTGCGACGCCCCGATCCCCGAAGCGCGTCGGTTGGCGATTCCGGGGGTTGCGTGCTGCGTGTCCTGTCAGGAAATCCGCGAACGCAGGCAACGCCACTACCGCTCACCATCCTGAGTAGGCATTCACACACTGACAGGCCGGAACAGTGCACAACGATTGGCGCCGCCATCCGGCAAACACACATCGGGTAGATAAACGCGGGCTGGTTATGACGTCTGAAAAAACTGAAAAAAACGCCGACAATCGGCCCCCGGAGTGGATGTATACCTGGAATGCCCCCCGCCCCGCCATTCTGCCCGAGTCCTGTTCAGTATCCCCGGATATCCTGCGACAAGGGCAAGCGGTGTTGTATCAGTTAACGCTGCTACCGCGTTTTCTAGCCGACCATTTTCGACGCCGTTTCGAGTATCTGAAGCAGCATCAGGGGCTGCATGTCGCCTTCCGTTATCTGCTGTCAGTGGTGCATCGGCGGTTATGGCCACGCATCGACGCAATTAATCGCCGCTACCAGATGAATATCACCCATTGTTCATTCTTTATCAGCGAAGCAGACCACTACCACCAATTGCCGGATATGCCGGACAAACTGTTATCCCGCTTTGCCGGCCGCATTGCCGGCCAGATGAACGATGCCTACAACGCCCACTGCGACGCTTACTTACAACACGAAGACGGGCATCATCATGCGCCATTATTCGGCAATGAAATACAAGCCCGCATTTATGGCCGACTCGCTGCGCTGGCTCAGGCGTTGAACGTAACGCCCGCTTACTGGGCTCGCCATCAAAGCGGGACGCTCACGCTGGAGCAAGCTTTTGCCGGCATTATGCGGTTGGTTACCCCCCGCTGGTGGGAACGCCAGTTAAAAATCCAGCGGGCACGCTGGCGTGAAGCATTGTGGATTGCCGCCGGAGAAGTGAGCCGGGCCGCCTCTGCGTTTCTCAGCCGTCAAGCATGGTATGACATTCACTACCGCCGTCTGGCGACGCTGGATTTTCTGAAAAGTCGCGATCTGGAAAACATCCGCAACGGTGATCGTGTTGATTTAATCGACAAAGTCATGGGCAGTATCGCCAATCCGAATATTCGCCGTATGGAACTGATGACCATGCTGGCGGGCATTGAACGTTACGCCACCGCACACCACCACATGGGTATGCTGGTTACCTTGACTGCTCCCGGCCATTACCACCCTACCCGCACGCGCCATCCTGACCGGGTATTGCCCAATGCGGCCTGGATGCCGGATTGCCCCACCCCAAAAATGACGCAACATTATCTGGTTAAGCTGTGGAGCAAAATCCGTACTGCGCTCAAAGACCGTAAGTTGTCTATCTACGGTTTACGGGTCGTTGAACCGCATCATGACGGCACGCCGCACTGGCACATGATGCTGTATTGCGAACGCGCACAGCGCCAGGCGATTATCGATATTCTGCAGCGCTATACGCTGCAACATGATGAAACCGGCGCCAACACCACGCGCCATCGCCAGTTTGACTGCAAGCACATCAATAAAGGCGGCGCGACCGCCTATGTCGCCAAATATATCGCTAAAAACATCGACGGCTACGCGCTGGACGGCGAATCCGACCATGAAACCGGCAAACCGCTGAAAGACATGGCCGCCGCCGCTTCTGCCTGGGCGTCGCTCTGGCGTATTCCCCAATTTCACTTTATCGGCCTCCCCACGGTTGGCGTGTATCGCGAATGCCGGCGTATTCGTAGTCGCTCTCTGGCGGACTCACTGGGAGAACAAGCCGAACAGGTGAGGTATGCGGCAGACCGCGGTGATTTCGCGGCTTATATCGAGGCACAGGGCGGTGCCAACGTTGCGCGAAAGTGTCAGTCTGTCCGCGTCGCCAGAGCCGCCGGCGAACGGTTAAACGCCTACGATGAGGCTATCGTTCGCACCATCGGCATTTTCTCCGTCCAACGTGGTAGCGAACAGGTATTCAATACCCGCCCCGATGAATGGCGAATTGTCGCTAAAAACCAGGCCATCTGTCATCACGCTGCCGATGGCCATCGGCAGGCTCGTCCTTGGAGTTCTGTTAATAACTGTGGGGAGGTGTTTTCAACCGGCGAACTTGCGCCGCCATTTCGTGATATTCCCCGTGTTCCTTCAGCACGGCTAACCTATTTTCAGCGTGACCGCCTGGCGTCATTAGCCCCGCGTCTCAGGCAGCAAGGCATTGAAATCTCACGCTGGGAACGGGAAGCCCTGGTGCGCGGCGCCAGGGTGAAAATCGATGGGCAACTGATTGATGAATTTAGGAATAAAGCTATATCCGCCGTTGATGAAAAGCGCATCATGGACGCACAGGTCCTGCACTTATGAGTTGACTAAGATTACTGAATAAAGTACTGTATATAAATACAGTCTCACAATGGAAGAGGTACCGTGGAACAGACTGAAAACAGAGAGCTGACCTTATCAAGGATTCGATTAATTGCCGATATGTCTTTGATATCACAATGCAACCCTGAAGAAATGAGAATCGCCATGTCACTAATCGCCGACTTATCTCACGGCGAGTTCCCGAATAGTGATTATCAACAATTTCTGAAGAACAGCAGTGAAGGGCAACGGCTGAAAGCATGGTTCGAACAACAAACGTTGTGAGGGATTGCGATGGATAATAACGACCGACGTGAAACTCCCCAATATTTATCCGGAGGCACGTACAAATTAATGGATTTTCTCTGTGGCCAACGCGCCAAACTTATACGCAGCACACTATTTTTTCGTATCCAGACCGTTTGATAATAACGGCCGCACCGGCTAAAGCCGAATGTACGTTTTGGCATGAATTGTAATAACTGACTCAGTGCAGACCTGTTCGTTGGTAATATTTATTCACTCTACACAGCGATGTTAAATTAAGACCTCCTCCCACCCATGCTGCATAACAAGGCTCATTTGAGTCTTGTTATGCAGCAACGCAACCCATCCATCTTCTGCGATATCCACGACACGCCTGTTTATACCCGTCAGATTTCACGTTGCAGGTGCGTTGTTCAAAACGCAACGCGTGTTGTCCTGCTATTCGAATGATTTTGGGTATGGCACGTGTTGTGCCATTAATACTACACCGCTCTTACATTGCGGTCAGTACCGATCCTCCGGAGGATAAAGGGTCAGAAACAATCCATTTTATTCGGCCCTATTTTATCTGAAATTAAAGGTATCACATGAAAGTCTACGCTCATCAGGACGACGTTCTGGATGCACTCTGTTATCGCTACTATGGCCGCACACAGGGCATAGTTGAAACAGTTATGCAGTCCAATCCTGGAATTGCGGACTTTGGTCCGCTGCTGCCACACGGCACCGCCGTTATCCTGCCCGATATTAATGTTTCCGACTCGCAGGAAAGTATTAATATTTGGGAATAATCGGACCGTATATATCTATACCCAAAATAATTCGAGTTGCAGGACAAAACGCGTTGCGTTCTGAACAACGCAACGCGTTGGCCGGCCAGGGCAAGGCTCATTGAGCCTTGCCACGCGGTAAGAGAGAAAAATTCGTCGGGAATGAATTTGACCCGCTAACGCACCTGCAACGTGAAGTATGAAGGGTATAAAGATAACCGCCACACCAGGACATTTATTATGCAAAAACCGCAAAGCCTCAGACTTGCGCTGACCACCGCATTACCGTCATTGAGTAATGTATTGCAGTTTCGAATTCAGGAAGGTGAAATTGCTGCATTGCATGAACCGTCGTTGTCTTTCGAATACCGCTATCAGTTGCTGCTGACGCTGGATAATTTCACCGACAACCCCGATACGCTTTTTGTCACGCTATTATTCTGGGTACGCCAGAATCAGCCCGATTTATTAACCCGCGAAGGTATTCGTAATAAAGGCATTAGTTTCACTATCGATAATAATTCGGATAATACCCGCACCTTATCTGTTCGACTCAATTTAACGGAGCGTAATCGCGTTATTGAGCAGAATCAGACTCTACAAGTACATTATGAACCGGAGCCCGCACCGCCTGAACCGGTTAGCCGCCCTAATGCGCTCTATATTGCTGGTGAACTGATCAGCCAATGGAAAAGCAATTGATCGGTTGAATGTTACTTTTCGTTATCAGGGCCGTTGCGAAGACGGCCAGCCTTTTCACTATAACGCCGATGGCGCTATCTTATAGCCTTGCCATCGCATCTATTTATTCCCGCCGATCATTACCACATTCACGACGTATTTATTAACGCATCGCCCGGATACATCAGGCATCGACATACATTCATTGCCGGGAACGCCTGCGACTATTCTTCAGCAACACCCCATGCAACGGCTCGCCTAAGACCCCATCTCAATAGTCGGAATGGGAATTAGCACATCGCCCCTCACTCATGTCGGCCTTGCCATACCGCGATGCGCATCCTCGGTACGCATACTCCCTATCGGTGGTATCCCTGGCCACACAACCGCGGAAAATTGTCTCATGACGTGGGAAGACTCATGCTTCCCACCATGAATACATACGAATATCTCTCCGAAATCCAGCGCGCACTGCGTAACCTGATTCGTATCGGCGTCGTGACCGAAGTCGATACCCAACAGGCACGCTGCCGCGTGCAAACCGGTGGCATGGTCACCGGATGGCTCCACTGGCTGTCCCGTCGCGCGGGGAGTTCCCGCGAATGGTGGGCGCCGTCGGTGGGTGAACAGGTACTCATACTTGCTATAGGAGGCGAGCTCAATACGGCTTTTGTCGTACCGGGTATTTACAGCGACCACCACCCTGCGCCATCAGTGTCGGCGGATGCCTGTCACATCCGCTTTCCCGATGGCGCCGTGATGGAATACGAACCGGCTAACGGCGCACTGACCGTGACCGGCATCAAAACCGCCACTGTCGTCGCAGCGGAATCTGTGTCCGTTACCACGAAAAACGTCACCATCAACGCCAGCGAACGCATCACGCTGGATACACCGGAAGTCGTCTGTACACATAAGTTGATCACCCAGACTATTGAGGTACAGCAAGGCGGCAGCATCACAGGCAGCGTCACGCATTCAGGAGGAAGCTTCTCCTCTAACGGCGTGGTGGTGCATACCCATCAACACGGCGGCGTACAAAGTGGCGGCGGCACAACAGGAGGACCTTTATGACCAGCACATCGTACACCGGCATGAACCGCAACACCGGCAGCAGTCTCAGCGATCTGGAGCACCTACGCCAAAGTGTGCGCGACATTCTGACTACGCCACAAGGCAGCCGGGTCATGCGGCGCGATTACGGCTCGCTGCTTTCCTCACTGATCGACCAGCCGCAGACGCCCGCCTTGAAGCTACAGGTACAGGCCGCCTGCTATGTCGCGCTGTTGAAGTGGGAGCCTCGACTGACGCTGACATCCATCTCCATGGAAAGCCACTACGACGGCCAGTTGATTGTGGATATTTCCGGCACGCTGGCCGGCAACAGTACATCCCTTTCGTTAACCATTCCTGTGAGCTGAGATTATGCCCATTATCGATTTAAGTCAGTTACCCGCCCCCAACGTCGTTGAAACGCTGGATTATGAAACCCTGTACGCCACGCGTAAGGAAACGCTGTTATCACTTTACAGTGACGATGAACGCGCCGCTATCGCACGCACTCTGACGCTGGAATCAGAACCGCTGGTAAAACTGTTGCAGGAAAACGCTTACCGCGAACTCCTGCTGCGCCAGCGTATCAATGAAGCCGCACAGGCTGGGATGCTGGCGTTCGCCCGGGGCAATGACCTGGACCAACTGGGCGCTAACGTCAATGTATCCCGCCTGGTGATTACCCCGGCAGACGCGACCACCGTCCCCCCGACCGCGGCGGTGATGGAATCGGATACCGATTTCCGTTTACGCATCCAGCAGGCTTATGAAGGTTTGAGCGTGGCAGGCTCCATCGGCGCCTACCAGTTCCATGGCCGCAGCGCCAGCGGCCAGGTCGCGGATATCTCGGTGATCAGTCCCGGCCCCGCTCAGGTGTTGGTGTCGGTCCTGTCACGGGAAAATGACGGCGCCGCCAGCGATGCGCTTATCGCCACCGTTAACGCCGCACTCAACGCCGAGGATGTCAGGCCGGTAGCTGACCGGGTCACCGTCAAATCTGCGGTAATTGTCCCTTACGACATTCAGGCCACGCTCTATCTTTATCCCGGCCCGGAAGCCGAGCCGATCCGCGCTGCCGCGGAGAAGAAACTGCAGAGTTATGTCAGTAGCCAGCACCGTCTGGGGCGTGATATCCGTCGCTCAGCCATCTATGCGGCGCTGCATGTGGAAGGGGTGCAGCGGGTGGAATTGGCCAGCCCGACGGCGGATATCGTACTGGATGACACCCAGGCGTCGCACTGCACCGGCTATACCCTGAGATTAGGGGGAACGGATGAATAAAAGTCCCCTGCTGCCCCCCGGTTCATCTTCTCTGGAACATGCGGCCGCCACGACCAGCGCCAGTCTGGAAAAGATACCTATCCCCCTGCGCCAAATTTGGAATCCCGACACTTGCCCGGTCGAGCTGCTGCCCTATCTGGCCTGGACATTATCGGTCGATCGCTGGGATGAAAGCTGGTCGGAAGCCGTCAAACGAAAAGTCATCAAAGATGCGTTTTTTATCCACCGCCATAAAGGCACCATCGGTGCGCTGCGTCGGGTGGTCGAACCGCTGGGGTATCTGATTCGCATCAAAGAGTGGTGGCAAACCGGCGATACTCCCGGCACCTTCCGGCTGGATATCGGTATTCAGGAATCAGGCATTACGGAAGAGTCTTTTCAGGAACTGGAACGGCTGATTGCCGACGCCAAGCCCGTCAGCCGCCAGATGTTGGGGCTGAATATCAATCTGGATACAACAGGGACCGTCTCGCTGGGCGCCAGTTCTTACAGCGGCGATGAGTTGACCATCTATCCTTACTTCCCGGAAACCATCAGCGTCTCGGGCGAAGAGTTCACCGGCGGAGCAATTCATCTTATTGATGATCTGAATGTCGGCGGTTAATTTTTGCTTCCTCTCAAGCCAGCTTACGCTGGCTTTTTTTATGTCGAATCGCCCGATTGTTGTCTCTGCCTCACGCCAACGCCCATTGGGTGCGATCTCCCCGCCGCTCTCGCATACTACCCTCACTCAATCACAGCCGGGACTCTTTGCCGGCTGGTTATCACCAGTCTGTATCCCCGGCTTCTCCGATGCCCCTTGCGGTATCCTTCCCTATTAACCGTATGAGTAATCTGCATGAGTACAAAATACTTTGCTTTACTGACGAATACCGGCGCGGCGAAATTAGCTAACGCCACGGCGCTGGGTAGCCACCTGGCCATCACGCAAATGGCGGTCGGCGATGGCGGCGGCAGCCTGCCTACTCCGACTCCGGCCCAAACCAAACTGATCAATGAGAAACGCCGCGCTACGCTCAACGCACTGAGTGTTGACCCTAAAAACCCCAACCAAATCATTGCCGAGCAGGTTATTCCTGAAAATGAGGGCGGTTGGTGGATCCGTGAAATCGGTTTGTATGACAGCGACGGTGATCTGGTTGCCGTCGCAAACTGCGCCGATACCTATAAGCCACTGCTACAGGAAGGCTCAGGCCGGGTACAAACCGTACGCATGATCCTGATTGTCAATAGCGCCGACGCCATTACCCTGAAAATCGACCCAGCCGTGGTACTGGCGACCCGCCAGTATGTCGATGATACGGCTGTTGAGGTCAAGACATACGCCGACAGCCAGCTCAACGCACATGTCGCCGCCGCCAATCCCCACCCGCAATATGCTCCACTCAGCAGCCCCGCGCTGACCGGCGTACCTACCGCGCCGACGGCGGCCAACAGCGCGAACTCCACGCAACTGGCGACCACCGCATTTGTCAAAAACACGGCATTGCTCAAAGAACAAAACGGTGCGGATATCGCGAATAAATCGGCCTTTCTCGCAAACCTGGGTTTAAGCGACACGCTGAAAATCGCCGATATCGTCGGTATCCCACTGCCCTGGCCGCAAGCCACACCGCCCGCCGGCTGGCTGAAATGCAACGGTCAGGCGTTCGACAAAAACGCTTTCCCGAAACTGGCGCAGGCTTACCCCGGCGGCGTGCTGCCGGACCTGCGCGGTGAATTTATTCGCGGCTGGGATGATGGGCGCGGGGTAGATGTTGCCCGTGAATTGCTAAGTTGGCAAAAAGGAACTCTGACTATTTCAGATCCCAACTTAAGTGCAGTAAATGTAGGGGCATTGATACATGCAAACAACGATAGTGCCAATACATACAAATCTATGGGGTTTGATATTGTCAACAAAAGCGATTATGCCATGCTACGTGCCGCTATAAATGTGGAGACGGTGGGGGCACAAGATTTGGATTCAAATGGTTGGCAGTTTGGTTATGGAGCTACCCGACCGCGCAACATCGCCTTTAACTACATCGTCAGAGCAGCCTGACGGCCGGAATCATCCTCAACATTTTCTGACCGGATAAACCACAACGCGGTGAGTATGCTCACCGCGTTTTACAATCTGTATTGTTGTCAGCCTGTACTGTCATAAAAGCGTCGTATTACAGTCTTAGTGTGATGTCGCTACTTTCTCGTACAGGATTCGACTATGCGCCTTTGCTTACCGCTTCTTTCTATTTTGTTGCTGGCCCATGTCGTTCAGGCAGCGGATATCCAAACCGAGCAGTACCAGATTACTTTCCCTGATAATGATCGGGTCAGTTATCCAGGTAAATGGCAGACGCGTTTCCCCAACGGTTTTCCCATGGGGGTCGGTTCCGGGTTGTCATTTATCGGGCGGGATGGTGACAAGCTGATGTTTGTTACCGTTACCGATCGCGGGCCGAATGCCGATGCGCCGGAATATCAGGGTAAAGAGGCAAAAATTTTTGCTGCGCCCGACTTTGTTCCTTCGATTATGCTCATTACCGTCGATGCCAAAAGCGCACAAGCCACAGCGTTGCGTCAGTTGCATGACGAGTTTGGTCCCGTCAGCGGTTTGCCATTACCCGGTTCGTTAATCGGCACCACTAATGAAGTGGCGCTTAGCGATGTGCTGAAAAAACTGCCGGACGATCGCCGTGGGCTGGATACCGAAGGGATTACACCCGATGGCCAAGGCGGTTTTTGGCTTTCAGACGAGTATGGTCCGTTTCTGATTCAGATTGATGCTCAGGGCAAGATCCTGAAAAAGGTGGGCCCAACGCCGCTACAGGGTGAACAAGGGTTAGCCAGCGGTTTACCCAATATTCTTAAATGGCGCCAGCCAAACCGGGGTTTTGAGGGTATTACCCGGATGCCGGACGGCCGCATTCTTGCTGCAGTACAAAGCACGCTGGATATTGACGGGAAAACACAAAACAAAGCGTTGTTTACTCGATTAGTCAGTTTTGACCCGGCAACGGGCAAAACAGTGATGTATGGCTATCCGCTGGAGACAGATCGGTGGAAAAAAACCGGTGACGCCAAAATTGGCGATATGGTTGCACTGAACGATCATGAGGTTCTGGTGATTGAACAAGGTGCGGGCAAAAACAAGGTCATGCACAACCTGATCTATCGCGTTGATCTCCGCGAAGCCAGCGATCTGACCCTGCTGGATGCGACGCGTCCAGCAGAATGGGATGATGCCGACACGCTGACAAAACGCGGCGTCGTGCTCGCGAAAAAACAACAACTGGTTGATTTACGTCAGTTGGGCTGGAAACCGGAGAAAGCCGAAGGATTGGCGTTGATTGACGCCAGTACGCTGGCGGTAACCAGTGACAACGATTTCGGTTTACAGTCTGTGTTGGTCAATCCCACCCATGATGTGAAAAAAATTGGCAAATATCAGGTCGGGTCTGATGGCAAGCTGTTGCTGGATGGCCAGCCCGTCGATACCCGACTGGAGCTGGAGTCACTGCCCAAGGATGAGGCAAGTAGCCAATTATGGATCATCCATCTTCCTCAGCCGCTTCGTTAAAACTGAAATACTTGTCAGGCAGCGTTTCCTCAGCGGGTGTGCTGCTTTATTTATCTGATACGTGAAATTTTTCCCGCCATTATATTTCCCTATCGGAAATAATTGTTTACAGTGTAAGCCATTGTGAACATTTTGCGGTATTGTTGGAGAAAAAGCGTGACAGGTTCCACCGCGATTGACGTACGCCAGCTGATTAACCAGCGCCCTCTTGGGGCTTACCAGAAACTGATCGTTTTCCTTTGTTTTTGTATTATTGCGCTTGATGGCATGGACATTGCCATTATGGGCTTTATCGCCCCCTCGCTGAAAGCAGCGTGGGGAATTGGCAATGCAGAGCTGGCGGTGGTTATCAGCGCCGCGTTGATTGGCCTGGCGGTAGGCGCCATGGTATCCGGCCCGTTGGCAGACTGGCGCGGACGTAAAACCATCATTATTGCCAGTGTATTCCTGTTTGGCCTGTGGACGTTGTTAACCGCATTTTCCCAAAATGTGCAACACATGGTCATTTTTCGCTTTCTGACCGGGTTAGGTTTGGGAGCGGCGATGCCGAATGTCGGCACGCTGGTATCGGAGTTTGCACCGGAGAAAAAACGCTCCTTCATCATCACCGTGGTCTTCTGCGGCTTCAGTTTCGGCGCCGCCAGCGGCGGGTTTGCCGCCTCCTGGATGATTCCTCAGTGGGGCTGGCATTCGGTATTGCTGATGGGCGGTATTCTGCCGCTTCTGCTGGTGCCGTTCTTGTTGCTAAAGCTGCCTGAATCAGTGCGCTTTTTGGTTAGCAAGCGGGCGGATTCACGTCAAATACATCACATTGTTGACAAGATAGCCCCCGGCGTGACCCAGGCGGATAGCCTGTTCGCCATGCCGGTGGCCGAAAAACCGCCTGCTTTCGCCGTTCGGCTGGTGTTATCCCGCTCTTATCGATTCGGCAGTATTATGCTGTGGGGCGGCTATTTCTTTGGTCTGTTTATGGTGTATCTGCTGGGAAGCTGGCTGCCTACGGTGATCAAGGAAGCGGGGATGAGCGTAACGGAAGCCACCATCATCACAGCCCTGTATCAGGCCGGCGGTACTTTCGGTTCGCTATTTGCCGGCTGGTTGATGGATAAGGTTAATCCGCATTTGGCGCTTGGCGTAATTTATGCCGCCGGCGGTGCCGCCACCGCGATGATTGGCGCGACCCATGCTCATTTCGTGCTCCTGGCCATAGTGGCATTCAGCAGCGGTTTTTGCCTTAACGGCGCAAATACCGGCATGAATGCGCTGTCTGCCCGTTATTATCCGACGGAAGCACGCGCCACCGGCTCAGGCTGGATGCACGGTATTGGCCGGCTGGGGGCAATCATGAGCGCTTTTGCGGGCGCACAGGTCGTCAGTATGGGATGGGGATTGAGCGTGATGTTCACGATTCTTGCCATTCCCGCACTGTTGACGTCGCTGATGATTCTCGCCAAGGGACAATTCGGTTATAGCCGGCCCGCCGTTGCAGAACTCACTTACTGATAGGCCAATGCCCATACGCCAACGTCCGGTTATCCGGGCGTTTTCTTTTGGCGAGAGAAAGATCAACGGCTGCGTTTAGCGTGTCTCTCGCGATTATCCTGACGAGCCTGGTCGGATTTTTTAAGCGACACATAACAAGCACCGGCGCCGCCATGAAACGGTTGTGCGATACAAAAGGCTTGCACGGTGTCAAACTGCTGCAACCAACGGAACAGGTAATTGCGCACGACATTGGCATGTGATTTATCATGACGACTTTTGCCATGAATAATCAGTAGATTACGCAAGTTATCCTGTTGCGCCTGCAACATGAACGCGAACAGATTCTGCCGACAGACCTCAACCGGCTGACGGAGTAGGTTGAGGCTGGCATCCAGCGGATACTTTCCCTGACGCAGTTTATCCACCACACCCTGCTGGATACCTTCCCGCCTGAACTCCAGCGGGCTATCACACGAAAAGAGATCAAGAAAGCCGGTAATCAGGAAATTATCCGGCTCCGGTTCCTGTACACGATGGGGAGTCGTACCCGGTAAGACTGGCTTTAGGTGAGTGACGGTTGAGGACGGTTTCAGCGGTTTGACATCGTCCATGGCGGTCAGGAATAGGGCTTTTTCGTCAGGAGTCATCGTGTCACTCGCAATTATCTATTTACTACTTCTCTACTATACCCAGAGCGTCATCAAATATCACCCCGCAGGGCGGACAAGAAACGCGGTGAGTTTCCTCACCGCGTTGTGGTCTATCCGGTCAGAAAATGTTGAGGATGATTCCGGCCGTCAGGCTGCCCTCACAATATAGCTAAAGGCGATATTGCGCGGGCGGTTTTCGTTAGCCGTAGGGACAACTCTGGAAGCATCAAACGCGAAGTCGTCATTAAGTTGTGCAGCAATTGTTGACAAGGGTGATATCGAATTTCGCGAACCGGTATCATAAAACGCACCAGAGTAACCATCAAACCCGACATAAACACCACTGACAAACCCGGTGATGTTCCTTATCGCATCGCCCTGTAGCGAAAGTATGCTTCTGTTGCTATCCACCCCCCGCCCATCATCCCAGCCGCGAATAAATTCACCGCGCAGGTCCGGCAGCACGCCGCCGGGGTAAGCCTGCGCCAGTTTCGGGAAAGCGTTTTTGTCGAACGCCTGACCGTTGCATTTCAGCCAGCCGGCGGGCGGTGTGGCTTGCGGCCAGGGCAGCGGGATACCGACGATATCGGCGATTTTCAGCGTATCGCTTAAACCCAGGTTTGCGAGAAAACAAGAGGATAAATACAATCAGCCTTTTCAGGAGGTTACGTTATGCTTATTGGTTATGCCCGGGTATCGACCAGCGATCAAAATACCGAATTACAGAAAAATGCGCTGGTCAGCGCAAATTGTGAGCTGATTTTCGAAGATCAAGCCAGCGGCAAAAACGCCAGGCGCCCAGGGCTTAAACGCGCATTGCGTAAACTCAAACGCGGCGACACGCTGATCGTCTGGAAACTGGATAGACTGGGTCGCAGCGTGCGTGATTTGATTACCATGGTGTCGGACCTGCAGGGGCGTGGCATCCACTTTCGTAGCCTGACCGATGCGATTGATACGTCAACGCCTGCCGGCCGCTTCTTTTTTCATGTGATGAGTGCGCTGGCCGAAATGGAACGTGAACTGATCATCGAACGTACCCGTGCAGGGCTGGCAGCGGCCAGAGCCGCCGGTCGCATTGGCGGGCGGCGGCGCATTATGACGCCGGATGCGGTTGACCAGGCAAAAACATTGCTGAATAACGGAGCCACCCGCTGGCAAATCGCCAATATTATCGGCGTGTCGGAAAAAACCATTTATAAATATTTTCCCGTCACACAAAAAACAGTTGTCAGTGAATTATTATCATATGAAAAATATGAAGGATGATGATTAATATTATACCCAAAATAATTCGAGTTGCAGGAAGGCGGCAAGAGAGAGACAAATTCGTCGGGAACGAATTTGACCAGCCAAAGGCTGGC
>NZ_SZVX01000019.1:0-97411 GCF_007210685.1 Dickeya sp. ws52
CAAAAAATGATGAGGCTATTGTCGTCTACCCACTGGATCGTTCAACCGATCATTTGCTTAACCGATCGGTGTTAGCCCATTTGGGCGGATTTCTCAGGACACAGGGTTGAACGCCCGTGCCTCACGCTGCTGCGTTCACGTCATGCGCGAAGTGCGGCAGGCAATTAGAAACGGTAGCCTACGCCCACGTTCCAGCTGCCTACGTCAACGCTACGGATACGGCTCTGCTCGTAACCGACATCAAAAGCAACGTTCTGAACCGGGTTGAACTGCAGACCAGCACCGTAGACGAAGCCGGCATCGCTGGAGCTACCGTTGGAAGAACCGTCAGTTTCGTTGAAAGTGAACTTGCCTGCGCTCACGCCAACCAGACCGTAGATGCTCGCCCAGTCATTGAAACGGAAAGACGGACCAGCGCTGAAACCGTAGTACTGCGCTTTATTGTAAACGCCGTCGGTAGTCTGGCTGTCTTGCAGGTAGGTGAAAGAACCCACCACGCCAAACTGGTTGTCGAACTCATAACGGTACTTCAGGTTGAAGCCCGGCAGTTTGTTCATTTGACTCTGAGCATCGCCCTGAGCATAACCAAGAGATACAGTGCTTTCACCAGCCACTGCGGAACCTGCGCTTACAGCCAGAACACAAGCTAAAGCGGAAAGACACGCGATTTTTTTCATAATATGCCTCGAATTATCTTACGAAAGAAGATTTAAGCGAGGCAAATATAACAAAAAATTAGGGCACATGCCGCCTGGTTATTATTTTTCAATTAGGTCAAACATGTAACAATATTTTTCAAAATCAAATTAACGCATTGTTTTAAAAGTAAAAATAAAGTTCACTTCGACATGAAAAAATAAATAACCCCTGCCGCGCCGATGCGGAGTTTTCTTAATTTTTTGATTAATTTTCAGGCTGATTTTATATCAAAAAAAAGATTTTCAAATTGAGAGTAAATTAAGGTCAATAAGAGTAAACTAACCCCGAATAATTTGTTCATTTATTGCCTGCTTTTTTCTGCTTGTCTCTCTGAATGTTAAGGCCCTGCAATGACCTTGATTCCCGCATTAAGAAACTCCGTACTGCTGCCGGTATTACTGATTGTGATCGCGATGTTGTCCATCCAGACCGGTGCCACGCTGGCTAAACGGGTCTTTCCGCTGGTCGGCGCATCGGGCATGACGGCGTTACGCCTGGCAATCGGTTCGCTGATTCTGTTGGTGGTGTTCAGGCCCTGGCGATTACGCTTCGGTTCAGAAAGACTGCCGTTGCTGGTGTATGGCATCACCCTGGGCGGCATGAACTATCTGTTTTATCTGGCGTTGCGTACCGTCCCTCTCGGCATTGTGGTGGCGCTGGAATTCACCGGGCCGCTGGCGGTGGCGATTCTCGCTTCACGCCGTTTGCCGGACTTTATCTGGGTAGTGCTGGCCGCCGCCGGGCTGTGGCTGCTGTTGCCGCTCGGGCAACACATCGACAATGTCGATTTCGTCGGCGCCGCCTGTGCGGTTGGTGCCGGTGCTTGCTGGGCCGGTTATATTCTGTTCGGCCAAAAGGCCGGCGCCAACCACGGTGCCGGAACGGTAGCAATGGGCTCGCTGATCGCCGCGCTGGTATACTGCCCGGTCGGTTTACTGTTTTCCGACGTCAACACCCTGTTTTCCCTCGATGTCTTACCTATCGGTATTGCCGTCGCCTTGCTGTCCACGGCTCTGCCGTACACATTGGAGATGCTGGCGTTGACCCGGCTGCCGACACGAACGTTCAGTACGTTGATGAGTCTGGAGCCTGCCGTAGCGGCAATGTCCGGCATTCTCTTTCTCAATGAACACCTGACGCTCACCCAATGGCTGGCGCTGGCGTTTATTATCATGGCTTCGCTGGGCACCACGCTTAGCGTAAAAAAGCGCGCCGAACCCGTCGTTTCCTAAATAAACGCCAGGTTCATCGCCACGTTTTCCAAAACGTCGTTATTACGCTCGGGAAATATCATCAATTGCCGCGCTATCGGCGTCTATTCCTGTAATAGACCGAACTAAGCATCCTCTGCTCATACCGGCTGATATAATTCGTTTCGTTGACAACCAGAATCATCATCAGTCATGACAGCCATTAAAAGAGGATAATACTATGCGTACAGCCAAACTGGTAAAAGCCGCATCCGCCGGTCTTATTTTCACCCGTAACGATCTGGACGATAACGTTAAAGCCTCGACCATCGCCCTGCTCAATCAGCTGGTCGTGGACTTTACCGATCTGTCGCTGATCACCAAACAAGCACACTGGAACATGCGTGGGGCCAACTTCATCGCCGTCCATGAAATGCTGGATACCTTCCGCACCTCGCTGATTACGCATCTGGACACCTTCGCCGAGCGCGTGGTGCAGTTGGGCGGCGTGGCAACCGGCACGGTTCAGGTTGTGCATGAGAAGACCGCGTTGGGGAGCTACCCGCTGGCGATCCACAGCGTGCAAGACCACCTGAAAGCACTGGCGGATCGCTATGCCGTCATCGCCAATACCGTGCGCAAAGCCATCAGCCAGGCGCAGGACGAAGATACCGCAGATATGCTCACCGCCGCGTCCCGCGATCTGGATCAGTACCTGTGGTTTATCGAAGCCAATATCGAATAATTGATCAATGATGACCGGCGGCCAGCCCGCCGGATTTCTTCACGTATTTACGGCAATTCGCCCCTTTAGCCCATTTCATCCATGCCGTTTCCCGCCGATAAACCCACCGTTGCAGAAATGAAATAATATGCACTTTTTTTGCATCACCACGCAGTTTGCTGGTATGTGCGCCGAAAAATGTACAAAAAATTAGCGCTTGTTAGCAATATTGCCTTTCGGACGTAATCAACGGTTGTGTCCCCTGCACAATTCAGTTATTCATAGCAGCGCTTTCCATAGGCGTTTCTGATGGAAGCACCATAATAAATTAGCGGGTCTACCCGTCCTGTTTTGGCAACGACTCCCCCTGTTTTCTCCACCGCACTCTGAACGGCAGTACGGCGGGCGATCACAACCGATGTCAGGTCATCGGCCTCATGCCTGTATGCCAGAGGTTGACACAGCACATCCGCAAGGTGCGGTAAGACAGTGGAATATATAACCAACGAGAGGAAGGACGTTTTGATGAAATCATTATTTAAAGCTTCACTGGCCGCACTTGCGCTGGCCTTTAGCCTGTCCGGTCAGGCAGCTGAGAAACCGCTGATCGTCGCGACCGATACGGCATTCGTACCGTTTGAATTCAAACAAGGCGATAAATACGTCGGTTTCGACATCGACCTGTGGGATGCCATCGCCAAGCAATTGAACCTGACCTACACCCTGAAACCGATGGATTTCAGCGGTATCATCCCGGCGCTGCAAACCCGTAATGTGGACCTGGCTCTGGCCGGCATCACCATTACCGAAGAGCGCAAACGCGCAATCGATTTCTCTGACGGCTACTACAGCAGCGGCTTGCTGGTGATGGTGCGTGCGGATAATCAGGATGTTAAAGGCGAGCAGGATCTGGCGGGCAAAGTCGTGGCGGTGAAGAGCGGTACAGGTTCGGTCGATTACGCCAAAGCCAACATCAAAACCAAAGAACTGCGTCAGTTCCCCAACATCGACAACGCTTATCTGGAACTGGGCACCAATCGCGCCGACGCGGTGCTGCACGATACGCCGAACATTCTCTATTTCATCAAAACCGCCGGCAACGGCAAATTCAAAGCCGTCGGCGACTCCATCAAAGCGCAACAGTATGGCATCGCGTTCCCGAAAGGCAGCGACGATCTGCGCAACAAGGTGAACGGCGCGCTGAAAACCCTGCGCGACAACGGCACCTACGCCGCCCTCTACCAAAAATGGTTCGGCACCGAACCGAAATAATGAGTTGAATAAAAAATAACGACCTGGCGATGACTTACGGTGCCGACGGCAAAGCCGTGCGGCACCGTGTTATTGCGGCGTTATACGTTGCTGGAGAATGTTCATGCAGTTTGACTGGAGTGCCATCTGGCCATCGATTCCCCTGTTGCTGGAAGGGGCTCAAATGACCCTGCTGATTTCCGTGCTGGGTTTGTTGGGTGGCCTAATCATTGGCGTACTGGCGGGATTCGCCCGTGTTTACGGCGGCGGGTTGTCCAACCGTATCGCGCTGGTATTTATCGAAATCATCCGTGGCACGCCGATCGTCGTGCAAGTGATGTTTATCTATTTCGCGCTGCCGATGCTGTTGACATCGGTACGTATCGACCCATTCAGCGCCGCCGTGGTCACGATAATGATCAACTCGGGCGCCTATATCGCCGAGATTACCCGCGGCTCGGTGTTGTCTATCCATAAAGGTTTTACCGAAGCCGGCCTGGCGCTGGGGCTGTCACGTCGCGACACGCTGCGTCATGTTATCGCGCCGCTGGCGTTGCGCCGCATGTTGCCGCCGCTGGGTAACCAATGGATTATCAGCATCAAAGACACCTCGCTATTCATCGTCATCGGCGTTGCGGAGCTGACCCGCCAGGGGCAGGAAATCATTGCCGGTAACTTCCGCGCGTTGGAAATCTGGAGTGCGGTGGCCGTGATCTATCTGGTGATCACGCTGGCATTGAGTATGGTTTTACGCTGGCTGGAAAGAAGACTGAAAATTATATGATTGAATTTAAAAACGTATCGAAACACTACGGCCAGACGCAAGTGCTGCACGATATCAACCTGAACATCAATCAGGGCGAAGTGGTGGTGATTATCGGGCCGTCCGGCTCCGGTAAATCCACCCTGCTGCGTTGCATCAACAAGCTGGAAGAGATTACCAGCGGCGAGCTGGTGGTAGACGGCCTGACCGTCAACGATCCGAAAGTGGATGAGCGTCTGATCCGTCAGGAAGCCGGCATGGTGTTCCAGCAGTTCTACCTGTTCCCGCACCTGACGGCGCTGGAAAACGTGGCTTTCGGCCCGATTCGCGTACGCGGCGCCAGCAAAGCCGACGCGGAGAAGCTGGCGCGTGAGCTGTTGGGCAAAGTGGGTCTGGCGGAACGCGCCCACCACTACCCGTCAGAACTTTCCGGCGGTCAGCAACAGCGGGTGGCGATCGCCCGTGCGCTGGCGGTCAAACCGAAGCTAATGCTGTTTGACGAACCCACCTCGGCGCTGGACCCGGAATTGCGTCACGAAGTCCTGAACGTGATGAAAGATCTGGCCGAAGAAGGCATGACCATGGTCATCGTAACCCACGAGGTGGGCTTTGCTCAGAAAGTGGCCTCACGCCTGATCTTCATCGATAAAGGCCGGATTGCCGAAGACGGTCACCCGGATGCGTTGATTTCGAACCCGCCCAGCGATCGTCTGCGCGAATTCCTGCAACACGTATCCTGATAGCACATTGACGGCGGCTCTGAACGGGCTGCCGTCCACGTTGGCGTTGACACGATGCTGATCCCCTGGCCGCCCGATTCCTTATGCCGAACCTCACTCACCGGGATACGGACATTCACCGGGATACGAACATTAACCTAGATACGAACATTCAACCGAGATACGAACATTCCGGAAATCAATCCAATAGATTTGGCATTTTCTACTGATTGCTATACGCTGCCCGAAGCCGTTACCCATCATTATTAATATCACCTTTAAATCAACACGTTATCAGTTCACCAGGATGTACGCATGAAAACTACCCGTTCTCGCCTTTCCCGACGCCGACTCAGCGCCCTGATGGGCGGATTGCTGTTCAGCGCATACGGGTTCGCTGACGACGCCCACCCCGCCATCGACACACAACGCTGCGCCGGCTCGGTTGCCTCAGCCAGCCTCATGGCCGTCGAGAAGGACTCTCAGGAGCTGTCTTATCCAAAGATGAATGGCCTGTACCAGCGGCCGGCGGCAACCGGCGTCACGTTGGTCGGCGACAATGACGGCGAAGCCAATAAATACGTCGAGCCGATTAAAGGCGCAAAGGAAGGGAAATACCTGCTGTTACACGCCGGCGAGCACCTGACGCTCACCGGTCAGGGCTACTTCCTGATGCACTGGGAGCTAAACTATTTTAACCGCGGCGGCACCTTGTTGGCGGAAAATGCACCGCTGGTAACGGCCTCGCAAGGCATCATCAAAAAAGTGGCGTTAACCGATCGCTACGCACCGGATTACCGCCTTGACGGCACGCCCGGCCGCTCCGGCGTCTGGAACGCCGGCACCCAAACCAGCACCGGCAACCCGCTGGTTCCCTTTACCGTCGGCGCACCCGCCGGCAACGGCGAAGTGATGCCCAGCCTATGGCTCAATGAAATTTTCTATCTGGACGGCACCGCGACCTTAACGCAGCGCGAAGGTACGGTGGATTACGACATCAGCATCACCCCGCTGACATTGACCGACGTCAACAGCCGACTGGCGGCGACCCGCCATCGCATCAACGCCGCCACACTGCGTGACGGGGTATCGCTGGACCCGTATACCGGCGACGATAAACCACCGTCGTCTCCCGATAGCCTGACGGCCGGGGTCGTCTCAAGTTCAGTGGTGCAACTGGACTGGAACGACTGTTCGGATAACGAGCGTGGCTTTATCGTGGAGTACTCTTATGCCGGAACCTTCGGCGAAGGCGCCTATGACACCACACCCCGCGCCTATGAAGCCGGTGGCGCCTACACCAGCGCCGAATCGCTGGGGCCGGGCGCGACGTCCGTCGAAGTAGGCACGCTGGCCCCCGGCACAACGTATGCGTTCCGGGTAAAAGCCTACAATCAGGCCGGCGACTCCGCCTACTCCAACGTGGTCACCGTCACCACGCCGCCCGCCGCCCCGCTCAGCGCCAACTGGACACAACAGGATATCGGCAAAGCCGCCGCCTCCGGTACAGCCAGCGAAGATCAGGACGTGATAGCGCTGGAAGCGCAGAATGGCGACATGTGGGCCGCCGGCGACAGCGTAAGTTTCGTCTATCAGAAACTGAAAGGCGACGGCAGTATTACCGCGCGCCTGATCGACCTGCGCTACAGCGATCCTTACGCCAAAGCCGGCGTGATGATGCGCAACACCCTCTCCGAAGGCAGCGCTTACATGCTGACCGGCTATATCGCCTCTTCCGGCCCGATGTCGCAATGGCGCAGCAAAGAAGCCAGCGCCACCGGCAGCCGCGGAGCGTTCGCCAAATCCGAGCACGGCAGTCAACCCACCTGGTTACGGCTAACCCGCGACGGCAACGCCTTTATCTCCGAGGTGTCCAACGACGGGCAGAGCTGGACCACGCTCAATAAGACCATCAATCAAAATATGAACGATACGCTGTATGTCGGGCTGGCGCTTTCATCGCACAACAACAGCCACGGCAAAGTCAGTTTTGATAACGTCGGTATTACGCGTTAATCGCATCGGTTGCGGTTTGGTATGCGCAAAACGGTTTGGTTGCGCAAAAAAAAGAGAGGCGCAAGCTTCGCCTCTCTTCGAGCCTCTCTTAATAGGCTCTTTTACTTGCCATGATTTCCCCCTTTTCAGGGGGAATCATCTTTATTTCTTCATTTCTTCGCCGCGGCCACCGCATCATGCAGGTTCAGGCGTTGCCAGAAATTGGCGTCCGGCCCGCCAGAAGACAACGGGTAGCCGTCGGCAACCGCGGTTTTCGCCATCAACGCCCGGCGCTGGGCGGCGCTTAACTGCGGCAACGGCCCTTCCAGCAGAACTTCCGCCCCTTCCGGCACGTTGACCGGTTGGGCTTTCACCTTCGCCATCGGCAAATTGTAGGTCATGGTGTAACGGTAGAACGACTTCATCGCCGGGTCGGTGTAAGGATCGTTTTTACCCTGCGGTTTGGCGCATTCGGCCAGCGTGGTGCCGCACGCTTTCTCCAGCGCAGTGCGCAACTGGGTTTTGGCTTCGTTGAACAATACACGGTATTTCGGGTCATTCAGGAAATGCGCTACGCTACGCTGCGCCGTCATGCGCCCGCCGATAACATCCAGCGGGAAATGCACGCCCAATACCTGACGGGAGTAGCCGTAAGTCGCGGCGCGGTCGAGAAGCGGCACAAAGCGTTCCGGCAGCATCTGCGCCAGCAACAACGCATCGTTATAGCCGCCGTTGGTATGGCCGCTGGGGAACGAACCGCCTGACGCCGTGTAACGGGCGTTGTCTGCGACAACGGCGGTATCCGGCACCAGATGAATGCTATTACCCGGTTGTCTGAACGGGCGTGGGTAGTCAAAGGCGTTTTTCGCCGCGGAGGTACTGACGTTGGTGGCCTTGATCAGCGCGGCGGCTTTTCCTATCTCACCTTTTTGATAAACATCGAGAAACGCCTTGCCCAGCTTCGGCCCCAGCGCCTCCGCCAGGGCATACAGATAACGGGTATTTTCCGCATCAATCAGCGCTTTTTGGCGCAACGCCAACGTCGACTCCAGATTGATGCGTTCCACCGTCGCCAGGTTTTTCTCCAACACCGCCGTGGGCAAAGTTCTGAACCCTTCCAGCAGTTTCACGCTGGCTTGCTGCTGGTCTTTCGGGTTGAACACATAACCGGTCGCTTTCAGCCATTTCATGTCGCCCTGCGGTTCACCCTGATCCGGCGCTTTATCCAGTACTGCGCGAGTCAGCTTCGGCGCGGTTCCCTGCAAGGCTTTTTGCAGGTATTGCTGCACCTGTTGCTGCATTTCAATCACCGGGGCGCTATTGCTGGCCTCGGTGGTGGTTTGCAGCACGCTGATTTGCGGCAGTTGGGAATCGCTACGGGATGCAGCCTGCGTCTGGGCTGCCGTCAGCGAGCACACCACTGCCATAAACACGTAAGAATAGCGCATGATATGTCCTTTTTATTGTCACGGATTATCGTCAAAGATAAGAAACCGCATCAGCCTAAGCGTTGCTGATGACAGTTCGGTGAAACTTTTTTAATAACAGGCACTTTCATTCATTGCGGATACCGCCAGACCAGTATAGGCGCGGGTTCCCCCCGGCGCGAGAGAGCCGAGCCGGTTTAGCGATACAAAAGAGTGATGGAGTTCAAAAAGCAAGCATGGCAACAGTAAACGCCGCGGCACCGCCACGGCGTTGCGCACTCAAGCATGAAGCGGATAGCTATCCTCAATGGCACGGGCGAATGCCTGGCACATGGCGTCATCGCCGTCTTGATTGTCCGCCAGCACCGTACCGCCATCCACCACCTGGATATGGGCATTAAGCGAGAAATCCGCCGCCGGTTGCGGACGCGCCATCGCCGCGGCAATGGCGGCCTGCGCCTGCTGCCAGGCTTCGTCTACCGTCAGGTTGCACTCATGCGCCAGATAGTCCGGATTGAACCCTTCGCCGGTCAGGCTGCGTAACGTTTCATCGTGGCTCAGGCTGTTGCCCGGCTGCCAGTAGTGACGCGTCAGGTCCGGGCCAATCGCCGGGTTATCCGTCAGATAACCGTCGCGTTGCAGGAAGAAATGCCGCGTTTGCTCTACTGCCATCAGCGCCAGCAGATACCCCTGATACGAACAGGCCGACTCCATCGACAGCAAATGCGGGATCGCCATCGTCGGGCGCGGGCTGCCATTGATGCCGAGAATACGCTGCTCAATATCACGCGCCAGTTGCAAAATCGCCTCTGGCGTACGCGCATCGTCATCCATGCAGTACAGTTGCCATTCGAAATACGGCACCAGCAAAATATGGCGTTCGTTGAAGGCCCGCATCGGTTGACGTGCGCGAATATCGGCCTGAATCAGCGCATCGGGCACCGGCTCGCCCTGCGCGTTATGCGCATAGCGTTTGAGCCAGTCGGCATCCTGCAACAGGCTATCGCAGAACATCGATTGGGTTTCGGCGTAGGCCATTGACGTCGGCGGGAACTCCTGCGCAAAGCAAGGCGCATTCTGGCGAATGTTGGCGAAATGCGCGGCGTGGCCGCCTTCATGAAACAGCGTGTTGATGCCGATAGCGCCGCTGCCGACCTGATCCGGCTGCGCCAGGCTGGTAAAATTGATGCGCGCCGGCAGCCACCGTCCCTGATCGACAAACGGCGGCACCGGCTGGTGCATAAAACCGTTTTCATATTTGCCTTTACGCACCAGCAGGTCGAGCTGCATCTGTGCGCCGCTGAAATCGATATGCAACCGTTTGAAGCTGTTGACCCAACGGGACAACGAGGCGGAAAACGGGAAATACGAATCCATCTGACGGGTGACATCGCCGGTACTGGCATAGCGCACATTCCACGGCTGTAACGCCGCCTCGCCCTTTTCCGCCGCCAGCTGACGCAGGCTACGCAGATTGGCCTCGCGGGTTTGTTCCTCGAAGCGATCGAGAATGGCGAATAATTGCTCCGGCGTCATCCGCTCGGTTTTATTCACCTTGTAATCAAAGTAATTGCGATAGCCCATCTGACGCGCAAAGCGATTGCGCAAACTGACCAGCGCCGGGAATCCGTGCGTCACCAGCCACTGTTCCAGCTCACGCAGCGCCTGCTGCGAGCTGCGTCGGTATTCCTCGTTATCATTGGTGGCCTGGTTGGTCAGCAACTCGCCCAGCGACGCGGAAACCCGCTCGCCCCGCTCATTAAGATGAGTCGGCTGGTAGGTTTTACGGCGGGAAAACAGGTCGTGTTCGGCGGCAATCAGCTCATCCATCAGCGCCTGTGCCTGCGGGTCTTCAATCACATTACAGTCAAAAAAGCGATACCAACCGCGCAAGCCGTGCAGCAAGGCGTCGCGCGCTTCGTCGGCAGGCGCCGCTTCCACCGTCGCAATATGTCGCCGCAATTCGGCCAGCCGGGAAGACTGCGAAATAAAACGTTTCCAGACGCTTTCCGCCTCCGCGAAACGGGAAGAGACGGTCTCGTCGCCGGTTCCCATATAACGTTGCCAGAAGAGATCCTCTTTGGTTTGATGCACCGCCAGATAGTCGCGGTTAAGGGCGTCAAAATACGCCTTGGCCTGTTGCATGTGGTTGTTCCCTATTGTTAATCGTTATGTTCAACCCAATCGTTTTCGTATTACCGAGACCGCTTGCTCCATGGAGGCAGCCTCACCGGTTCCCACCAGACAACACGCCAGTTGCAGCCGAATCGCCTGGGGTATCGGTTGTTCCCCCGCCAGGCACGCTTGCGTCCAGCGAGCCGTCGCCACCGCCTCTTTATCAGCAGGCAGGGTTGAACGATCGACGGTGATATCCTGACGCACCTGCAAAAGATCGTTACGCTGTTCACGGATGGAATAAATATCCGGGCAGCGCTGCGGGTTGGCGTAAACCTCGCCTTCGGTGCCGTGCATCAATAACGCACGGCCGCGGATGTCCTGAAAAAAGGTGCCGACTCGGCCGACATATTCCGGATGCGACACGCTTGCCAGTCGCAACGCGGCGTCTTCCCCAAAGGGCGTAGCCAGCTTGGCCAGCGTATGCGCGCTATTGCGCACCCCCATACGCCAGCGGAGGTCCAACTGACGTTCGATAGCCGGGCAGAGCAGCGACACCGGCATAAACACGACATCGCCCTGATCGAGTCTCTGCTGCGCCGTCTGTGCATCGCTGACCGGCGCAATGCCCAGTTCACGAAAAATCGCCTCGCTGGTCACGCGGGTTGGGTCGTTACTGACGCCATGCACCACCACCGGCAGCCCCAGTCGGTTCAGCAACAGCGCTAGCAATGGCGTCAGATTAGCTTGTTTACGTGCGCCGTTATAACTGGGGATCACCACCGGCATCGCTCTGCCGGCCGGCGCAGACAGGTGTAACGTTTGTTCGCGCATCGCCTGATAGAAACCGCGCATTTCGGCTTCGGACTCGCCTTTAATCCGAAATGCGATCAACAACCCGCCCAGCTCCAGCTCCGGCACCTGATCATTCAGGATGTGACCATACAACTGATACGCCGTGTCCTGGCTCAGATCGCGTGCATGATTTTTGCCGCGACCAACCTCTTTAATGATTCGGGTGTAATCCATAAATGTGCTCTCACGGGTAAGGCGACGGTTAAACGATTTTCATCGACCGGGCGCACAGACGGCGCCGGTCATGGCAAGACAACGCATTGGAAACATAGCATGAATTGGCCGCGGAGGAAGCGTGAAATCGCCGTTGCCGCTCCCGCAACCGACGCCGGCTAAACCGTCACAACTGACGGTTGATGCGGCTGATAACCCGACGACAAGCTACTTATCATCCGGCATCTCATCCGGCATCGCACGCTGTTCGATGGGAAATACGGGTAACGCAGCCAGTAACTGGGCGCCGTAGCCTTTAGTCAATAAACGACGGTCGTAGATGACGATTTCACCGAAACAGTCGTGACTGCGGATCAATCGGCCGACCTGCTGAATCAGGCTGAATGAGGCGCTCGGCAAGCTCTGCACCACAAACGGGTGACGCTTGAGGCTTTTCAGCCACTCACCCTCGGTGAGGACAAGCGGGCTGTCTATCGGCGGAAAGGCAATCTTATGGATATGCACCTGCGACAGCAATTCGCCTTTGAGATCCAGTCCTTCAGAGAAGGATTGCAGGCCGATCAGCACGCTGGTTTGCCCCTGTTGTACACGTTGGCGATGCAGCTCTACCAGCCGATAGCGCGGCTGATCGCCCTGCACCAGCAGCATCAGCCGCAGGTCGGGCACTTCGGTCAGAAACTGCTGCATCGCCCGTTGGCTGGCGAACAACATCAACATGCCTTTGTGGGCTTCTCGCTGTAGTTCAGCCCGGAAAAACCGCGCCATCTCGGCGATATGTTCCGCTTCCTGCGCGATCAGCGGTTCATGGCGCATTCGCGGGATCACCAGTTTACCTTGTTCACGGTGATTAAACGGTGAATCCAGCGCGATGAAGGTATCGCCCTCCTCTTCATCCAGCCCTGAGAGTTCCTTCAGACGGGAAAAGCTGTTGAGCGAACGCAATGTCGCCGAGGTGACCACCACATGCGACAGATTGCGCCACAGCAAGCGGTCCAGTTGGTCGCACACGCGAATACCCGCGCAGTGAAAGTAGAGATGCAACTGGTTGTCGCGCCGTTCCCGCAGCAGCCATTTCGACACCGGCGCATTAGAGGATTTCTCCAGCGCCGCCAGCCGCCATAACTTGCTTTGCGCCTCCCAGTAACCGTTCAGCCGGCTAATGCGTAGCATCGCCTGATGCAGCTTGACTACATCGTGTTTGCCGGTTTTTTCCGCCAAATCATTCAGCAGGTATTCCGCCAGCCCACGCAGGCTATCCGCCAGTTTGCATAGCCGATTGCAGCACTCGCGCATCTCCTCCGGCAGTTCCCCCATCGGAAAACGGTAATCGGCGTCCGGCTGGGCAGGCGGCAAAAACAGACTGCTCAGGCGCTCGAACAGTTGCAACTGCTCCCGTATTTCGCCGCAGTGCTCGCCCAGCCGGTCCGGCTGCATCAGCCGCGGCGGCGACTTGGGCGGGAACTGCGCCAGACACAGCCCTATCTGCTGAATCAGTTGATCCATCTGGTGCTGCACCGCACTGACCGTCACCTCACCGGACATCTCCAGCGCATCGCGCGCCACATCCGGCACGTGGTGGCCTTCGTCCAACACCAGCAGCATATTTTTCGCCTGCGGCAGCACCGAATCGCTTTCCATCGCCGCCATCACCAACGCGTGGTTGGTCACCACTACGTCGGCGTCTTCAATTTCCCGGCGGGCGAGGAAGAATGGGCATTCGCGGTAATAATGGCAGTTGCGGCCAAGACAATTGGCCTTGTCGGTACTGAGGCGTTGCCACAGCGCATCGTCGATCGACTCCTGGCAATGGTCACGCAGTCCGTCCCAGGCATAGCTTTGTAATGCCTGTTGCAACCGGGCGCTGGTGGTTTGGTCCTCGCGGCTGGACGGCAGGTGGTCATCCATAAACAGCATCAGATCGCCTTGCGCCGACGCGTCGGTCGCCATCGCCGCCAGATTGCGCGGGCACACATAGCGCCGACGACCAAACGCCGCAGTGAACTTCAGTTCAGGAATAAACTGGCGCAGCAACGGCAAATCTTTGTTGAAGATCTGATCCTGCAACGCCACGTTGGCGGTACTGATGACCAGCGTTTTCAGCTCTGCCCGGCCGACGGCAATACCGGGGATCATATAAGACAGGGTCTTACCCACGCCGGTCGGCGCTTCGATCACCAGATGACGCGGATAATCGCCTGCCAGCGCTTTCGCCACCTCGGCAATCATCTGGCGCTGTGGCGCACGGGAGACAAAATCGGGAATTTGCTGTTGCAGCGCTTTATACCATTCGCCAATCTGCTGCTTTAACGCGGGGGTCAGGGTCATGCCATCTCACTGTCGTTCAATCTGGCCGGTATTGTCCCACAGACCGGCGGCAACGTCAGTAGCCATAGTCGATAACCAAATTTGTGACACCGTCACATTTATCAACGCCGTAAACTTATCAACGACGTAACGGATTGACGCCGACACATGCGGCTGGCTTGTATCCGGTGGCGGAGGCTCTATAATCGCCGGAACGTAACCATTACCGGGACATAACGAAAGGATAACCGGATGAATATCAAAAAACTGGGGGTCGTCAGCCTGTTTGCGCTGTGCGCGTTAGGCGGCATCGGCGGCGTGATGCTGGTGGGGTATATCATTATCGTGCACGGCGGCTGACGCCACACCGGTTAGATCCGGCCGCCTGTTATAGCGCAGCCGGTTTTCCTGTCCAGCCCCTGGGATCATCATCTCAGGGGCCGCCGTTTTCTACCTCAAGTCAAAACAACAGGCGCTTACAGCAAGGTAAAGCTGCTGGTTTTCACGCGCTGGGAATCCAGCCCGATCATCACATCAAACTTGCCCGGCTCCGCCACCTGCTGCATCTGTGCGTTGTAGAACATCAAATCCTGCGGCGACAGGGTGAAAGTCAGCGTACGGCTTTCACCCGGCTGCAACATCACCTTCTGGAAGCCGCGCAGCTCTTTCACCGGACGGCTGATTGACGCCACCACATCATGCAGATACAGCTGTGCCACGGTTTCGCCGGCGCGTTTGCCGGTGTTGGTAATCGTCACCGATGCTTTAATGCTGCCGTTGCGCTTCATGGTCGGGCTGGAGAGTTTCACCTCCGACACATCGAAGGTGGTGTAGCTCAGACCGTAACCGAACGGATACAGCGGGCCGTTGGCTTCATCAAAATAATGCGAGGTGTACTTGTTGGGCGCTTCTGCCGAATACGGACGCCCCGTCGGCAAGTGGTTGTAGTACATCGGGATTTGCCCCACCGAGCGCGGGAAGGTCATCGGCAGCTTACCGGACGGGTTGTAATCGCCAAATAGCACATCGGCGATGGCGTTACCGCCTTCAGTACCGCTAAACCAGGTTTCCAGGATCGCGTTCGCCTGCTGATCTTCACGGCTCAGATCCAGCGGACGGCCGTTCATCATCACCAGCACCAGCGGTTTGCCGGTGGCTTTCAGTGCGGAAATCAGCGCTTTCTGTTCCGGCGGAATGGTAATTTTGGCACGGCTGGACGCTTCATGCGCCATCCCCTGGGATTCCCCTACCACCGCAACCACTACGTCGGATTTCTTCGCTACGTCTACCGCTTCGTCAATCATCGCCTGCGGCGAGCGCGGGTCAACCACGACAGACTCATCGTACTCGTTCAGGAATTTGAGCAACCCCGGATGATTGGTGACGTTCGAACCTTTGGCGTAATAAACGCGAGCGTTATACCCCACGGCTTTACGAATGCCTTCATACACGGTGACCGCCTGCGCCTTACGTCCGGCGGCAGACCAACTACCGATAATATCGCGCTGGCTGTCGGCCAGCGGCCCGACGACCGCAATAGTGCCGGATTTTTTCAGCGGCAGAATATCAAGGCGGTTTTTCAGCAACACCAGACTGCGGCGAGCCACGTCACGCGCTTCTTCGCGGTGCAGACGGCTTTCGGCGTTGGTATCCACCGGGTCGGAACCGGCCGGGCCGAGATGACGGTACGGATCCTCGAACAGGCCCATATCGTATTTCATGTTCAGCACCTGACGGCAGGCATCATCGATATCCTTCATGCTGACCAGCCCGCGTTTAACCAGATCCGGCAGATAGCGCACGAAATACTCGTCGCTCATGCTCATGCCGATGCCGGACTGCAGCGCAATACGCGAGGCATCGCTCGGGTCTGCCGCCACACCGTGCTTGATCATCTCTTTGATGGCGCCGTGATCACTGATAGTGATGCCTTTGAAGTGCCACTGGTCGCGCAGCACATCTTTCAGCAACCAACGGTTGGCGGTGGCCGGCACACCGTTGATAGAGTTGAGCGACGCCATAACGCCGTAGCTGCCTGCATCAATCGCCGCTTTGTACGGCGGCATGTAATCCTGGAACATGCGCTGCGGGCTCATATCGACGGTGTTGTAGTCGCGTCCGCCTTCCGCCGCGCCATACAGCGCATAGTGTTTCACGCTGGTCATCAGCGAATGGCGGCCGGTCAGGTCGTCGCCCTGAAAGCCTTTCACCATCACGCGGGCGATTTCGCTGGTCAGATAGGTATCTTCACCGAACCCTTCGGAGACACGGCCCCAGCGCGGATCGCGGGTGATATCCACCATCGGCGCCCAGGTCATGTTCAGGCCGTCTTCGGTGGCTTCATAAGCAGCAATTTTCGCCGACAGCTCGACGGCGCTCATGTCCCAACTGGAGGCTAACCCCAACCCGATCGGAAATACGGTACGCTGGCCGTGCACCACGTCATAGGCGAAAAACAACGGAATTTTCAGGCGGCTGAGTTGCATCACCTGATCCTGCATCACGCGGATATCCTGCCGGGTAACGGTGTTGAAAATCCCACCGACCTGACCGTTGTGGATCATCTCACGGATAGCGTGTTTCGGGTTATCCGGCCCGACGCTGATCAAACGAAGCTGGCCTATTTTTTCATCCAGCGTCATTTTCTTCATTAAATCGCTAACGAAAGCATCGCGTTGCTGCTGGGCGGGAGCCGCCTGTGGCGCGCTCTGATGCAGGGACGTTTGCGCCCAAAGCGGGCTACAGGCCAGGCCAACCGCGAGCGCCAGTGGAGTAAACCATTTCATTGTTATTGCAAGTTCCTTGTGCAGTTGCCGGTTAGGGAGCGACAACCTGCCCGATGATGTGATTGACAAGGCGGCTAATGTGCCACAAAACCGTCAGTGGAAAAATGGCTATCACACATTTTCCCGCTGACGGTGTGATACAGCACAAACGCCAGGAAAGCATCACACTGTATTCAGGCAATATTACGTTCAGGCGCTAGCGCCGCGCCCACCGGGACATTCTTTAACGCCACGGTCAGGAGGCGGTCGCACTCAGCGCCTTATCCAGCGCCCCGACCAGCCAGTCGATGTCATGCGCCTGAAACGCCAGCGTCGGGCGCAGTTTCAATACGTTACCGTGCGGGCCGGCCACCGAGGTCAACACACGTTGCTCGCGCAGATGCTCGATAACGTTCAGCGCACGTGTTTTGTCCGGCGTTTTGTGGTCGCGATCGCTAACCAACTCGAAACCGATAAACAGCCCGGCACCGCGCACATCGCCAACGCTGGCATGACGATCCGCCAGCCCGGCCAGTTCCTTCAACAGTTGAGCCCCCACTACTTTACTGTGCTCTTGCAGTTTCTCCTCACGAATCACCGTCAGCACCGCCTGTGCCGCCGCCATCGATACCGGGTTACCGCCAAAGGTATTGAAATAGGGAATCTCATCACTGAATGCCGCCAGTACTTCGGGTTTCGCCAGCAGCGCCGACACCGGAATACCGTTGCCCATCGGTTTTCCCATGGTGATGATATCCGGCACGATGCCGTGACGGGCAAAGCCCCAGAAGGCGTCGCCGGTGCGGGCAAAACCCGGTTGCACTTCATCGGCGATAAAAATGCCGCCGTTCGCATGTACTACGTCGATAGCGGCTTGCAGATAACCGGCCGGCCCCGGCAGCACGCCGTCGGAAGAGAAAATCGAGTCGGCGAGGAAACCGGCGAATTTGATGCCGTGCGCGGCCATGTCATCGATCTGTTGCTGGATTTGGTTGGCAAACCAGGCACCCAAATCCGGCGCATCGACACGATAACGATCCGGCGCCGGCACCAGTCGGGTGGTGGCGGCGATCGGCTGGCCGCTGCCCAGCGCCGGCGACGCGCCGGAGGTCAGCTCGCTGGTGCCGTGATACGCCTCGCGGGTGACGATAATCCCGGTGCCGCCGCTGTAAGCGCGCGCTACCCGAATCGCCAGATCGTTGGCTTCGGAACCGGTGCACATGTACATCGCCTTGGTGATGGCCGCTGGCACCAACGTCAGCAAGTCTTCGGTGTAATCCAGAATACGGTCGTGCAAATAACGGGTATGGGTGTTGAGCTGGCACATCTGTGCGTGTACCGCCTCAATCACCGCCGGGTGGCAATGGCCGATGCTGGCGACGTTGTTGTACACGTCCAGATACTGGTTGCCTGCCGCGTCCCACAGGTATTGCTTCTCACCGCGCACCAGATGCACCGGATTACGGTAGAAAAGCCGGTAAGAATCCCCCAGTACTCTGCCGCGTTTCTCGGTCAGCGTGCGGATGTCGTCGGTGAGTGCCGCGGCGTGTTCCGCCCGAAAGCTGTTGGTATCCATAATGGTTGAACGTGTCGCCATGATGACTCCAGATTGAAAGTAATATGCCCAACGCGTGATGGTCACCGGCTCTCCGGCGCCGCCTGATGAGCATTACCCTACACCAAAAGCAACAAAATGCACAAATACAAAAATACGCAATATAAATAAACGCTATCTCACACCAGACACACCCACTAAATGTGGCGACAGCCCACCACACCGCTCATCGCCTGCGGGTTTAAATACATTTTAAAAACAATAAATAGATAAGAAAGCACATTAAAATAACTTCCTGTCGGACCATTGCCAACACAGTGATACCTGTTATGCTTAAAAGCACAAAAATACACAACCGATGTCTATCATCCGCTGAACCGATCGTCCGTTGAACCTGATCGTCCGTCGCCTTGCCGTTATAATGGCGCGACCGTCACACTGACCGAGAGAATGCCTGTTAATGCTCGAAGAAACTCGCCTGCACCGCATCCGTTTGTTGTTGTCATCGTTAAATCGGGTCAGTACCGACCACATCATTCAACATCTGGGCGTGTCGCGGGAAACCGTACGGCGCGATGTGCTTAAGCTGGAAGCGCAAGGCGTGCTGCGCCGGGTACACGGCGGCGTCGTCTCGACCGGGGTGGAACCCGAGCCGCCGCTATCGGTACGCAACACCGTGCGGGAACAAGAGAAACTGGCGATCGCTCAACGGGCGGTACAGCACCTGAAAGCCGGTCAGACGCTGTTTATCGACGCCGGCAGCACCACGACCTTGCTGGCCGGCGAATTGCTTCGGCTTCCCGGCATGACCATCATCACCAACAGCCTGAACGTGGCGCTGAAACTCACCGGCGCCGAAACCGACGAGCACTCACCGCACGAGGTCATCCTGCTCGGCGGTCACATGGGGACGGCCGCACAAGCCACCAGCGGCGCACTGACGGTCACCGAAATCCAGCGCTATCGCGCCGATGTGGCCCTGCTGTCGCCGGTCGGCATCGCCAGCCAGTCCGGCGCCAGCAGCTTTTCCCATCATGAAGCGGCAATCGCCGGGGCGATGTCGCGCAACGCCAGACAACGCATCATGCTGGCGGATCACGGCAAGATTGGCATCACCAGCCGCGTTGTCTACGCGCCGCCAACCGATATCGACCTGTTGATTACCGACCATGCCAGCGGTAATCATGCCGACCTGCCGGCGCTACAGGCCGCGTGCGGGCAGGTACTGCTGGCCTGAGCCGGTCCCGCGGCGAATCAAACGATGCTATAGCGCTGATTCCGTGGTACATCTATACCCGTCATACCTCACGTTGCACGTGTGTTGGTGTGAAAATTCGGCCCATCGCTATATCTCCACGGAGGAAGACATGTATCAGTTGCACATCGCCAATAAAAACTATTCGTCCTGGTCGCTGCGCCCCTGGATCCTGCTGAAAGCACTGGATATCCCGTTTGAAGAAATCCTGACGCCGTTTGCATCCGCTCCGGTTCAAACCGCGTTCAAAGCCTTCTCGCCGACCGGCAAAGTGCCCTGTCTGGTCGATGGCGACATCACCGTCTGGGATTCGCTGTCCATCATCGAATATCTGGCGGAAGCACATCCGGCCGTGTGGCCGCAAGACAAGGCCGCCCGCGCCTGGGCTCGCAGCGCGGCGGCGGAAATGCATTCAGGCTTTAGCGCCTTGCGTAATCAATGTTCGATGAGCTGTGGCGTGCGGGTAACACTCCACACTCTCACCCCCGCGTTGCAGAGCGATATCGATCGGCTGAATCAATTGTGGCAGGAAGGCATACAGCGATTCGGCGGGCCGTTTCTGGCGGGAGCGCAGTTCAGCGCGGTAGATGCCTTTTTCGCCCCGGTGGTATTTCGGGCGCAGACCTACGGTCTGCCCTTGACTGGCGCGGCGGCGCATTATGTCAGCCACCTGCTGGCGCAACCGGCGATGCAACTCTGGTATCGGCAGGCGCTGGCGGAAACCTGGCGTGAGTCAGGGCATGAAGAGGACATTGCGGCGTCAGGCCGGATTATTCAAGACGAGCGGGCGGCGTCGTAACACCGCCCTATCCTGCCGTTATTCGTCCACCTCGGCGGTTACGCCAGCACGGCTATTATGCGGCTGGCGTGACGCCAGCGACTTCTGTTTCTTGTAGCTCAACGCCGCTTCCGGCACCGGGCTGACTTTGCCGGTTTCCAGCCAATTACGCAGACGGTTGGCATCGGCAAAATGGGTGAATTTGCCGAACGCATCCAGTACCACCAGCGACACCGGCCGCCCGTTGATCACCGTACGCATCACCAGACAGTGACCCGCCTGATTGGTAAACCCGGTCTTGGTCAGTTGGATGTTCCAGTCCTGGCGATAAATCAGATGATTGGTGTTACGAAACGGCAGGCTGTAGGACGGCTGAGTAAACACGGCGGTTTTCTCATGCGACGTACTGAGCTGGCCCAGCAGCGGATACTGTTTGGAAGCAATCAGCAATTTGGTCAGGTCACGCGCCGTCGAAACGTTGCTGGTTGACAGCCCGGTCGGCTCCACATAGCGGGTATGGGTCATCCCCAGCGCTTTGGCTTTGGCGTTCATCGCCGCGATAAACGCCTGATACCCGCCGCGATAGTGATGCGCCAGGCTGGCAGCCGCCCGGTTCTCCGACGACATCAACGCCAGCAACAGCATATCGTGACGACTGATCTCACTGCCCAGACGCACGCGTGAATACACCCCTTGCATCTCTTTGGTCTGGCTGATATCGACGGAGAGACGCTCATCCAGCGGCTGATTGGCATCCAGCACCACCATGGCGGTCATCAGCTTGGTCACCGAAGCAATCGGCACCACCACATCCGGATTGCTGGAATAAAGTACATCGTTATTACGTAAATCCACCACCATCGCGCTGCCGGAAGCGATCTCCTGGCGGGACGACGCAGGTTGCGTCACGGACGTTTTGGCGGCGGCCTGCGGTGCAAAGCACACCGGTGCAGAAAGCAACAACAGGCTTACAACGGAAAGCCGAAATTTTTTATTCATTATTCAATAGCTTAAACAGTGTACTGTTAACTGAAAAAAAGAACGACGCATTATAATGCGCCTCTGGATAGCGTGCACTCCGCCAGTCTCAAAAGCTTTGTGACAAAGTTTGACAACTGTTTACCCGGTATGACACGCCGTGTCGGCTCCGGCTTACCGTCGGCCCAGGATAACGGCGGCGCCCGCCGCCGGTTTCACGGCGCCCTCAGGCGCCGCACCGGCGGTCTCTTGCGCTACACCGTCTAATACCCGAGCAATTGCCGATAGGAGCGGGTTTCGATGCAGTCCATCTGTAACCCCAGCCGTAACGCACAGTCCTGGCAACGTTCACCCAGAATATCCAGTTCCGCTTCATCCTCCGTCATACAGGAGATTTCCACGAAATGCCCCAGCGACTCAATATAATCCAGCGTGATGTGAAACCGATCGAGAAAGTAGATACTGCGGGTTTTATTCACCTCGAAGATCGGCAGGAACCCCAGCGTTCTCAACATGCTGTCCGTCATATCGAATGATTCAACATTGACGGCTTCGCAGCGACCGGTACGCGGCCCTTTCACAATCCAGAGTTTGATCCCGGATGGCGCCATTCGCCGTAATAGCATACTGATATTTTGTCGCCCCAATTTCTTTTCCGCCGAATCATAATAAACATCGTGTTCCTTATTTTCGAATACGAATGATTCCGGGTGATGACTGAATAAACTTTCACGAAAGGCGATAATATCCTGAATACGAAATTTCAATTCAACTTCATATTTCCCTCTAAAATGCTCGTGCACGTTTTTTTCTCCGCTTATAGGCTCTCTCTGAGGCGTCTTTTATTTCGCGCATACACGCAAACGGAAAAGGCGTTCAGGCCATGTTATATTTGTGATTATAGCTATTATTATCATGCTAACTTATTACCGGCCGATCAGCCGCTCAGCGAATAGCCTTCGGCGATCCCACCAACGCCCGCACCATCACCTTGCGGGCCAACACGCGGATTGCACCAGCCGTCATTGGCATGGTGTGCTGAAATGAGCACTACAAACAACAGCACAGTGTGCGTTCACCATGCTAAAAAGAGAACGGATTTAAACATCTATCCCTTACCAAAAAACCAATTTTCCATTTTCCATCATGGTTGATTGGCAAAATAAATCTCATTTACTCAACGCCTGACTGCCGGGGCAGGCGGGTCATCATCACGAGAAAAACCAGCCGCTGTTTTTTTTAGCAATCCGGCTTAACCACGATACCCTTCATACCTCAGGTTACCGTTGTGCCGCTGCACCGTTCGTTTTTCTATTTCATGACTCATTATTACAAACTATTTTTTTCGTTAATCATGTATAGATACGAAAGCGTAATAATTCAATCCACTGACTGCCATTTTACTGCTCAGATGAGTACATTGTTGTAAATCTTCTTTTCATGAATGATTTTTACGAATAAACCGT
This sequence comes from Dickeya sp. ws52, assembly GCF_007210685.1. Lineage (NCBI taxonomy): Bacteria > Pseudomonadati > Pseudomonadota > Gammaproteobacteria > Enterobacterales > Pectobacteriaceae > Dickeya > Dickeya sp. ws52. Next base: position 23,014 of record NZ_SZVX01000019.1, read on the forward strand.
CATCAATGCATAGGGAGTTGACCGACAACGCGCCAGCCGGGACGCCAAATCACCGACATGCGCTTCCAACTGGTGACCATCCGGGTCAAGAAAATAGAGAGAGTCGCCTTCACTGCGATTCACTTTCCATTCTGTTACCCCGGCATCTCGCAGACGCCGGCAAAATAATGGAAAATTATCGGCCGAAACACTGAACGCATAATGGGTATACCCGGCAGCGATATCGTCGCGCGCCGGCTCCAGCGACAGGCACAGCCATAGCCCCGGCAACGACAAGTAGGCGCCGGTAGCCCATTCCGCCTCCAGCCGTAGTCCCAACAAGCGATGATAGAACGCCAGACTGCACGGCAAGTCGCGCACCGATAACGTCAGATGATTGAGACCGGATAACATCAGCGGCGCACTCCTCTCTGAAAGGGCAAAACGTGATGTGGAACAACGCAATACGTATAGCGGCTTACAGAGTACGACGATGCCCGTGGCGCAGCAAGCGTTCCCTTAGCGGATGCCGTCGATCACCCGGGCAATATCGGCCGAGGTGGTCAGGGCGCGGACCCGGCTGAACAGATCGCTCGCCTCGTCATACTCCTTGCGCAGATAACCCAGCCATTGCTTGATGCGTGCTACATGATACAGGCCGGTGTCGCCCTGCTTTTCCAGCCGCACGTATTTCTGCAACAGTTGCACTACGTCCGGCCACGGCATACGCGCCTCGCGGTATTTGATCACCCGGCTCAGGTTGGGCACGTTGAGCGCGCCGCGGCCAATCATTACCGCGTCGCACCCGGTGGCGGCCATGCAATCCTGCGCGCTTTGCCAGTCCCATATTTCGCCGTTGGCGATAACGGGAATACGCAGACGCCGGCGGATCTCGCCAATCGCCGCCCAGTTGATGCGCTCCGCCCGATAACCATCCTCTTTGGTACGCCCGTGCACCACCAACTCGCTGGCTCCCGCCTGCGCTACCGCATCGGCAATCTCAAACTGGCGTTCGCCGGAATCCCAGCCCAGTCGCACTTTTACCGTCATCGGCAGCGATGACGGCACCGCCTCGCGCATCGCTTTGGCAGCCCGGTAGATCAAATCAGGGTCTTTAAGCAACGTGGCGCCGCCGCCGCTGCCGTTCACCATTTTCGACGGGCAACCACAGTTGAGATCAACGCCCCAGGACCCCAGCTCCACCGCCCGCGCCGCGTTTTCCGCCAGCCACTGTGGGTACTGGCCGAGCAGTTGTACCCGCACCCGGGTGCCGGACGGTGTACGGCTGCCGTGGCGCAACTCCGGGCACAGGCGATAAAACGCTTTTACCGGCAAACGGCTATCCACCACCCGCAAAAACTCGGTGATGCACAGATCGTAATCATTCACTTCGGTGAGCAATTCCCGTACCAGGGAATCCAGTACCCCTTCCATCGGGGCCAGTAAAACGCGCATAACTCGACTCATCGTAAAAAAGGCAGGTCATGGTACTGTCGGCGGGCGAAACTGTCGACGAGAGAAGCTGTCAATGGGAGAAACCGCACGATCGGAACAGGCAAAATAACCGGGCGGGAAAACCTCGGCTTTCCCGCCCGGCACGGCAATTACTGCCGAATATCGACCTGATAAAAAATGTGTTTGCCGAACGGGTCGATTTCATACCCGGTCACCGTATTGCGCACCGGCTCAAAAATAGTCGAGTGCGCGATCATCACCGCCGGCGCCTGCTCATGCATCATGAACTGCGCCTGACGATACAATTCCACGCGTTTCTGGTGATCCTGCTCGGTGCGTGCGTCGGTGATTAGCTTATCGAACGGCGGGTAGCACCATTGGGATGAGTTGGACCCGCCATTGGCGGAATTGCAGGTAAACAGCGGGCCGAAGAAATTATCCGGGTCGCCGGTGGCGGTAGTCCAGCCCATCAGCGCCGCCTGATGTTCGCCGCTCTTCACCCGCTTGAGGTATTCGCCCCACTCGTAACTGACGATATTGGCTTTCACTCCCACTTTAGCCCAGTCGGCTTGAATCATTTCCGCCATGCGGCGCGCATTGGGGTTATACGGCCGCTGAACCGGCATCGCCCACAGATCGATAGCGGTGCCTTCCGCCAGCCCGGCGTCTTTCAGCAGCACCCGCGCTTTTTCCGGGTCGTATTCATAGTCCTTCAGGTCGGCTGCCGCGCTCCATACGCCGGGCGGCAGCAAATTTTTAGCCGCGCTGCCGGTGCCCTGAAACACCGCCTCGATAATCGCCGGTTTGTTGATCGCCATCGTCAGCGCCTGACGCACCTTGACGTTATCCAGCGGCGCTTTGCGGGTATTGAAGGCCAGAAAACCGATATTCAAGCCGGCTTTCTGCATCAGGGTAATGTCCTTGTTGCTCTTCATGTCCGCCAGCTCAGCCGGATTGGGAAACGGCATCACCTGACATTCATTTTTACGCAGCTTTGCATAGCGCACCGAGGCATCCGGCGTGATGCTGAACACCAGCCGGTCCAGTTTGGCTTTGCCCTGCCAGTAATCCGCAAACGCCTGATACAGAATGCGGGAATCTTTCTGGTATTGCGCCAGTTGGAACGGGCCGGTGCCGACCGGCTCCAGATCCACTTTCTCCGGCGTGCCGGCTTTCAGCATCTGGTCGGCGTATTCGGCGGACAACATTGACGCAAAATACCAGGCCAAATCGGCCAGAAACGGCGCTTGTGCATGGCTCAGGGTAAAGCGCACCGTGTAATCATCCAGTTTGTCGATGGCGGCAATCAGGCTGCGAAACGACAGGCTCTCGAAATTGGCATAAGTGCCGCCGGATACCTTGTGATAAGGGTGATTGGGATCGCGCTGGCGCTGAAAAGAGAAAATCACGTCATCGGCGTTGAAATCGCGGCTCGGGGCAAACTGGGCGTTACGATGGAATTTCACCCCCTTGCGCAGATGAAAGGTGTATTGAGTACCGTCCGGGCTGATGTCCCAACTTTCCGCCAGGCTCGGCACCAGCTCGGTGGTGCCGACATTGAAGTCCACCAGTCGGTTGTAAATCGGCACCGCGCTGGCATCCACGCTGGTGCCGGAGGTATACAGTTGCGGATTAAAATTCTCCGGCGACCCTTCCGAGCAGTACACCAGCGTTTTGGCGTAGGCCGTCTGCGTCAACGCCAGCGTCATCGTGGCCAGCGCGATACGCGCTAATCTGTTTTTCATCCCCATCCTCGCTTTTTATTGACTTCCGGGTAGCTCGCTGAGTACAACGAAACCTTTGATTAATTTGAAAACCATACCGAATCTTCCATAGGGTTTACCAATAAAAACCTATTCCAATAGGCGTAATTGGCGCAGCTAGTTTGGACACGGACAGCGCGCAGACAACATGCAACGCATGTTGAACGGACAAAGCACGTTGTCCGGCCCAACGGGCGAGCGCAGCGAGTAAACCGGAACGTACACGCAGTACGTGAGGATTTCGAGCACTGCCCTGGTCCAAAATAGCAAGTAAAATAGCCCTATTGGGATAGGTTGTAAGGAACCGTTATGAGCAAAAACCTAGCGCGTCAGTTGACCGAGCGTTTCTACCGCTATCTGGCAATCAGCAGCCAAAGCGACGCCGCTGCCACCACGCTGCCGAGCACGCCGGGTCAGAGGGCGATGGCTCACCTGTTGGCGGAAGAATTGCGCGCGCTGGGGCTGAGCCAGGTAGTGTGCGACGAGCACGCCACCGTCACCGCGGTGAAACCGGGCAACACGCCGTCCGCGCCGCGTATCGGCTTCATCACGCATATTGATACGGTGGATGTCGGCCTGTCGCCGGAGATTCGCCCGCAAACCTTGCGTTTTACCGGCGACGACCTGTGTCTTAATCCGGCGCAGGACATCTGGCTGCGGATCAGTGAGCATCCGGAAATTCTGCCCTATCGCGATCAGGAGATTATTTTCAGCGACGGCACCAGCGTGCTGGGAGCAGATAATAAAGCCGCCGTCACCGTGGTGATGACGTTGTTGGAAAATCTGCGCGACGACCAGCCGCACGGCGATATCGTGGTGGCGTTCGTGCCGGATGAAGAAATTGGCCTGCGGGGCGCTAAAGCGTTGGATCTGGCGCGTTTCGACGCCGATTTCGCCTACACCATCGACTGCTGCGAGCTGGGCGAAGTGGTGTACGAGAATTTTAACGCCGCCGCGGCGGAAATCCGTTTTACCGGCGTCACCGCCCACCCGATGTCGGCCAAAGGCGTGCTGGTTAACCCAGTCCTGATGGCGCACGATTTCATCAGCCGGTTTGATCGCCGGCAGACCCCGGAACACACCGAGGGCCGGGAAGGTTACGTCTGGTTCAACGATATCCACGCCAACGCCAATGAAGCGGTGCTGAAAGCCTCGATCCGCGATTTCGATCTGACCGGATTCGACGCGCGTAAACAGCAGATACGCGACGTCGCGGCGCAGATTGCCGCGCAGTACCCAACCGGTCAGGTAAGCTGCGCCATCGCCGATATCTACGGCAACATCAGCAACGCGCTGGGAGACGACCGGCGGGCGCTGGATCTGTTGTTCGCCGCCATGGAGACCCTGTCGATTGCGCCGAAAGTGATTCCGATGCGCGGCGGTACTGATGGCGCGGCGCTATCGGCCAAAGGCATTCTGACGCCGAATTTTTTTACCGGCGCGCACAACTTCCATTCACGCTTTGAGTTTCTGCCGCTGCCGTCGTTCGTCAAATCCTATCAGGTGGCGTTGACGCTGTGCCTGCTGGCGGCACAGCAGCCTTCAGCCTGAGCATTGCCGGCGCAGCGCCGACGGCGTGATGCCGTATTCGGCGCGAAAGCGCTGGCTGAAATGGCTGGCGGAGCTGAACCCGCAGGCCAGCGCGATATCGGTGATGGAACGACGGCTGTGGCGTAACCACTGTTCCGCCTGCGCCAGCCGTCGCTTCATCACATACTGATGCGGCGCCATGCCTTCGCTCTGGCGGAACATGCGGGAGAAATGAAACTCGCTAAGATCGGCTTCCGCCGCCAGTTCGGCCAGCGTGAGCGGCTCCCCCAGCCGGGCGTCAATCCGCGCTTTTACCCGCCGCCGGGCTGCGATCCCAGGTTTGCTCCGCCAGTCGGCGCAAATGCTGGTCGGTACAATAGAAGTGCGCGAAACGCAGGCTGCCGCGGATATCCCAGGTAGACTGACTCTCCTTCGGCATCAGACAAAAACGCCCCGGCGCACCGCCGTTGAACCACCCGTCCGGGCGCTTGTGGTAGCTTTCGTAGCCATCCTGCACGTACATGCTGAAAATGTGGTGGTGGGCGTTTTCCAGCGTGACCCGATCGTGGCTGTTCTGCCAGACCGCCAGTTGCACCTGATTATCGAGTGTTACCGTCTCCTGCAACCGGGTTTTATAATGTTGTAACACTTCGAACGCTTCATACTGGCTCATCTGTCACCCTGCAAAAAGTCCCGCCTCAGGCCACAGAGTAAAACAAGCGCCCATCTTTAGGAATCGGTCTTTCCAGGTCAGTCGGCCCACGCGTTTTTTCATCCTAACCGCCCGAACCGGCCGCGCCGGGAGACAGACCCGTCACCTCGCCGTCAGGACGCGACGGTCAATCGGTCTTCATCGTCACGACGTGCGGGTTTTCGGTGTACCGCGATGCAGGACATCACGCTGCACACCACCAGCGTAAACGCGGCGGCTTCCAGATACGTGGGCAGGCGTTGCTCCCACAGAAAGCCGTAAATCAGCGCGAACAGGGTTTCAAACAAAATCATCTGCCCGACCAGCGTAAGCGGCAACAGACGGCTCATCTGGTTCCAGAACAGATTGCCGACGATGGAAGCCAGCACCGCCACCCCAAGGGATACACCGGCAAACTGCGCCCAGGCGATGCCGCTGTGATCGTCGGTGTTAAGCAGGATAGCCAAGGGAATCAGCATCAGCGACTGTGCACCGGTGACGATGCCCATCAGGAGGTTCCAGTCGTGGCCCGAGACCGACGCCACACGCGCCAGCCAGCGGCTGTTGCCTACGGCGAAGCTACTCCAGGATATCAACGCGCCCAGCGCGCACAACAGGCCGACGACCTGAGCCCCCACCGCAGTGGATGCCGGCGCACCCAACGCCTGCCAGCCGATGCACAAGGCACCAGCCGCGCACAGCAGCAACGACGGTAGCAGCCTGCGCAGCGGAACCGCACCCCGATCGCGGCTGCCGATCAACGTCACCACTACCGGCATAAACCCAATCACCAGCGACGTGATGGCGATGCCCGCCATTTGCACCGCGCTGGACAGCAAAATGTAATACAGCGTGTTGCCCGCCAGCGACAGCCAGCCCAGCGCAATCCACTCACGGCGGGCTAATCGTCGCACCAGAGACGGCCAGCGCGGCGCCAGCAACATCAACGAAATCAGGCCGTACGCGCTATATCGGCCAATCGCAATTTGCAACGGACTAAACGCACGCACCAGTTCCGGCGCCAGGAAAACCAACCCCCAGAGCGCGCCGGCTCCCATGCCGCACGCCACGCCCGCTACGGTTCTTTTACCGTCCACCCGGCTCTCTCCACTTGTTGCTGACGGGAGAGCATCGCGCCAACTGCGCGCCGTCACCGCGAATGGATAGCCTGAAGGCATTAGGTATAACCATCTCTCACCACCGCTGAAGTATGAATGGATTGCTTATCACGACGAACCGATGCGCTCGTTTGCCCAAAATAAAAAACCGCAGGATTTTGCTACTCACCGCAACCTGCTGACAGCCGCCGCCCCGCCAATACCGGATACTCATTGTGTGTGCTTACGGAATTAGCTGTCGTTTACAGAATTAATTGTTTTCGGAATTTATTGCCTTTGCAATTAATTTATTCAAAATCAAATAATTGTTAATTTATTGCGGGGTCTGACGATGAATAGCCTGCTTTATTGCACGGTGGTGCTGATCTGGGGCACCACCTGGATAGCCATCAGTCTACAGCACGGTAGCGTGCCGCCTGAAGTGTCGATTTTCTGGCGTTTTGCCATTGCTTCAACGTTGTTAATGGCGTTTTTGATCCTGACCCGACGCCTGCGCCCCTTAAGCGGCCGGGCGCATCTACTGTGTATGGCGCAAGGGGCAACCGTCTTCGGCCTCAATTTCTTCTGTTTTTATCATGCCGCCGCCTGGATCCCCAGCGGGCTGGAGTCGGTGATTTTTTCGATGGCGGTCCTGTTTAATGCCTTCAACAGCCGGCTATTCTTCGGCACCCGCCTCAGCCGTAATGTGATGCTGGCCGCGCCGCTGGGGTTGGCTGGTATCTTACTGCTATTCTGGCATGACCTGCTGCAACTGAGCAGTAGCCCGCAGTTATTGTGGGGAGTCGGCCTGAGCTTGCTTGGCACTTACGGCTTTTCTCTCGGCAATATGATCAGCACCCAGCATCAACGTATGGGACGCGACATCATGACCACCAACAGTTGGGGCATGTTATACAGTGCGTTAGTGATGGGCTTCATCGCATTGCTGTTGGATTACCGATTCACGCCGGAATTCTCGCCGCGCTATCTCGGTTCGCTGTTTTACCTGTCGCTGTTCGGTTCGGTTGTCGGTTTTGGCGCCTACTTCGCGCTGGTTGGGCGTATCGGTGCCAGCCAGGCAGCCTACGCTACCCTACTGTTCCCATTGGTTGCGCTTTCGGTCTCCACCCTGTTCGAAGGGTATGTATGGCGAGTTAACGCCGTGCTGGGATTAGTGTTGATTCTGGCGGGTAATGCGGTGATGTTTTATCGCCCCCGGCCGCAACCGGAGGCGAAAGCGGCGCTATAGGATATTACTGGCCGCCAGCCGGTTTACGCGGCGGGCGGCGGCGGGCAGATTGCCCTTCCGGGCGTTGTCCGGCCGGGCGGGATGCGCCGTCACGGCGCGGCTGATGAGGACGGTCACCTTGCGGTCGCCCTGATGCGCGTTCGCCTTGCGAACGATCACCCTGACGCGGCGCACCGCCGTGACCACCGCGCCCACCCTGCCGGCCATTCTGGATCGGCTCGGCTTTGATGGTCGGGTCCGGCTCGTAACCCGGAATGGCAATACGCGGAATTTCCCGCTTCAGCAAGCGCTCGATATCGCGCAGCAGTTTATGTTCATCAACGCATACCAGCGACAACGCCTCGCCGGTAGACGCCGCCCGCCCGGTACGTCCGATACGGTGTACGTAATCTTCCGGCACATTCGGCAGTTCATAGTTCACCACGTGCGGCAACTGGTCGATATCCAGCCCTCGGGCAGCGATATCCGTCGCCACCAGCACACGGATGTCGCCGTCTTTGAAATTCGCCAGCGCACGAGTACGCGCCCCCTGGCTCTTGTTGCCGTGAATAGCGGCGGCGGTGATACCGTCTTTGTTCAGTTGCTCCGCCAGATGGTTGGCGCCGTGCTTGGTACGGGTAAACACCAGCACTTGCCGCCAGTCGTGTTTGCCGATCAGGTGCGACAGCAGCTCACGCTTACGTTTCTTGTCGACGAAATGCACGTGCTGGGTCACCAGCTCGGACGGAGTGTTGCGACGCACCACTTCCACCGACGCCGGATTGGTGAGCAGTTTGCCGGCAAGCTCTTTGATCTCGTCGGAGAAAGTGGCGGAAAACAGCAGGTTCTGCCGTTTGGGCGGCAGCTTCGCCAGCACCCGGCGAATATCGTGGATAAAGCCCATATCCAGCATCCGATCGGCTTCATCCAGCACCAGAATGTCCACCTGCGACAGGTCAACCGCGTTCTGGTGTTCCAGATCCAGCAGACGACCTGGTGTGGCAATCAGAATATCCACGCCGCCACGCAGCTTCATCATCTGCGGATTAATGCTGACGCCGCCGAACACCACCAGTGAACGCAGACGCAGATATTTGCTGTACGCCAGCACGTTTTCGCCGATTTGCGCGGCCAGCTCACGGGTCGGCGTCAGGATCAACGCCCGCACCGGACGGCGGCCTTTCGCCAGCACCGGGCGTTCGTTCAGCAATTGCAGCAGCGGCAGGGTGAAACCGGCGGTTTTGCCGGTGCCGGTCTGGGCGCTGGCCATCAGGTCGCGCCCTTCCAGCACGACCGGAATGGCCTGACGCTGAACCGGCGTCGGCTCACGGTAGCCCTGCTCTTCCACAGCGCGCAAAATATCGGCACTCAGACCGAGAGATTCAAAAGACATAACGAGAACAACTCCAGATTCACCCTACCCGATATTGACCGGTGCAGTTTTTAGGGTGATGACAGATGGGTTCTGCGCCGCTCCGGCATACAAGGCCGCACAACGCTGACTCCAGATGAATGGGCACAAACTACGGTGCATGACTGCGCGCAATTGTAACAGAAACCCGCTTGTTTGAGGAATTTTTATCTGTCGATCACATTTTATCCTCCGCATTCTGCGCAAAATGATTTTGCTCTGTATGGATATCAATCAGTTACTGATTAAAAAGCGCGATCATCTACTGCAACGCCGGCGGATAGCCGTGTGAAATCCGCCTGCCGTCGGGCAGAACGCGGCAATCTGACGAATGAGCAATTATTCTTACAGTGGGGCCATCGTCTATGCGGGTTCGGCAATCATGACATCAGCCGTTTAAGAGTGGGGCGCACAGGCACATCGGGAGCGTTATGAACAAGAAAACAGGGTCATGGTTGGTGCTGGCGATCATCGCTATCGCTGCCGCCGGCTACGGCCTGATGCAACAGCGTCATCAGCAGGCTACGCCGTTAACGTTGTACGGCAACGTGGATATCCGCAGCGTCAATCTGGGATTTCGGGTGGGTGGACGGCTGGCGGGTTTGAATGTGGATGAAGGGGATGCCATCCAGCCCGGACACCTGTTAGCCCGGCTGGATAGCGCGCCGTTGCAAAACGCGCTGCAACAGGCGAAAGCCAATGTTGCCAGCGCGCAGGCGCAACTGGCGCTGTTGCAGGAAGGCTACCGCAGCGAAGAAATCGCCCAGGTGCGTTCCCAACTGGAACACGCGCAGGCCGCTTACGATTACGCCAACAGTTTCTACCAGCGCCAGCTCAGCCTGTGGAAGCAGCGAACCCTCGCCGCCAACGCACTGGAAGACGCTCGCTCCACGCGCGCTCAGGCGCAGGCGACGCTGCAGGCGGCGCAACAAAAACTGAACCAGTATGAGCGCGGCAATCGCCCGCAGGAAATCGCCGCCGCCGAAGCCGCACTGGCGCAGGCACACGCCGCCGAAGCGCAGGCGCAACTGAATTTGCAGGATACGCACCTGTATGCGCCGTCTCCCGGCGTGATCCTGACCCGCGTGGCCGAAACCGGCAGCATGTTGAACGCCGGCAGTACCGTATTCACCTTGTCGTTGACGCAACCGGTATGGATTCGCGCCTACGTCGGCGAAACGCAACTTGGCCGCACCGCGCCCGGGCGCGACGTGCTGATTTACACCGACAGCCGTCCGGATCGCCCCTACCACGGCAAAATCGGCTTTGTATCGCCCAGCGCCGAATTTACGCCGAAAAACGTCGAAACCACCGAATTACGCACCGACCTGGTCTACCGGTTACGCATTATCGTGAATGACGCGGACGCCGGGCTGCGTCAGGGAATGCCGGTTACGCTGACGCTGGCGCAGGACAATGCCCCCCATGACCCATGATGCACCGCTGATCCGCTTTGATGCGCTGGAAAAACGCTTCGCCGGTCTGGAGAAGCCGGCGTTGGCAAAGCTGAGTGCCGAGATTCGCGCCGGTGCGGTTACCGGGCTGGTCGGGCCGGACGGCGCCGGCAAAACCACGTTGATGCGAATGCTGGCCGGGTTGCTGACGCCCAGCGCCGGCACCATTCGGGTGATGGGGCTAGACCCGATAGCCGATGACCGCCGGCTACACGCCCGGCTGGGTTATATGCCGCAGAAATTCGGGCTGTACGAAGACCTCACGGTAATGGAAAACCTGACGCTGTACGCCGACTTGCGCGGCATTACCGGCGATACCCGGCGCGCCACCTTTGAGCGGCTATTGCAGTTTACCGACCTCACCCGCTTCACTACCCGGCCGGCGGGCAAACTCTCCGGCGGCATGAAACAAAAACTGGGGCTGGCCTGCACTCTGCTGGGTCAACCCAGTGTGCTGCTGCTGGATGAGCCGGGCGTCGGCGTCGACCCGATATCGCGCCGCGAGCTGTGGCGCATGGTGCACGAACTGGCGGACGACGGCATGTTGATACTCTGGAGCACCTCCTATCTGGACGAAGCGGAGCAGTGCCGCGACGTGCTGCTGCTCAACGAGGGGGAATTGCTCTATCGGGGAGCGCCCGCGGACCTGACGCAACAGATGGCGGGTCGTTGTCTCTTGCTCGACCAGCCGGGCAGCAATCATCGCCGCCTGCTGCAACAGGCGCTGCGTCAACCGCAGGTGAGCGACGGCGTCATTCAGGGGCGCTATGTGCGGTTGATCCTGAAACCGCAGGCGGACAGCAATGCGCTGCTGCACACGCTCGGCCTGCCGCCGGATAGCGTGCAAAATACCGCGCCGCGTTTTGAAGATGCGTTCATCGACCTGCTGGGCGGCGGCCCCGGCGCGACCTCGTCGTTGGCGGCCATCCTGCCGCAACTGGATACGCACCGAGGGGAAACGGTGATCGAAGCCCGCAATCTGACGAAAAAATTCGGCGATTTCGCTGCCACCGACCAGGTGAATTTTCAGGTGCGTCGCGGTGAAATCTTCGGTCTGCTGGGGCCGAACGGCGCCGGTAAATCCACCACCTTTCGTATGATGTGCGGCCTGCTGACGCCGACCGACGGTCAGGCGCTGGTGCTGGATATGGATCTCAAGACCCGCTCCGGGCGTGCGCGCCAGCATTTGGGGTATATGGCGCAGAAGTTTTCGCTGTACGGCAACCTGACCGTGGAACAGAACCTGCGTTTTTTTTCCGGTGTTTACGGCCTGCGCGGTCAGCGCCAGCAGGATAAAGTGAACAGCATGGCGCAGGCATTCAACCTCCACCCTATTTTCCGGCAAACGCCGGATGCGCTGCCGCTTGGTTTTCGCCAGCGTCTGGCGCTGGCTTGTGCGCTGATGCACGAACCGGACATCCTGTTTCTTGACGAACCCACCTCCGGCGTCGATCCGTTTACCCGTCGGGAGTTCTGGCAGCACATTAACGGCATGGTGGACAAAGGGGTAACAATTATGGTCACCACCCATTTTATGGACGAAGCCGAATACTGCGACCGCATCGGATTGGTGTATCGCGGGCGGCTCATCGCCAGCGGCACGCCGGACAATCTCAAGCGGCAGGCGGCTTGCGACGACATGCCGGACCCTACCATGGAACAGGCGTTTATTGCTCTGGTACAGGCGTATGACCAGGAGGCGACGGATGCCGCGGTACATTGACGATCGTCGTTTTTCCTGGCGACGGCTGCGCGCCCTGTGTCTGAAGGAAACCCGGCAGATCCTGCGCGACCCCAGTTGCGCGTTGATCGCATTTGTCATCCCGTTGTTGCTGCTGTTTATTTTCGGCTACGGCATCAATCTTGACTCCAGCCGCCTGAACGTCGGCGTGCTGATGGAGCAACACAGCGCCGAGGCCGACAGTCTGGCGCGCGCCTTTACCGGCTCGCCGTATCTGGCCGTTACCCTCAGCGATAACCGCCCGGCGCTGATCGAGCGGATGCAAGCCGGGCAAATTCGCGGGCTTCTCGTCATCCCGGCCGATTTCGCTACCCGGCTGGCGCGCCCGCAGGATCGCGCACCGATTCAGGTGATCACCGACGGCAGCGAACCCAATACCGCGCAGTTCGTGCAGGGGTACGCTCAGGGGGTGTGGCAGCTCTGGCAACAACAGTACGCGCAGGACCACGGCGGCCGTTATCAAGCGCTGATCGAAATACAGACCCGCTACTGGTTCAACGCCGCCGCCATCAGCCGCCATTTCATTATTCCCGGCGCCGTCACCATCATCATGACGGTGATCGGCGCCATCCTGACCTCACTGGTGATCGCCCGCGAGTGGGAACGGGGCACCATGGAGGCACTGTTATCGACGCAGGTCACCCGCACCGAACTGCTGCTCACCAAATTGCTCCCTTATTATGTGTTGGGGATGATCGCCATGGTGCTGTGCGTGGTAGTGGCGGTATTTGTGCTGGGGGTGCCGTATCGCGGCTCGCTATGGGTGCTGTTCGGCATGAGCAGCCTGTTTCTCGCCAGCACGCTGGGCATGGGGTTACTGATTTCGACCCTGACCCGCAATCAGTTCAACGCGGCGATGGTGGCGCTCAACGCCGCGTTTCTGCCGGCGGTGATGCTGTCTGGGTTTATCTTTGAAATTCACAGTATGCCGGTGTTGGTTCAGGCGGTGTCGTACCTGATCCCCGCCCGCTATTTCGTCAGCACGCTGCAAACCCTGTTCCTGGCCGGGAACATCGGCGGCGTGTTGCTGATGAACCTGTTGTTTCTGATGACGTCGGCGGTGTTTTTCATCGGCCTGACCGCCTGGAAAACCCGGCGTCGGCTCGATTAGGTCAATCATGAGGTCGGTGAGCGCCACATTGCCGTCGGTATGCTGAAGGAGAAAAGCCATGTTGCATCGCGTGTGGACGCTAATCCGCAAAGAGCTTCAGTCATTGCTGCGTGAACCGCAGACGCGCGCCATTTTGGTACTGCCGGTGTTGTTGCAGGTGCTGCTGTTCCCGTTCGCCGCCACGCTGGACGTCACCGATGCTACGCTTGCCATTTACAGCGAAGACAATGGCCCGGCCGCGGTGGAACTGACGCAGCGTTTCGCCGGCGCCAGTGCATTCTCCCGCGTCATCATGCTGCACAGCCCACAGGACATCGCACCCGCGATTGATAACCAGCAAGCGCTGCTGCTGGCGCGTTTCCCCGCTGACTTTTCCCGTCAGTTAGCGCGCGGCGTGCCGACCAGCATCCAGCTTTTGCTCGACGGACGCCACTCCAACAGCGCCCAGATCGCCGCCCGTTATATCCAGCAGATAGTGCAGGACTATCTACGGGAGCAGGACTATCTACGGGAACGGGCCGACGACCCGACGCTGACGCACCAGAGCGAGTTGGTGATTCGCCACTGGTATAACCCCAATCTGGACTACAAATGGTTCGTGGTGCCGTCGCTGGTGGCGCTGATCACCACCATCGGCGTGTTGATCGTCACCGCCCTGTCGGTGGCGCGCGAACGGGAACAGGGCACGCTGGAACAGTTGCTGGTGTCACCGCTGTCTACCGGGCAGATCTTTGTCGGCAAGGCAGTCCCGGCGCTGATTGTCGCCACCGTTCAGGCCAGCATCGTGCTGGCGGCCGGTATTCTGGCTTACCGTATCCCCTTTTCCGGTTCGCTGCTGCTGTTCTACCTCTGCATACTGGTGTACGGGTTATCGCTGGTAGGATTCGGGCTGCTGATTTCTGCGCTCTGCGCTACGCAACAGCAGGCTTTCATCGGCGTATTTGTCTTCGTGATGCCGGCTATTCTGCTCTCCGGGTATGTATCGCCGGTTGAAAATATGCCGCTGTGGCTGCAACAACTTACCTGGGTTAACCCGGTACGCCATTTCACTGATATAACCAAACAGATCTATCTCAAAAACGCCAGCCTGGCGGTTATCTGGCATGGTATATGGCCGTTGCTGACGATCACCGCCACCACCGGCAGCGCGGCTTACGCTCTGTTTCGGCGCAAGATAGGTTAGCCTTGCCGGGTTGGGCGGTAACCCGACGTCAGCGACGTCTTGCCAAACACTGACTACACTGATTTCAGTTACTTGGGTACGAGGGAAAACAATGGATACCGTCTCGCAACCGTCGTTGGGTTTTTCGTTTACTGTGCTGACCATTAATACCCACAAAGGGTTCAGCGCACTGAATCGCCGTTTCATCCTGCCGGAACTGCGTGAGGCCGTACGATCGGTCTTTGCGGATGTCGTCTGCCTGCAAGAGGTACTGGGTCGCCACTCTACGCACCCGCTACAGGTGGAACACTGGCCGGATACCCCGCACTACGAATTTTTGGCCGAAACCATGTGGAACGATTACGCCTACGGGCGCAACGCGGTCTACCCGGAAGGCGAACACGGTAACGCAGTGCTGTCGCACTTCCCGATTTTTAGTTATCGCAATCTGGATGTATCGGTATCCGACAAGGCCCGACGCGGTATCCTGCACTGCGTACTGAAAGTGCCCAACCGGGATTTGCACATTCACGTGGTGTGCGTGCACATGGGGCTTACCGCGTCGCACCGGCGGCAGCAATTGGCGCTGTTGTGCGACCTTCTCGACACCCTGCCTGCCGATGCGCCGTTGGTGGTCGCCGGCGATTTCAACGACTGGCAAATGAAAGCCTGCGCCCTGTTAAAACGCCGCGCCGGTCTCGAAGAGGTGTTCAGCCAACATATGGGTAAACCGGCACGAACCTTTCCGGCCCGTTTCCCGCTATTGCGGCTTGACCGTATTTACGTGCGCAATGCCCGGGCTAGCGTCCCCCGATTGCTGCCGAGCAAACCCTGGTCGCACCTGTCCGATCATGCGCCGCTGGCGGTGGAGATACATTTGTGAAAGCCGAATGGCGCGACGGCAACCAGATCGAACTGCTGGTAAATGGCGACGAATACTACCCCAGCGTGTTTGACGCCATCCGGCAAGCCCGCAGCCGGGTGGTGCTGGAGACCTTTATCTGGTTTGAAGATAAAGTCGGCTACGCGCTGCGGGAGGTACTGATTGCTGCAGCCCGGCGCGGCGTCAGCGTCGATGCCACCGCCGACGGTTACGGTTCGCACGATCTGTCGCCCGATTTTCTGGCGCCGATGATCGAAGCCGGGGTGCGTTTTCATTTTTACGATCCCCGCCGACGCCTGTTCGGCCTGATGCGCACCAACCTCTTTCGCCGGTTGCACCGCAAGATAGTGGTGGTAGACGGCCATACCGCCTGGATAGGCGGCATCAATTATTCTGCTGATCACCTGAGCGACTACGGCCCGGAAGCCAAGCAGGATTACGCCGTTAAGGTGCGCGGCCCGGTGGTGGATGACATCTACCGCTTTGTACTGGCGGCGCTGGCCCACGATGAAGAACCGCGCATCTGGTGGCGACGGCGTTTTCGTCGTCCGGCTCGCAACCTGCACCCTGGTAACGCGCAGGCGCTCTTCGTCTGGCGCGACAACGGCCTGCACCGCCGCGACATCGAGCGCCAATACCTGCAAATGCTGCGGCGGGCCAAACGTGAAGTGATTATCGCCAACGCCTATTTCTTTCCCGGCTACCGGTTACTACGGGCGATGCGCAAGGCCGCGCGGCGGGATGTGCGGGTACGGCTGATCATTCAGGGGCAACCGGACATGCCGATCGTCCTGGTAGGCGCCCGGTTGCTTTACCCCTGGCTGGTGAACGCCGGGGTGGAGATTTATGAGTACCGCCGCCAGCCGCTGCACGGCAAAGTCGCGTTGCAGGATGAATACTGGACCACCGTCGGTTCCAGCAATCTGGACCCGCTCAGCCTGGCGCTCAACCTGGAAGCCAATCTGTTTATCAACGACCGGGACTTCAACCAACAGTTGCAGGACAATCTGCACCAGCTTATCCGCGAAGACTGCGTGCAGGTTGACCCCTCGCAACTGCCGAAACGATCATACTGGCAGGTATTCAAAGGGATGGTGGTGTTCCATTTCCTGAAGCGTTTCCCGTCGCTGGTCGGCTGGCTGCCGGCACACAGTCCGCAACTAACACAGGTGGGACAGGCGGATGACAACGACAGAAAATAGTAAAAATGTCAGGCAAAGGGGGTTTCCGGCGTAAAAAACTGTGCTGAGGTGGACGACTTCGCCGGATGCGCGGCAGGGAAGCCGCGCAAGCCCGTGCCGCGTCTGGAACGCGTCACGGGCGGTCCGAATAGCGAAGTCGAATGCCGAAGGAACCGCGTAGCGGCACAGTTTAGCCACCAGCCAGTGGTCAAGGAGAGGCGGCGCTTGAGCCTCTCCTTGTCGTGCGTGCGGTGAAGTGACAAAGAAACCACTCCGTTTATCCCGCACGAAATCATTCACTGACCAGACAAACTTCACCGTTCACAAAACAATCCGGCTGTTTGTTAACAGCCTCAACGACGGCTGCCGAACAGGCGCAGCAGCATCAGGAACAGGTTGATGAAATCGAGATACAGGGTCAATGCGCCCATGATCGAGTACTTGCGGAAATTATCCCGATCATCCACCGACAGCTCTTCGCCGATGTTTTTCAGTTTCTGCGTGTCGTACGCCGTCAGGCCGACAAACACCAGCACGCCGATGTAGGTAATAGCGAGCTGCAACCCTTCGCTCTTCAGCCAGAAATTCACCAACGTCGCCAGCAAGATACCAATCAACGCCATAAACAGCATACTGCCCATGCCGGTCAAGTCGCGTTTAGTGACATAACCATACAGGCTCATCGCGCCGAACATCCCGGCGGTAATCACAAAGGTGCTGGCGATGGATTCGCCGGAATAGACGATGAAAATGCTGGATAACGTCAGGCCGGTTAGCGCCGAATACAACATGAACAGCGTGGTGGCAACGCCGCCGCTCAGGCGATGCACCATACCGGACAGCACAAACACCAACCCCAGTTGGGCGATCACCAGTCCGTAGAAGGTAATTTTGCTGGAGAACACCAGTTGCAACACCGCCGGGGTATGGGCGGCATACCAGGAGACGAACGCCGTCAGCAGCAAACCGCAGGTCATCCAGCCATAGACCTGCGCCATATAAGTTTGCAGACCGGTACTGGCCTGTTGAACGATGGAACCGTTAGAACGTGGAAATCGATCCATGATGGAACCTTTGCATAAAGTGAAACAGAACAGGCTTGCGCCCACCTGTCTTTCAGCTTAACACAAAATGCCGCGGGCGGCGGGTAACACTTCCTCAACGGTCATCGCAAAGCGGTATGACATCGGCAGGGCGCCGATGCCATGAAACGGCATTCAGTCCAGCCGATGCGCTTGCCCCACGACCGACAGATTGACGCCGCAACCCACGACGATATCTTCCCGGCTGACGCTTTTTAGTTCGATCACCTGCTGGCTGTTCGCCATCCGCAAGCGCAGCGTGGACACGAAGCCGGCAAACTCAATATTCGCCACCACCGCCTGCGCTGTTGCCGACGGCTCGGCCAACGTGACCTGAATCTGCTCCGGTCGCAGCATAATCCGCGCCGCATCGGCAGATTGATTATCGTCAACCGCGATGTCGCCCAGCGCGCACGCGGCGCGGCCGCCTTTCAGTTGTGCCGACAGCACCAGCGTATCGCCGAGAAACGCGGCGGTTCCTTCATCCACCGGGCGCAAATACAGCGACTGCGGCGACCCCACTTGCACCAGCCGCCCCTGCCGCATTACCGCGACCTGATCGGCAAACGACAACGCTTCAGCCTGATCGTGGGTCACCAGAATCGATGCGACGCCCGCCTCCGCCAACAGCGAGGATACCGCCTGACGGGTAGCGGCGCGCAGGCCGGTATCCAACGCGGAAAACGGTTCATCCAGCAGCATCAACGCCGGGCGCTGAGACAACGCACGCGCCAGCGCCACCCGCTGTTGCTGGCCGCCGGACAACTCATGCGGCCACAGCGCCGCCAGCCGCGAATCGAGCGATACCATCGCCATCAATTCATCAATGCGTCGCTGTTTATCTTGCTTACTGCCATCAAGCCCAAAACCAATGTTCTGCGCCACGGTAAAGTGCGGAAACAGCGCGCCGTCCTGCGGCACAAAGCCGATACCGCGCTGGTGGGCCGGCACCCACTGGGTCGCATCCGCCACGACGCGCGTTTGCAGACGCACCGTGCCGCAATCCGGCGCTTCAAAGCCGGCGATGATACGCAACAACGTGGTTTTACCGGAACCGGAGGGGCCGACAATGGCGGTACGGCTGCCCGGCGCCACCTGCAAGTCGATGCCGTCCAGCACCTTAACGGCGTTAAAAGATTTGCCGATGCCATAAAGTTCAAGCGTATTCATAAACCTGCCGTACGTTTCGATTGAGAATAGAGCAACCAGGTCAGCGGAAGCGACAGCACCACCATAATCAGCGCGTAAGGCGCGGCCGCCATATAGTCGATTTCACTGGTCAACGCCCAAAAACCGGTCGCCAGCGTGCGGGTGCCGTTGGGCGCCAGCAACAGCGTAGCGGTCAATTCGTTGGTAACGGCAAGAAACACCAGCGCCGCTCCGGCTGCTGCGCCCGGCGCCGCCAGCCGCAACGTGATGCGCCACAACGCCTGACCGGGCGAACACCCCAGGCTGCGTGCGACGTTTTCCAGTTCTACCGGCGCCTGCGCAATACCGGCGCGCAGGTTGATCAACGCACGCGGCATAAACATCAGCACATAGGCCAGCAACAGGGTGAATTCGGTTTGATACAGCGGCCGCAGAGTATGAATGGTCACCGTGACCAGCGCCAGCGCCACCACAATGCCCGGCAACGCGCTGGTGATGTAATTGCATCCCTCCAGCAGGCGATACAACCGCGACGGATAACGCACCGACAGCCAGGCCATCGGAAACGCGCACAGCGTGACCAACACCGCACCGCTGATACCCAGCCACAATGTCTGGCGCAGCGCGGGCCACAACTCGTCATTACGCCACACGTCCATGCCGCCCAGCCACAGCCAGCGGGTGAGCGTCATCAACGGTACGCCCAGCGCCAGCACGGTTAACGCCAACGGCAACAACACGTAAGCGAAGCCAGCCACCGGCGACAGCCGCCAGGGCGTCTGGCTGCGGGCGCTGCCGGAACCGACGCGGGCATAGCGCGCACGTCCGCGGGTCAACGCTTCCAGCAACAGCAACCCCATACAGCACAACACCAGCACGCCCGCCAGCATGTTTGCCGCCAGGCCGTTAAAGGTAGACTGGAACTGTTCGAAAATCGCGGTAGTGAAGGTGTCGAAGCGAATCATGGCGTACAAGCCGTATTCCGCCAGCAAATGCAGCGCAATCAGCAGCGAACCGCCCCACACCGCCAGCCGCAATTGCGGCAGCACCACACGAAAAAAGACGCGCCAGGGCCTGGCGCCCAGCGAGGTCGCAACATCTTCCAGGCTAGGATCAAGCCGGCGCAGCACCGCCGCCGCCGGCAGATAAATAAACGGGAAATAAGCGAGAACCGACAGGAACACGCCTGCCGCCAGGCCATTCATGCCGGGCAGCAGGCTAATCCAGGCGTAACTCTGGACAAAGGCCGGCACCGCCAGCGGCGCGGTCAGCAGTAGCGACCACCCCCGGCGACCCGGCAACGTCGTGCGCTCGGTCAGCCAGGCCAGCGCCACCCCGAGCAGCGTGCAGAGCGGCAACGTCACCGCCACCAGCAATACAGTATTGAGCAACAGTTCCCCGACCCGGGGCCGGAACACCAGCGTTTTTACCGTGTCCCAGCCGGTATCGAGGGTAATGCCCACCACAAAGCCCAGCGGCAACAACGCCAGCAACGACAACAGCAACGCCATCAGCGCCATGCCGCCGCCGGCTATCCGGTACGGCCGCGCCCCCGGTCGCGCCGGTTGGGGCACGCCGACGCCGGCGACTTTCCATTCCACATCGGCCATCTGTCTTATTAGACTCCCGCCCTGCACTGACACATTACAGCAGACCTGCTTCGGTCATCAGCTCAACCACTTTCTTGCCGTTGAGTTTGGCGGCGTCCACTTTCGGCGCCTGCAAGTCTTTCAGCGGTACCAGTTTCGGGTTGGATTCAGCATTCACGCCCACTGCGTATTCAAACGCGGTGTTGGTGCGCAGCACTTCCTGGCCTTTTTTGCCGGTGATCCACTTGATGAACGCCTGAGCCTGTTCTTTATGCTTGCTGGAAGCCAGCACGCCGCCGCCGGAGATACTGACGAACGCGCCCGGGTCCTGATGTTTGAAGTAGTACAGACGGACGTTTTTGCTGTTTTCGCCGGTTTTGGCGCCGTCGACGAACGGGTAGTAGTGATAGATGACGCCGCTATCGATCTGGCCGGCGTTCACGGCTTTCATCACCGTGCTGTTGCCTTTATACGCAGTGAAGTTGGCTTTCATGGCTTTCAGCCATTCCAGCGTCGCTTTCTCGCCTTTCAGCTCCAGCATCGCGCTGACGATCGCCTGGAAATCAGCACCCGACGGAGAAGCCGCCCAACGGCCTTTCCATTCCGGTTTGGCCAGGTCCATCAGTGACTTCGGCAACTGCGCCTCGGTCAGTTTTTCCGGGTTGTAGACAAAGACCGTCGAGCGCGCGGCAATGCCTACCCAGCGACCGTGGGACGGACGATACTGCGACTCCACTTGCGCCAGCGTGCCGGCATCCAGCGGCGCGAACAGATTGGCGTTATCCACCAGCACCATCGACGGCGAGTTTTCCGTCAAAAACACGTCGGCCGGCGAGGCATTACCTTCCTGCACCAGTTGGTTGCCCAATTCGCTGTCGCCGCCATTACGCAGCGTGACTTTGATACCCGTATCCTGAGTAAAACCGTCCACCCAGGATTTCACCAGATTTTCGTGCTGTGCGTTGTAAATCACAATACCTGACTCCTCCGCCTGTGCGCCGAAGGAGAACCCCATCATCAGGGAAGACGCCAGCAACGTGGCGGGGAACAGAGAAGCTATACGCCGTTTCATACCATTATCCTTTTCACTGTATGGCAATTAACTGTATGACAATAAAAGCGAATCAGGCGGAAAATTACCGCTGCTCATTATCGTTGCATAAAAATAGAAATAAAAATAATTCTTATTAATTATTTCCTTAACATTATTTTAATGCAAATTTTATAATTCGCTGCTTTTTATCGTTTTTTTCCTGGTGATGAAATCATTTCGGCAAAAATCATGTAGCGGCGGCAATCAATCCGCCGCTATCGGCTATGACCAACGCTCTGCCGCCTGTCGATCGCTGTCGCGGGCATCGACCCAACGGTCGCCATCCGACGTCGCTTCCCGCTTCCAGAATGGTGCGCGCGTCTTGAGGTAATCCATGATGAATTGCGCCGCATCGAACGACGCCTGCCGGTGGGCGCCACTGACGCCGACAAAGACAATCTCGTCGCCGGGGAACAGCGCGCCTACCCGATGAATCAGGCTTACCCGCTGAATCGGCCAGCGCTGTCGCGCGTCATCGACAATCTCTGCCAATGCCTTTTCGGTCATGCCCGGATAATGTTCCAGCGTCAGTGCGCTGACGTGATCGCCGAGATTGTGATTACGCACTTTGCCGGTGAACGTCACCACGGCGCCGTCCATATCGCTGGTTGCCAGCCAGGCGTACTCGTCGCCTACGCTGAACGGTTCCTGTCCTACCCGAATGCGCGTTTCCATCGCTCAACCTCCGGTGACCGGCGGGAAAAACGCCACTTCGTCGCCATCCGTCAATGGATGCGTCATCGTCACCAGCGACTGATTAACCGCCGCCAGCAGTTTGCCGTCTTCCAGCGCCAGCGCCCAACGGTCGCCACGTTCACACAGCGCCTGACGCAGCGATGCCACGTTCTGGTATTCCGCGGGCAACGATAATCGGTCGATGCCGATCAGTTCACGCACCTGCGCAAAAAACAACACCGTAATCATGATGCCTCCGCCTTAAAATCGCCGGATTTACCGCCGCTTTTTGCCAGCAGCCGCACCGGGCCTATCACCATATCCTTCTGCACCGCTTTGCACATGTCGTAAATAGTCAGCGCCGCTACCGAGGCGGCGGTCAGCGCTTCCATTTCCACCCCGGTTTTGCCGGTCAACCGGCACAGGGATTCAATGCGCACCCGGTTATATTCCGGCTGAGCCTCCAGTTCAACGGCGACTTTGCTCAGCAGCAGCGGATGGCATAGCGGAATCAGTTCCCAGGTACGTTTGGCGGCCTGAATACCGGCGATGCGGGCCGTGGCGAAAACATCGCCCTTGTGATGTCGCCCGTCGATGATCATAGCCAGAGTTTGCGGTGCCATTTCCACAAAGGCTTCGGCGCGGGCCTCGCGCACGGTTTCGGCTTTGTCGGAAACATCCACCATGGCCGCCTCACCGGCGGCGTTAATGTGGGTCAGTTGTGCCATAACAGCTTACTTTTTCAAATGAGGATAGAGGTTACAGGGTTTTTGGCGCGCATCCAGTTGCTCGCGGATGATGCGTTCCCAGGCGGTATGGCAGGCTTTGGTCGAGCCGGGCATGGCGAAAATCGCCGTCTGGTTGGCCAGCCCCGCGATGGCACGAGACTGGATGGTGGCGGTGCCGATCTCTTCGTACGACACCATACGAAACAGTTCGCCAAATCCCTCGATTTCCCGGTCGAACAACACCCGCAAAGCCTCCGGCGCCAGATCGCCGGACGTAAAACCGGTGCCGCCGTTAATCAGAATCACCTGCACATCGTCGCGGGCTATCCAGGCGGAAACCTGCGCACGAATGTGATACAGGTTTTCACCGACGATCGCGCTGTCCGCCAGATGATGCCCATCTTGCTGCAACGCCTCGCGCAAATAATCGCCGGATGTATCGTCGTCGGCGGTACGGCGGGAGGATATCGTCATCACCGCCACACGCAGAGGCATCAATTCGCTGCTGACCTTACTCATAAACACTCCGTAACGGTATGCCGTCATACCGTATTGTGCGGCTGCTCAGCCGCCGATAAAGGAAAGATTCGGGGTAATGCCGCTGTTGCCGTCATGCAGGAAATGCGCCTGTCGTTTGCTGCCAAGGCCGCCGGAGATACGCAATTTCAGCGCGTCCAACTGGTCGTCATCCGTCAGCAAATCGCGCAGCGGAATGCCCTGCTCGCCGAACAGGCACAGATGCAGATTGCCGATGGCCGAAACCCGCAGCCGGTTACAACTCTGACAAAAGTCTTTTTCATACGGCATGATCAACCCCACCTCACCCTGATAATCCGGGTGCGAGAACACCTGCGCCGGGCCGTCGCTGCGCTCCCGAACCTGCTGCAACCAACCTTGCTGCAACAGACGCTCGCGGATCACCTGACCGGAAACGTGGTGGCGACGAAACATCTCCCGCCCTTCACCGGTTTCCATCAGTTCAATAAAACGCAGTTGGATCGGCCGGGTGCGGATCCACTCGAGAAAGGTGTGCAGGCTACTGTCGTTGACATCGCGCATCAGCACAGTGTTGACTTTCACCCGGCGGAACCCGTTGGCGAAGGCGGCATCGATGCCGTCCATCACTTGACGAAATTTGTCCTGCCCGGTAATGGCATGAAACTGACGAGGATCCAGGCTGTCGACACTGACGTTAAGGGCGGTCAGCCCGGCTTCGCGCCAGCTCGCCACATCCCGCGCCAGCCGGTAACCGTTGGTGGTGACCGCCAGCGTGCGGATGGCCGGATTTTCGCGGATGGCGGCAATAATCTCGACGAAGTCGCGCCGTAAAGACGGCTCGCCGCCGGTCAGGCGCACCTTTTCCGTGCCCAGCTCGGCGAATGCCCGACCAATACGGCGGATTTCACTTAACGACAGAAAACGATGAGGGGTCGCGCCATTGGGCTGATAGCCGTCCGGCAGACAATAGGTACAGCGGAAATTACAGACATCCGTTATCGACAGACGCAAATAGTAAAACTTGCGCGCAAACGCATCGGTCAGTTGACTCACCATAAACACCTTTCCAAATACGGGAGATGCGGGCATTTCTACCCTGCACCCTGGTGACCCGCGGGTCACGGCCAGGGAACCCTATACGCGCTGACACGCGAACGTAGGCTCCGGGGCTAGGAGTTTGATTACCCGGCATCGAACACCGATGCTGGACAACCGTGATTACTTCATGAAGTCTATCGCCAAACCAAGCTTTCCGTCACTGAAAATGCGGTATATAAACTTGTATATAGCGGATTTCATTCACTATTTTCACCCGTAGGATAGCGGAAATCCGTTCAACTTTTCTGACCTGCGTCATAGGACGACGTATATCTCCTACTCCCATAGAGGTAACGTACGCGGGATTAAGCGGTTTTACCTGGGGAATAAAAACGCCCGCAAAACAAGCAACGGGCGTGAGATGCAGGTAAAGATGCCGGGATACTCAGTGCGTTTTCAGTCCGGCGGCGGTCATCAGCAAACGAAACAGCATCGCAACCACACCGAGCGTCAGTACGCTGGCGCCCCATAACACCAGCATCCATAACAACCGTCGCCATAACGGCTGGGGCGGTTTTTTCGGTGTCGTCATATCCACAAAACCTCTCTTCACCGCTGAGGGAATGGCAAAAAGCGTCATCAATGATATCCCTCGTCCGGCCGCACTTTTCCCCGAAACACATAGTAGCTCCAGCCGGTATACCCCAGGATCACGGGGATTATCAGCAGCGCACCGACCAGCATGAACCCCTGGCTCTGCGGCGGCGCGGCGGCATCCCATAGCGTCAGCGACGGCGGAATGATCATCGGCCACAGGCTGATGCCAAGCCCGGTGAAGCCAAGAAATATCAGCCCCAGCGTCAACAGAAAGGGCGAATAATGGGCGTGACGACGCACGCCGCGCACGATACCCGCTGCGCATACCGCCACCAACACCGGAACCGGCAAGAACCAGAACAAATTAGGCAGCGAAAACCAGCGTTGACTGATCGCCGGATGCGTCAATGGGGTCCACAGGCTGATCACCACGATCACCGCCAGCAACGCCATCACCAACGACGGCGCCAGCGCAGACATACGACGATGCAGAGTCTGCCCGGTTTTCATGATAAGCCAGGTGCACCCGAGCAGCGCATAAGCCACCACCAGTCCAATACCGCAAAACAGAGAAAACGGCGTCAGCCAGCCCAATACCGGGCCGGAGAAATGGCGATCGGTCACCTCAAACCCATTGATTACGGCGCCGACGGTCACGCCCTGAAAAAAAGTGGCGACCAGCGATCCCCACAGGAAGGCGCGGTCCCAAAACGGGCGGTGTGACGGTGTAGCCTTGAAACGAAATTCGAAGGCTACGCCGCGAAAAATCAGCCCGACCAGCATCAACGTCAGCGGGATGGTCAACGCATCGACAATCACCGCGTAGGCCAGCGGAAATGCGCCAAACAACCCGGCGCCGCCCAGCACCAGCCAGGTTTCATTGCCGTCCCACACCGGTGCAACGCTATTCACCATCACATCCCGGTCAACAGCTTGCCGATTAACGAGAAACAGAATACCGATGCCCAAATCAAACCCGTCCATCACGATGTACATCAGCGTGGCGAAGATAATGATGGCAAACCAGATGACAGAAAGTTCGATGCCCATGTTATTTCTCCTCTTCCAGCATTTCCGGCACCGCGGACAACGGCCGCGCCGGCGTATGCGCCAACCCCGGACCGCCGTCAGGCGCGACATCGCCCTCTCCCGGTTGTGGTCCTTTTTTAATCAACCGCATCAGATAGACATAACCAACGCCAAATACCGACAGGTACACGGCGATAAACAGCAGCAGGCTGATACTCATCTGCAAGTCGCCGTGCGCCGATACCGCCTCACGGGTGCGTTGCAGGCCGTAAACCACCCACGGCTGACGCCCGACTTCGGTGGTAAACCACCCCGCCAGAATCGCAATCAACCCTGACGGCCCCATCAGCAGGGTGAACCACAGAAACGGCCGCGAGTGATATAACCGCCGGCGCCAGCGCAGCCACAGCCCCATAACGCCCAGCAGGATCATCAGCATTCCCAACCCAACCATGATGCGAAACGACCAGAACACTACCGTCGAGTTAGGCCGCTCATCCTTCGGGAAACTTTTCAATGCCGGCACCTGCTTATCCAGGCTGTGGGTCAGAATCAGGCTACCCAGATAAGGCACTTTCAGTGCATAGCGAGTGGTTTCCTGCTCCATATCCGGCCAGCCCACCAAAATCAATGGCGTGGGTTCCCCCGGCGGGTTATCCCAGTGACCTTCAATCGCGGCGATTTTGGCAGGCTGATATTTCAGCGTATTCAGGCCGTGCATGTCCCCCAATAACGCCTGAACGGGGGCGACAATCAGCGCCATCCAGAGCGCCATCGACAACATTTTGCGTATCGCCGGGGTATCGTTGCGCCGTAATAAATACCAGGCGGCAGACGCGCCGACAAAGAAAGCGCTGGCAAGAAACGCCGCCGTCGCCATGTGCATCAACCGGTACGGAAAAGAGGGATTGAAAATAACCGCCAGCCAGTCTACCGGCACCACAATGCCATCATGAATTTCGTGGCCCTGCGGAGTCTGCATCCAACTGTTGGAGGCGAGTATCCAGAAGGTGGAAATGAGGGTGCCGATCGCCACCATGCAAGTGGCGAAAAAGTGCAGCCCCGGCCCCACCCGCTGCCAGCCAAACAGCATGACGCCAAGAAAACCGGCTTCCAGAAAGAAGGCGGTCAGCACCTCGTAGGTCAACAACGGGCCGGTAATACTGCCGGCAAACTGGGAAAACCCGCTCCAATTGGTGCCGAACTGGTAGGCCATCACCAGACCAGACACCACGCCCATACCAAAATTGACGGCAAAGATTTTCGACCAGAAATGGTAGAGATCGCGGTAGTCGCGGTTTTGAGTTTTCAGCCACAACCCTTCCAGCACGGCCAGAAAACTGGCCAGCCCGATAGTAATGGCGGGAAAAATGATATGGAAAGATACCGTGAACGCAAATTGTATCCTTGCCAGATGAAATGCATCGAGTCCAAACATGTCTTACCTCTGGACTGTAATCAGCCCTGCTATCGATTGACTTGTCGGCCGGCGCGCAGGCCAGAAACAGTAAACATCGCCGACGCGCGCCGATGACATACACCCGAAATAATTCGAGTTGCGGGCCGACACGCTGGTGGTTGAACAACGCCGCACGCTGGCCCTTCAGAGCAAGGCGCCGTTGAGCCTGGTAGCGGCAACGCAGCGCATCCCTGGGGTGCTGACTCAAATAAAAAAACCAACGCACCTGCAACGTGAAGTATGGCGGGTATAGAGCGCCGGCAGTATGTGCGCCAATGGCGGGATACTGCCGGTGAGGATCTTAAAATGGGCGGAAATAAATGGACATAAACAGTCTGCACTATTTACGCTATAACAGTGTGATTTATCTGTGCATATTGCTTATTTTTACTGCTTTTAAATATCCATCGAATGATTTAAATTCAATTAAAAACAAATAGATAATTAACACCACTGAAAATATAACAGGATTT
This sequence comes from Dickeya sp. ws52, assembly GCF_007210685.1. NCBI lineage: Bacteria > Pseudomonadati > Pseudomonadota > Gammaproteobacteria > Enterobacterales > Pectobacteriaceae > Dickeya > Dickeya sp. ws52. The sequence continues at coordinate 51,110 of NZ_SZVX01000019.1, forward strand.
TTTATGACATATTTTATAAAAAAAACATATTTTCAAAAACTCTGTTTCCTGTTGCTGATAATTAGGCGACGCTTTCTGGGTCATGGCAAAAAACGTCATCTGACATCCGTTTTTTCCACATACCGCGACGGTGTTTCGGGAATAGCGGGCGTACACCCGGCAACCGGTCTGCAACAGGCATTAAAATTTTCTGCTGGCGCTTATGCTGCTTTCATCCAACATGTGATATATATCCGCTACTTTTTAAGGTAGATAACCGGTATATAAGGGCATTTATGGGCAATCGCACGTTGGCGGAGCTGGGTAGCGTGGTCGCATTGGGTGGCGGCCACGGGTTGGGACGCGTGATGTCGTCGCTCTCCTTTCTCGGCTCGCGGCTGACCGGCATCGTTACCACCACCGACAATGGCGGTTCCACCGGGCGAATTCGTCGCTCGGAAGGCGGCATCGCCTGGGGCGATACCCGCAACTGCCTTAATCAGTTGATCACCACACCCAGCGTCGCCTCGGCCATGTTCGAATACCGTTTCAGCGGTAATGGCGAACTGTCCGGCCATAATCTCGGCAATTTGATGCTCAAGGCGATGGATCACCTCAGCGTACGCCCGCTGGAAGCCATCAATCTGATTCGCAATCTGTTGAAGGTAGATGCACTGCTGATTCCGATGTCGGAGCAACCGGTAGACCTGATGGCGATTGATACGCAAGGCAATCCGGTATACGGCGAAGTGGCGGTCGATCAGCTTGCCGCCCTGCCGCAGGACCTGATGCTCTACCCCGCCGCTCCGGCTACTCAGGAAGCGCTGGCGGCGATTGCCGCCGCAGATTTGATCCTGATAGGCCCCGGCAGTTTTCTTACCAGCCTGATGCCGCCGCTGCTGCTTACCGATCTGGCGCAAGCGCTGCATGATGCGCGTGCGCCGATGGTCTACATCGGTAATCTGGGGGTAGAGCAGAGTCAGATTGCCACCCGTCTGACGCTGGCGCAGAAGCTGCAACTTATCGAAAGCAAGATCGACCGGCGTATTATTGACGCAGTCGTCGTTTCCCCCCGAACCGATACTCAGGGCGTGAATGACCGTCTGATTATCCGGCAACCATTGAGCGCGCAGGATGTGCCGCATCATCATGATCGCGCATTACTCTGTGCGGCGCTGGAGCAGGCCGTGCACGCGCTCGGGCTGTGCCCGGCCTGAAGTTTATACCCTGAGCCACGGCGTGTGGGTGACACCCAGCAGCAGCCCTTCCGGGCTGAGAAAACGGGTTACCGTCTGCCCCCAGGGCTCCAACCGGTTTTCCACCAGCAGCGGATAGCCCTGTTGTTTGATAGCCTCGGTAGCAGCGGCGATATCCGCCACTTCCAGCTCCATCCAGCTTTGTGGAATCGGGTATGTCGCAGGCCAGCTATCACTGCCGAAACAGGACTGGCTGGCCTGTGCCAGCGGCCATAACGCAAAGTGTTTCACGCCGCCCAGCTCATCGCAGGTCAGGTACTCTTCATTGCCCGCCATCGGTTTCAACGGCAGATTCAACATCGTTTGATAGAACACCTGACTGGCCGGAGCCGATACCGTTATCGGCCCAAAACCGGCCACGAACAAAACGTCTACGCCGGGAATCGGATTTTTCATCACTCGCCACCTCACCTGTGTATGGAGTTCACCTCGTTATACCGTCGGCAGGGCCATCACCTCAGCGCCGAAGCGGAGATCAGGACGCCGCAATAAACTGCTCGCGCAGCGCGTGGATTTCGTCGCGCAAACGGGCAGCCTCTTCGAACTCGAGATTCTGTGCATGAGCCAGCATCTGGCTTTCCAGCTCGCGGATTTTCTGGTCCAGCGCTTTCGGCGACAGTTGCTGATACTGCGCCGCCGGCTCCGCCGCTTTCTTGCCGCGCCCTTTCCCCCGGCCGTGGGTTGGCTGACCAATCTGCAGAATATCGCCAATCTTCTTGTTCAGGCCCTGCGGCACGATGCCGTGTTGCTCGTTGTACGCCTGCTGTTTCTCGCGGCGACGTTGGGTTTCGTTGATGGCGCGCTCCATCGACGGCGTAATCTTATCGCCGTACAAAATCGCCTTGCCGTTGAGGTTACGCGCCGCGCGGCCGATGGTCTGGATCAGCGAGCGTTCAGAACGCAGGAAGCCTTCTTTATCGGCGTCCAGAATCGCCACCAGCGACACCTCCGGCATGTCCAGCCCTTCACGCAGCAGGTTGATGCCTACCAACACGTCGAACTCGCCCAGACGCAAATCGCGAATGATCTCCACCCGCTCTACGGTATCGATATCCGAGTGCAGGTAGCGTACCCGCTCGCCGTGTTCCTCCAGATATTCGGTCAAGTCTTCCGCCATGCGCTTGGTCAACGTGGTGACCAGCACGCGTTCGTTGATGGCGGAACGCTTGCGGATTTCCGACAACAAGTCGTCTACCTGGGTAGTCACCGGGCGCACTTCCAGTTGCGGGTCCAGCAGGCCGGTCGGCCGCACTACCTGATCGATTATCTCGCCGCCGGATTTTTCCAGCTCGTAATTGCCCGGCGTCGCCGAAACATAAATGGTTTGCGGCGCCAGCGCTTCAAATTCCTCGAATTTCATCGGCCGGTTGTCCAGCGCCGACGGCAGGCGAAACCCGTACTCCACCAACGTTTCCTTACGCGCCCGGTCGCCACGGTACATGCCGCCCAGTTGCGGGATGGTGACGTGGGACTCATCGATCACCAACAGACCATCGGCCGGCAGGTAGTCGAACAGCGTTGGCGGCGGCTCGCCCGGCCCGCGGCCAGACAGAAAGCGGGAATAGTTTTCAATGCCGGAGCAATAGCCCAGCTCATTCATCATTTCCAGATCGAAGGTAGTACGCTGCGCCAGCCGCTGCTCCTCCAGCAATTTATTGTTGGCGAGCAACACCTGACGCCGCTCTGCCAACTCGACCTTGATCTCTTCCATCGCCTGCAGGATGCGCTCACGCGGCGTAACGTAATGCGTTTTGGGATAAATGGTGTAACGCGGCACCACCTGCACAATGTGGCCGGTGAGCGGGTCGAACAGCGACAACCGCTCCACCTCCTCATCGAACAACTCGACCCGCAATGCAATATCTTCGGATTCGGCGGGAAAAATATCGATAATCTCGCCGCGCACCCGAAACGTACCGCGCCCAAACGCTTGATCGTTGCGGGAGTACTGTAGCTCCGCCAGCCGCCGCAGAATGGCGCGCTGGTCAATCAGCATCCCCTGCGTCAGGTGCAGCATCATTTTCAGGTAAAGGTCCGGATCGCCCAGACCATAAATAGCGGACACCGACGCCACCACCACCACGTCGCGCCGCTCCAGCAGCGCCTTGGTGGCGGACAACCGCATCTGTTCGATATGTTCGTTAACCGAGGCGTCCTTCTCGATAAAGGTATCGGAGCTCGGCACATAGGCTTCAGGCTGGTAGTAATCGTAGTAAGAGACGAAATACTCCACCGCATTCTCCGGGAAAAACGCCTTCATCTCGCCATACAGCTGCGCCGCCAGTGTTTTATTGGGTGCCAGCACCATGGTTGGGCGGTTGAGATCGGCAATCACGTTGGCGATGGTAAACGTCTTGCCGGACCCCGTTACCCCCAGCAGCGTCTGGTGCGCCAGCCCGTCCTCCAGCCCCTCTTTCAGACGGCGTATCGCCTCAGGCTGGTCGCCGGCGGGTTTGAAGGCAGAATGCAGTTTGAACTCTTTACTCATGAGCAAGACACCCGGATAAAAAACGGTTGGAATCACGCATCGAACGTCGGCCAGGATCGGCCGGCGTCGTCGGCAGGGAGAGACACAGCCTAGTATGAAAATCCCCGGCCAGATTTGCCAGCCTCATATTACTGGATATAAAAACAGCATCAAGCAATTCTTAACCATTGCCGATGCAAGGCGAGTGTTCTGGACTGCTAACACAGAGCGATGTGGCTATCCAGCAAAAAATGACGCATTTATCCCCAGAAATACCGTTTCTCAAATTATCTGCACTGACCAGTGCCGGTGATTTATTCAAACCAGGCCGGTTGCAATAAAAGTGACTTGATTTTAATTAAATTATTGATTTTAAATATTTTACCAAAAAAGCGGAGATTAGCACCAAACCAGGCGCAACCCGCGCCGGCTCTTGGCTGGCGCGTTTTTTCTAACCCTAATGCACACGGTTATCCACAGAAATGGTGGATAACTCCCACAAGCGCCCGCGCTTCCTGTATTGGCGTCTTTCGTTACCTTTCCTCGTCAGAAGCGCACAAGCCGCTTTTAAACAAAATTTCCGCGTTTGACAGGCCGGTTATTATAAAAAAAAGTACTAAATGACACAGACTTAGCAAAAAGAAAAACTGCTGGCCCAGTGGATCGGACAGCAGTTTTCAAGATGGTTTTTTCTATCAATTTCAATCAGAAAAGGGGATAAAACCGCCACTCACGCAACATTCACTTAAACTCGTTAACCTCTTAGTAAAGTGATGTTTAAGTAATCGCCAATATCCTGCTGAAACGGCTCGGATAAATGCGGGATTTCACCCAACAACGGCGCGGGAATGCTCTCCCGCAACGTTTGCAGATAGGCGGCGTGATAGCGACCGGGCGGCTGCACCACATTCGCGACCCATCCTGCCAGACGTAATCCGGCATGTCGTACCGCCTGCGCCGTCAATAATGCGTGATTGATGCATCCGAGCTTCACGCCGACAACCAGAATCACCGGCAACGCTTCTTCCTGCACCCAGTCGGCGAATGTTTGCCGCCCGGAAAGCGGCGTAAACCAGCCGCCGGCCCCTTCCACCAGCACCCAGTCGGCCTGACGCGCCAGACTGCGCAGCCCGTCGCTGAGGGTGGAAAAGGCAATCGGCCGGTTTTCCTCGGCGCTGACGATATGGGGCGAGGTCGGCGCCAAAAAGGCCAGTGGATTGACCGCTTCATACGGTAATGCCACCGAACTGTTGGCCTGTAGCTGTAAGGCATCGCTATTACGGATGCCGTGCGGCGTGACATCACAGCCGGACGCCACCGGCTTATAACCGGCAGTACGGTATCCGGCGCGGCGGGCCGCCTGCAACAACGCCACGCTGGCGACGGTCTTGCCCACTTCGGTATCGGTTCCGGTCACGAACCAACGTTCAGTCACGGTAAATTACTCCAAAAACGCGTTGATAGGTCAGGGGATACCCCTGTGGGTGGCGACAGTAGTGCATCGCCAACGCCGCCAATTGGCGACGGCTCAGCACGGCGTGTTCGCGGCCATCCCGTAGCCAGGTCGCACCGACGCCTTTCACCGAACGCATCAGGCTCAGCACATCCGGAAAATGGCAGGTCGCCGGCGCCAGCGAGATCTCGGCGTGGTAGCCACGGCAGACGGAGACAATCGTCTCCAGCGACAAAAAGCGGTTAATACGTCGGGAGCCGTCCAGTCGCTGCCAGGCGTCGTCCAGTTCAGCCAACGTGCCCTGCGCCAGCGTACAAAAGGCAATCACCCCCCCAGGGCGGGTAACGCGATAAAGTTCGGCCAGCCCGGCGGACAAATCATCGCACCACTGGATTGCCATATTACTGAAACTGATATCCACGCAGCCATCCGCCAGCGGCAGGTGTTCGATATCGCCCTGAAGATAGTGCGTTGCCGAGCGTCGCTGACGCGCCACCGCCAGCATTTCCGTCGACAGATCCAGCGCCGTCACCCGTTTTCCGCCCGCCTGCCAACGGGCGCTGAAATAACCGGTGCCGCAGCCGGCATCCAGCAGTTCGCCGCCGGCATGGCCGTCGACCAGTGTCATCAGGTATTCGCCGCTTTCGCGCTGCAGGGCGGCGAAGCGGTCGTAATGGGAAGCGGCCCGGCCGAACGCGTGGGCGATCGCCAGTTTATGGGCGCTCGGCGATGGCACATCGAGGTTAGCCGGCGTCATACAACACCTCCAGCAAACGGTCGATATCTTCCGGCTGATGGCTGGCAGTCAGAGTAATGCGCAAACGAGCAGTACCCGGCGGCACGGTGGGCGGCCGAATGGCGTTGACCCACAACCCTTGTGTCCGCAGTTGTTGCGACAGCGCCAGCGACCAGGCGTTATCGCCGACAATCAGCGGCTGAATGGCGCTTTTCGAGGCCAGCAGGCGAAACGGCAGCCCGGCGGCGCCTTCGCGAAACTGCTGAATCCGCTCCGTCAGTACGGCGCGACGGGCTGCGCCGTCGTCACCGCGAATGATTGTCAGCGCAGCCGACAACGCGCAGGCTTGCGCCGGCGGCATGGCAGTGCTGTAAATCAGATGCCGGGCAAACTGCAACAGGTACTCCGCCACCGACTGGCTGCACAACACCGCCGCCCCGCTAACGCCAAACGCTTTGCCGAAGGTGACGATCAGCAATTCAGGTTTTACGCCTTGCTGGTTGCTACAACCGCGGCCTTGCTCACCCACGGTGCCGATGCCGTGGGCATCATCCACCATCAGCCAGGCGCCATGTTCACGACAGCGCTGATGCAATGCCGCCAACGGTGCGGTGTCGCCGTCCATGCTGAACACGCCTTCGGTGACCACCAGCGTCTGGCCGCCGACCGGTTTCTCCAGCAATTGTTGCAGTGACTCCGGCTGATTATGGTGAAAGCGGCGTAACGCGGCGGGCGACAGGCTGGCGGCTTCCAGTAGCGAGGCATGACTGAGGCGATCCGCCAGAATACGATCGCCTTCCGCCAGCAGCGCGGTGGCCACCGCCTGATTCGCCGCAAAACCGGAGATCATCAACAGCGCCCGGTCATACCCCAGCCAGTCGGCCAGTTGTTGCTCCAGTTGCTCATGCACGGTGGTATACCCGGTCACATGGCCGGAACCACCGCTGCCCACGCCGAACTGTTCCGCCCCTTGCCGCCAGGCGCGCACAATCGCCGGATGCTGGCTCAGCCCCAGATAGTCATTACAGGAAAAATTGAGATAACGCCGTTGCTCTCGCACCAACCAGCGACCGCTGCCGCCGTCATTAGGCAGACGTACCCGGTAAGCGTCTTGCGCCTGTCGCTGCGCCAGCGCCTGATCAATCCGTTGCTGCCAGCTCATTTACACCGCCGCGTTGTAATATTGATCGGTATCGGCGTGCAGCAGCCGCTCCGCCAAGTGCTGCTGTTGCTGGTTATCGCCGTATTCGGTCTGGGTTTGCTGCGGGTTCAGCCCCAGTTTGCGAAACAGCAGCAAGTCCTTATCTTCTTTCGGATTCGGCGTGGTCAGCAGTTTGCAGCCATAGAAGATTGAATTGGCACCCGCCATGAAACACATCGCCTGCGTCTGCTCGTTCATCTGCTCACGCCCGGCCGACAGCCGGACATAAGAAGTCGGCATCATAATGCGCGCCACGGCGATGGTGCGGATAAAATCGAACGGGTCTACATCCTCGTTTTCCGCCAGCGGCGTCCCCTTCACTTTTACCAGCATGTTGATCGGCACGCTCTCCGGCGGCGTCGGCAGATTGGCCAGTTGCACCAGTAACCCGGCGCGATCGCGCACCGTTTCGCCCAGACCGACAATGCCGCCGGAGCACACTTTGATGCCGGCGCCACGCACTTTATCCAGCGTATCCAGCCGCTCCTGATAAGTACGGGTGGTGATGATGTTGCCGTAAAATTCCGGCGAGGTGTCCAGATTGTGGTTGTAAAAGTCGAGCCCGGCCGCCGCCAGCCGCTCGGCCTGATCGCCGTGCAACGTGCCCAGCGTCATGCAGGTTTCCATGCCCATCTCTTTCACGCCGCGCACCATCGACTCCAGATACGGCATGTCGCGCTCGTGAGGATTTTTCCACGCCGCCCCCATACAGAAGCGGGTCGATCCCGTCGCTTTCGCCTGACGAGCGGATTCCAGCACCTGCTCAACCTGCATCAGCCGTTCGGTTTCAATGCCGGTACGGTAACGGGCGCTTTGCGGGCAGTATTTGCAGTCTTCCGGGCAGGCGCCGGTTTTGATGGATAACAGCGTGCTGACCTGCACCTGACGGGGATCAAAGTGCCGGCGGTGCACCTGTTGCGCTTCAAACATCAGTTCCAGAAACGGTTTATCGAACAGGGCCTGCGCCTGTTCCAGCGTCCAGTTTACGCGTTCGGTCATCATCATTGCTCCGGGTAAAAAAGTCTCGCCAGTGTAATTTATGTGGGTATACTGTCAACCAAATTGAGATCAGATTAGTTTACAATAGTATGAATCAAGACGACCTGAATTTTGACAGGCACCATATCTGGCACCCCTACACCTCCATGACCGCTCCCTTGCCGTGTTACCCGGTGACCGCCGCCAGCGGTTGTCAGCTACGGTTGGCCGATGGACGTCAACTGGTGGATGGTATGTCGTCCTGGTGGGCGGCTATTCATGGCTACAATCATCCGCGGCTGAACCAGGCGCTGACGGCACAACTGTCGCAGATGTCTCATGTGATGTTCGGCGGCATTACCCACCCGGCGGCGGTGGCGTTGTGCCGCCAGTTGGTGGCGATCACCCCGGCGGCGCTGGAGTGCGTGTTTCTGGCGGACTCCGGCTCGGTGGCGGTGGAAGTGGCGATGAAAATGGCGCTGCAATACTGGCAGGCGCGCGGGGAGCGCCGTCAGCGCTTCCTGACGTTACGGCACGGCTATCATGGCGATACCTTCGGTGCGATGTCGGTATGTGACCCGGACAATTCGATGCACAGCCTCTATCAGGGATATTTGCCGCCGCATCTGTTTGCCGATGCACCGCAAGGCGGTTTTGACCAGCCGTGGCAACAGGAAGATATCTCGGCGTTCGGCTCCCTGCTGCAACGGCACCAACATGAGATTGCCGCCGTGATCCTGGAGCCGATCGTGCAGGGCGCAGGCGGTATGCGGTTTTATCATCCCGAGTATCTGCGCCAGGCTCGCCAATTGTGCGATCAGTACGGCATTTTGCTGATCGCCGACGAAATCGCCACCGGCTTTGGCCGCACCGGACGCCTGTTCGCTTGCGAGCACGCTGGAGTAACGCCGGATATTCTGTGTCTCGGCAAGGCGCTGACCGGCGGTTACATGACGCTCTCCGCCACGCTGACCACCCGCGTGGTGGCGGAAACCATCAGCAACGGCGAAGCCGGATGCTTTATGCACGGCCCGACCTTCATGGGTAACCCGCTGGCGTGCGCGGTGGCCCATGCCAGCCTGACGCTGTTGGCGGAAAACCGCTGGCAGGCGCAGGTAGCCGCGATTGAGGCGCAGTTGCGTCAGGCGTTACTGCCATTGAGCGAAGCGCCGACCGTCGCCGATGTGCGTGTGCTGGGCGCCATCGGCGTGGTGGAAACCCGTCAGCCGGTGAATATGGCGCATCTGCAACGTTTCTTTGTCGAACGCGGGGTATGGATTCGGCCGTTCGGCAAATTGATTTACCTGATGCCGCCCTTCATCATTCAACCGGAAGAATTGCAGACCTTAACCGATGCCGTGCGGCAAGCCGTGTTCACCCCGGCGTTATGGTAATCCCTGCGCGCCTCAAACCGGGTAGTCAATAACACCCGGTTTGATTTTCTTTTATTTCCGAAATACGGTTGCTCTTCTCTGCCGGATTATTTTTTCCAGCAGTTCAAATCGGAAAATAACAATAAGAAATTATCACTCATGATGGTGATTGAATAATTCTCATCCATCGACACCTTCTGCGCCAATTCTTTGAACTAGCTTCAGAATTGCTATTTCCCTGCTTGAATCCCCAATGAAGACTGGCATAGCGTGACAGAAAATAATCGTTGGCGCTCACCGCTTATTTCATTCAACCGATACCGCCTGTCCTGGCTTTTTCCCCATGGCCTGTCGTGATGAATGGTCTGGCGTCGAATGACCTGGCATTGCAATATTACGCACGGGCGCCCGCTGTTTTTCCTCTGGCCCATATATAATGAGAAAAACCACATGAAATCACGCTTCTCGCCGCACGCCGCGGCGGTTCTGCCCTGGGTTGCCACGTTGCCCCTGCTGTTTTCCCCACTGGCGGAGGCGGTACAACAAGCCACGCTCGATACCCGCGGAGCCCCGTTGATTACCGTCAACGGCCTGACATTTAAAGATTTGAACCGTGACGGAAAACTCAATCCGTATGAAGACTGGCGCCTGCCGGCGGCACAACGGGCGGCAGACCTGGTATCACGTATGACGCTGGCGGAAAAAGCCGGGGTAATGATGCACGGCTCCGCGCCGACCGCCGGCAGCGTTACCGGCGCCGGTACGCAGTATGACCTCAACGCGGCAAAAACCATGATTGCCGAGCGCTACGTCAACAGCTTTATTACCCGGCTTTCCGGCGATAATCCGGCACAAATGGCTGAGGAAAACAATAAATTGCAGCAACTGGCGGAAGCCACCCGATTGGGGATTCCCGCCACCATCAGTACCGACCCTCGCAGTTCGTTCCAGTCGCTGGTCGGCGTCAGCGTATCGGTCGGTAAATTCAGCAAATGGCCGGAAACCCTTGGCCTGGCCGCTATCGGTGACGAAGAACGGGTGCGGCGCTTTGCCGATATTGTGCGTCAGGAATACCGCGCCGTCGGCATCACCGAAGCATTGTCGCCCCAGGCCGACCTGTCCACCGAACCGCGCTGGCCGCGTATCGACGGCACTTTTGGCGAAGACCCTGACCTGACCAAAAAAATGGTACGCGGTTATGTCACCGGTATGCAGAACGGCAGCAACGGCCTCAACGCGCAGAGCGTGATCTCCATCGTGAAACACTGGGTCGGCTACGGCGCCGCCCAGGAGGGCTGGGACAGCCATAACGTCTACGGCAAATACGCACAGTTCCGGCAAAATAACCTGCAATGGCACATTGACCCATTCACCGGCGCGTTTGAGGCCCACGCCGCCGGCATCATGCCCACCTACTCGATTTTGCGAAACGCCCGCTGGCACGGTAAACCGATCGAACAGGTCGCCGCCGGGTTCAACCGCTTCCTGCTGACAGACCTGTTACGCGGCCAATACGGTTTCGATGGTGTGATCCTCAGCGACTGGTTAATAACTAACGACTGCAAAGGCGACTGCATCACCGGCGTGAAGCCGGGCGAAAAACCGATCCCTCGCGGTATGCCCTGGGGGGTGGAGAACCTGACGCCCGCCGAGCGCTTCATCAAAGCCGTCGATGCCGGGGTCGATCAGTTCGGCGGCGTCACCGACTCGGCCTTGCTGGTGCAAGCCGTGCAAGACGGCAGGCTGAGTGAAGCCCGGTTGGATACCTCCGTCAACCGTATACTGAAGCAGAAATTCCAGATTGGATTATTCGAACGTCCCTACGTTAACGCCGCGCAGGCCAGCGACATCGTCGGCAAAGCGGACTGGCAACAGCTGGCGGACGACACCCAGGCCCGCTCGCTAGTGTTGTTGCAAAACAACAATCTGCTGCCGCTACGTAAAGGTAGCCGGGTCTGGCTGCATGGTATTGCCGCCACCGCCGCACAGGCTGCCGGTTTTGTCGTCGTCGATACGCCGGAACAGGCCGATGTAGCGCTGATCCGTACCCAGACACCGTATGAACAACCACACAAAAACTTTTTCTTCGGCAGCCGTCACCACGAAGGATCACTGGCGTTTCGTGCTGACAACCCAGACTATCAAGCCATTGTGCGCGCCAGCGCCCGCGTACCGACGCTGGTTAGCCTCTATATGGAACGCCCGGCCATCCTGACCAATGTGGTGGACAAGACCCGTGCGCTGGTCGCCAACTTCGGCGTCAGCGATAGCGTTTTACTTGACCGGCTGACGTCTGGCGCGGCCTACACCGCTAAATTGCCTTTTGAGCTGCCGTCCTCCATGCAGGCGGTGCGCAAACAACAGCCTGACCTGCCTTACGACAGCGCCAAACCGTTATTCCCCTTTGGCTACGGCCTGCCTCACTAAACGGTGTCGCCCCGGCTTGCCGGGGCACCCCACCTGAAAAAACAGCATGACGGCAACCTACGCCCTTCGTTTTGTGATTCGTAGCACACTGACAGTATTAGCGTTATCATCATCGTCTACCGTTTATCAGGATTTTCCCTATGCGCAATACCATCACACTGTGCTGGCACTATTTACGCGCTTTCGCAGTGATTTACCTGTGTTTATTCATTGGCAATGCGATATCCGCGCTCCTTCCCATCACCATTCCCGGCAGTATTCTCGGTATGCTGGTGTTGTTCACCCTGTTGGCGTCGCAAATTCTGCCGTCACACTGGGTAAAACCGGGCTGTCGGTTATTGATCCGCTACATGGCGCTGTTATTCGTGCCGATTGGCGTCGGGGTCATGAACTATTATGGGGTGCTGCGTGAACAGTTCGCGCCGATCGTCGTCTCCTGTCTGGTTAGCACGTTTGTGGTCATGATCGTGGTCGGTTATACCACTCAGATGATGCACCGTGATCAGGTGCCGCCGGGCCGAAACACGGCAGACGCCAAGGAAGACAAATGATGCTGAATTATCTGTGGTGGTCGCTGCCGCTCACGCTGCTGGTATTCTTTGGCGCCCGCAACGTGGCGATGACGCTGAAAATGCCGTTGCTCAACCCACTGCTGGTATCGATGTTGGTGATCATCCCGCTGTTGTTGGTTCTGGATATCCCTTATGACCACTATTTCAGCGGCAGTTCCCTCCTCAATAGCCTGCTGCAACCGGCGGTAGTCGCACTGGCATTTCCGTTATATGAACAACTGCATCAAATTCGCGCACGCTGGAAATCCATCATTAGCGTTTGTTTTATCGGCAGCGTCACCGCCATTATTTCCGGCACCATCATTGCTTTGTGGCTCGGCGCTTCGCGGGAAATCGCCGCTTCCGTGCTGCCGAAATCGGTCACCACGCCGATCGCCATGGCCGTCGCCAGCGCCATCGGCGGGATTCCGGCTATCAGCGCCATGTGCGTGATCCTGGTTGGCATCGTCGGCGCCGTATTGGGCCACGCGCTGTTTAATCGGCTCAACATCCACGCCAAATCCGCCCGTGGGCTGGCGATGGGGACGGCATCTCATGCATTAGGGACTGCACGCTGCGCGGAAGTCGATTTCCAGGAGGGCGCATTCAGTTCGCTGGCGTTGGTGATCTGCGGCATCATCACTTCATTGATCGCCCCGTTTTTGTTTCCGGTGATCGTGCGCCTGATGGGGTAACGCCGCCGGACACCCTGACGCCATCCAGCCGGCAGGCGCGCACCTCGAAACACCGCACGGCCGGCTTTCCTCTACATGAGGAAAAAATATTCAAACGCCAATATGGACGAACACAACTATGGACGAACACAACTTTTATACCTTTCTTGAAGATAAACATTTCATCGAGTTACAAGAGTTGCTCAAAACATCGGATGACATCCTTGACGTCATCACGCTAACGGAAAATCAGCACTCCCATATGCTGGCCTGGTGCCTGAATCCGAATGAAGGCCACGGTCAGCGAGACGCAATCATTAAAGATTTTCTGACCGCCGCCTATTACGCCAGCGCGGAGCATAAAGACAAGAATAAAGAATTCTTCCACCTCTGGACCCCTGGTTTAATCCATCAAGCCAGTTTTGGTTCACTGTTTGTCTGCCGGGAATTCAGCATTCTAGACGGTAACGGAAGCCGTCGACGCCTTGACCTGTTTTTGATCGACCCGCAAAACAAATTTATTGTCACGATAGAAAATAAAGCTGGCTCAACCCCCGATGTCGCCCAGCTTGACGACTATCACGCCGCAGTGAAAAACGCGCTGGCGCGCAATGACTGCTTTCATGGCTATAAATTCCTGTTCGTCGCCATCGACAAATGGTTTAATCAATCAGCCGATAACGATTTTGTCAGCCAGGCCAATCGCTGGGCATTTATGAACTACCAGTGGCTGGATAAGGCGGCACATCGCGCCCGCCTACAATCTGAAAACCATCATGCCGCGGTACAACTGCTGTTGTCGTACTGCCAGAAACAGACCGATTGGCAAAGCCCGGCCGAGCAAAAAATCTCCGAACTTTCCGCTACGCTGGCAATTCGCTATGCGCCGCTGGTGGAGTATTTTTACCAAAAAAGAAATTGCTCGCCTGCCCAATGGCGTGCAAGCCAATTTACCGGCATAGACGCCGAAATACTGCTGTTCCTGCAGCAGCATCGCCCGCTTTGCGACAAGCTGATCCAATCCCGCGGTATCGCCGGTGTGCTGGTTAATATGAAGAAAGCCCTGCCGGATTTGCAGGGTGATGACGGCTCGTACAGCAATAATCTGCAAATCAGCCGCACCTGGTTTAATTTTGTGACCAACACCATGCTGGAGATCAGCGCGGAAACGTACTGGCCTCTTTACGTGAACATTTACAGCGAAAAAAGCGAAAACAGCCGCCATCCTCGCTTCGGCTTGCGGGCGTTTTACGCTGAGGCTTACCTGAATGAAGCCTTCTCCGCTTCGCATTCCTCGTTCACCGATTTGCTCTATCAACACTTTCCTGAAGGAAGAACATCCCGGGCTTATGACTGGAAAACGCTCAGCCATCAATACGGGCTGAGTGCAGCGGAGGTGGTTGAGCAGGCGAAGAAGCTCGCACAAAAAATAGATGCGATTATTCAGCAGGGAAGTGAAACGGCATGACGGGACGGCGGCGCCTAACCGCCGCCGCACTACCAGCCAGGCTTGCGCGGATAAACTTGAGATACATCTCGCATTTGTGATTTATTTTTCATTTATTTCATACAAAAAGTGACAATAATCACAAATAATTACCGTATACCTGACCAGACTTGGGTCACCATGCCTTGAAACCGGGAAAGAGATCTCACCATGCAAGCACGCTTTCATGACGCATTTACGCAATTATCTGCGGCGTTACAAACCGCGCTGACGCCGATACTGGCGCGTGACGACTTCGCCGCGATGTTGACCGCCGACGAAGTCGACCGGCTCTGCGCTCAGAGCCAGCTCGACGCCGACGGTCTGGCCTTCGCACTGCTGCCGTTGGCAGCCGCTTGTGCACTGACGCCGGTTTCGGGTTTTCACGTCGGCGCGATAGCGCAAGGCGTCAGCGGTGCCTTTTACTGGGGCGCCAATATGGAATTCGACGGGCTCCCGCTGCAACAGACCGTCCACGCCGAGCAAAGCGCAATCAGCCATGCCTGGCTACGCCATGAATCGGCGTTACGGGCGGTAACGGTAAACTACACGCCTTGTGGTCACTGCCGCCAGTTCATGAACGAGCTTAACAGTGCGCCCGAATTGCGGATCTGCCTGCCGGGGCGCGCCCCTGCCCCGCTCGGCCACTACCTGCCGGATGCGTTTGGCCCCCGCGATTTAGCGATCGACACCCTGCTGATGGATAATATCGATAACGGATTAACACTAACGACGGATGATTCGCTGTGTCGGTTGGCGTTGGCTGCCGCCAACCGCAGCCACGCGCCATACAGCAAAGCGTTCAGCGGCATCGCGCTGGAAACCCGGCAAGGCCGCCGCTATACCGGTCGCTATGCGGAAAACGCCGCCTTCAACCCCAGCCTGCCGCCACTTCAGGCCGCCTTGAATCTGGTCAATCTGGCTGGCGATGCCTTCAGCGATATCCAGCGAGCGGTGTTGGTGGAATCAGGCCATGTTGCGCTCAGCCAGTGGAGTCTGGCGCAACCGTTACTGGCCTCATTCGGCGGTACGGCGCTCCAGCGCACGCTGGCATATTAATGTGTGATCCGCGCGGCTCGTTGCGGGCAGCGCATCCGGATTTGTGATGGGAAATTCACATTGTGTGAGTGCAAATATCGTTCGTTCTGCTGTTTTTTGTCGCTGGACGCCAGATATTATGTGACTTTCCCCACATATTTTTCATATGCAAGTCATCTGTAATTATTTTAATTAACAATCCCTGTACATATTTGCTGGGTACTTTAAGATCCGCGCTATCTGTCGCTTCTCGCTGGTTCTCCGAACCCATTTCAGCTACCCAAAGAGTCGAAAGTCATGGAATTGGAATACGAAAGTAAACGCCCACTCTACATCCCTTATGCCGGTCCTATCCTGCTCGAATTTCCCCTGCTGAACAAAGGCAGCGCCTTTACCGAGGCGGAGCGCGCTCAGTTCAACCTGCACGGCCTGCTGCCTGAAGCGGTAGAGACCATTGAAGAACAGGCGGAGCGCGCCTGGCGGCAGTATCAGGAATTCAAGAACGACATGGAAAAACACGTGTACCTGCGTAACATTCAGGACACCAACGAAACCCTGTTCTACCGTCTGCTGGAAAACCACCTGAGCGAAATGATGCCGATCATTTATACGCCGACGGTGGGCGCCGCCTGTGAACACTTCTCCGACATTTATCGTCGTGCCCGCGGCCTGTTTATCTCCTACCCTAACCGTGAGCATATCGACGATATGCTGCAAAACGCCACCAAACAAAACGTAAAAGTCATCGTGGTGACGGACGGCGAGCGTATTCTCGGTCTGGGCGACCAGGGTATCGGCGGCATGGGGATTCCGATCGGTAAACTGTCGCTGTACACCGCTTGCGGCGGCATCAGCCCGGCGTACACCCTGCCGGTGGTGCTGGATGTCGGCACCAACAACCCGCAACTGCTCAACGATCCGCTGTACATGGGCTGGCGTCACCCGCGTATTACCGGCGACGAATACTATGAGTTCGTCAACGAATTCATTCAGGCGGTGAAACGCCGCTGGCCGAACGTTCTGCTGCAGTTTGAAGATTTCGCGCAGAATAACGCCATGCCGTTGCTGAACCGCTACCGTGATGAAATTTGTAGCTTCAACGACGACATTCAAGGCACCGCCGCTGTAGCGCTGGGCAGCCTGATCGCCGCCAGCCGCGCGGCGGGCAGCCAGTTGCGTGACCAGACCGTCGCTTTCCTTGGCGCCGGTTCCGCCGGTTGCGGTATCGCCGAGCAGATCATCGCCCAGATGAAGTCTGAAGGACTGAGCGACGACGAAGCCCGTTCCCGCGTATTCATGGTGGACCGCTTTGGCCTGTTGACCGACAAACTGCCGAACCTGCTCGATTTCCAGAGCAAATTGGTGCAAAAAAGCGACAAACTGGCGCAATGGGAGATCACCAGCGATGCCATCTCTCTGATGGATGTGATGCACAACGCTAAACCGACTATCCTGATCGGCGTATCAGGTCAACCGGGTCTGTTCACGGAAGAAATCATCCGTGAAATGCACAGCCACTGCGCCCGCCCGATCGTGATGCCGCTGTCCAACCCGACCTCCCGCGTGGAAGCTCGCCCGGAAGATATCATCCGCTGGACGGATGGTGCGGCGCTGGTCGCAACCGGCAGCCCGTTCGCGCCGGTGCAGCACAAAGACAAGGTTTACCCGATCGCACAGTGCAACAACTCCTACATTTTCCCGGGTATTGGTCTGGGCGTGCTGGCTTGCGGTGCGAAGCGTATCACTGACGGCATGTTGATGGCATCCAGCCGTGCGCTGGCCGACTGCTCCCCGCTGGCCAACCAGGGCGAAGGCGCGCTGTTGCCGGATATCAGCACGATTCAGGATGTTTCCAAGCACATCGCACTGGAAGTGGCGAAAGCCGCACAGTTGCAAGGGGTGGCGGAAGTGACCTCCGAAGATACGTTGGTAAAAGCGATTGCCCACAACTTCTGGCAGCCGCAGTACCGTACTTACAAACGCACATCCTTCTGATTCGGCGTGTCGAATGCCCTGATATCAGCGTGATTTGCCTTCCAGACGCGGCTTTGGCCGCGTTTTTTTATTCCCTGCCCGCCTGACGCTCGTCATTCTCCCTCCTGGGGATTTCTGCCATAATGGCAACCTTATAGATACATCAATGTCATGCCTGTTCGACCTGCGTCACGATGCAGCGGGCACGCATGTGGAGCTGCCATGGATACTTCGGGTTTACTCTCTCTGGAACAGGCGCGCCATGCCATGCTGGCGCAAGTTTCTGCGCTCACCGATACAGAAACCGTTTCTATCTATCAGGCTGCCGGTCGCATCACGGCTACCGCAGTGACTTCCCCTATTAATGTCCCGCCATTCGATAATTCTGCGATGGATGGCTATGCCGTGCGGTGTCGCGAACTCACTGACCAACCGCTGCCTGTGGCCGGCAAAGCCTTTGCCGGCGCGCCGTTTGACGCCGACTGGCCGGCCGGCAGTTGTATCCGAATCATGACCGGCGCGCCGATTCCCGCCGGCGCCGATGCGGTGGTCATGCAGGAGGACACTGAAAGTGATGCCGACGGCAAGATCCGATTGACTCATGCCGTGAAGCCCGGCCAAAACATCCGCCGCATCGGTGAGGATATCCGCCAACAGGCGCAGGTGCTGCCGGCCGGTACCCGGCTGGGCGCCGCCGAATTACCGCTGCTGGCGTCACTCGGTATCGCCACCATACCGGTCGTGCGTCGCTTGCGGGTAGCGCTGTTTTCCACCGGCGACGAACTACAACCCGTCGGCGAACCGTTACGGGAAGGGCAAATTTACGATACCAACCGCTTTGCCGTACGCCTGATGTTGGAACAACTGGGCCATGACGTTATCGACCTCGGCATCGTGCGTGACGACCCGGCGGCGCTGCGTCAGGCGTTTCAGCAGGCTGATCAGGCTGCCGATGTGGTGATCAGCAGCGGCGGCGTATCCGTAGGCGAAGCGGATTACACCAAACAGATGCTGGAGGCGCTGGGCGATATCCGTTTCTGGAAACTGGCGATCAAACCCGGCAAGCCGTTTGCGTTTGGAAAACTAAGCCATGCCTGGTTCTGCGGGCTGCCCGGCAACCCGGTATCCGCCGCAGTGACTTTCTACCAGTTGGTTCAGCCCTTGCTGGCGCAGCTATCCGGCCATAGCAGTTGGTCATTACCGGCTCGCTTTCGGGTCAAGACGGCAACGCCGCTGAAAAAATCCCCCGGTCGGCTGGACTTCCAGCGCGGTATTCTGGCTCGTACCGATCAAGGCAGCCTGGAAGTTCGTACTACCGGGCATCAGGGTTCTCATGTGTTCAGTTCATTCAGTCAGGGCAACTGCTTTATCGTATTGGAAGCGGAACGCGGTCGTGTGGAAGCCGGCGAATGGGTAGACGTCGAACCCTTTAATTCACTATTGCAGAGCCACGTCTGATGTTGCCAGAACTCACTGATGAAGAAACCCTGCGCTATAACCGGCAAATCGTCCTGCGCGGGTTTGATTTTGATGCGCAGGAACGGTTGAAAGCGGCACAGGTACTGATTGTCGGGCTAGGCGGACTGGGTTGCGCCGCCTCGCAATATCTGGCGTCGGCCGGTGTCGGCCAACTGACGTTACTGGATTTTGACACTGTTTCATTGTCTAACCTGCAACGCCAGGTGCTGCATCGCGACGATCGCATCGGGATGCCGAAGGTGGAATCTGCCCGCCTGACTTTAGAGCACATTAACCCGCATGTTCGGATCACCCCGGTTCAGGATAATCTGGAAGACGATGCACTACGGGCATTAGTGGCGCAGCACGATGTCGTGGTGGACTGCACCGACAACGTATCAATACGTGATCGGCTCAACCACGTCTGTTTTATGCAAAAAATACCCCTGGTATCCGGCGCAGCTATCCGCATGGAAGGCCAAATCAGCGTCTTCACCTATCAACCCGAAGAACCCTGTTATCGCTGTCTTAGTCGATTATTTGGCGACAGTGCGCTCACCTGTGTGGAAGCCGGCGTCATGGCTCCGCTGGTCGGGGTGATCGGCTCATTGCAAGCGCTGGAAACCATCAAACTGCTGGCGCATTACGGCCAACCGCTGGCAGGTAAGTTACTGTTGTTTGATGCGATGACGATGCAATTTCGCGAAATGCGGTTATCGAAAAACCCAGGCTGCGACACCTGCGGACAAGCGACCTGACGCCACCCGGTTACCCGCGGCATGGAAGCCGCAGCAACCGGATAACGCCGCGTCTGATTGGCCAATCGACGCGCCATCATCAGGGGCATCCAGATCTGCGGCTGGAATTGATGTAAAATAACAGCGTCCAGTCAATTCACAAGGTCGCCGTATCATGACAGAAGCATTGCGCGTTGAAGAACGCATTCAGCGCTCCATCACCCGGGTCGCAAAGGTCGTTTTTCCCACCAATATCAACCACCATTCCACCCTGTTCGGCGGTACGGCATTGGCGTGGATGGATGAAATCTCTTTTATTACCGCCACTCGTTTTTGCCACAAACCGCTGGTCACCGTCTCCACCGAAAAAATCAATTTCAATACGCCGATCCCTTCAGGCACGATTGTTGAGTTGGTCGGGCAGGTCAGCCGCGTCGGGCGCACCAGTCTGACGGTGGATGTTTCGGTATATCTGGAGCAAATGTACGCCGAAGGCCGTACTCAAGTGATTACCGGGCAATTCAATTTCGTGGCCGTCAATGACGAAGGGCGCCCTGTTCCGCTATTCTGATAACGGTGCGCTCATGCTCCAGTGCTAACGTACAAGATTCCGTCAACGGTACTTTCAAGTCACCGTGATATCCTCAAATTCTTCCTTCGACGGGTGAAAATAATGATTTCCGTCTGCATGATAATGAAAAACGAAGCCAGGCATCTTGCCGGTACGCTAGCCTCCATTGCGGCTCATTTTGACGATATTATCGTTGTTGATACCGGTTCCGCTGATGACTCCAAAGCTATCGCCAGCCAATTCACCCGCCATGTTTATGACTTCACCTGGACAGCAGACTTTTCCGCCGCGCGCAATGTCTCGCTGAATTACGCTCGTTACGATTGGGTATTGGTGATCGATGCCGATGAAGAGATCGAATCGATTGATATTGGTGCGCTGCATACGTTGATAGCTGCACATCCACAGGCAATCGGGCGCGTAGAACGCATCAATTATCTCGATGAGGGCAGCGATACCACCACAGTTCGGGAATCGATCAATCGCTTATTTCGTAAAGATCACTATCACTATAGCGGCATTATTCATGAGCAGGTTACCCCTCTCGACCCCAGTATTGCGCCTGCCCCCTCGTTTATTGCGCCGATACGTCTGAATCATGTTGGGTATAAAAAAGAGATCCTACAGCAAACCGATAAGGTTGCCCGCAATATCACCTTGCTGCACCAAGCACTGGAAGCACAGGCGGATGATCCGTATCTATTATTTCAGTTGGGTAAAAGTTATTATCTGAAGCGTGATTACCCTATGGCTATTAATTATTTCCAACAGGCTTTACGCTTCGAAACCAACTTTGCGTACGAATACATGGAAGATCTGGTTGAAACGTACGGCTATGCGCTGATCAATCAGGGTGATTATGAGAAAGCGATGGATATCATCCAGTATGAGTCTTACTTCTCATCCACCGATTTTGTATTTTTGAAAGCAACGATTCTGATGAATAACGGCCAACTCCAGAATGCCGTTGATTTATTTGTTCAGTGTACAAAAATGCCAGTGGGAAATAAGGAAGGCGTTAACTCATATAAAGCCAATTATAATATTGGCGTTATTCTCGAGTGCGTCGGCATGAAACAGCAAGCGCTAGAATTTTATCAGAAATGCGGTCACTATACCCTGGCGCGCGACGGTATCCAACGCTTGGTGCATTAAAAGATCGCTCAGGCATCTTCTAACGTTTCCGGGAGATGCCCATTCACGCAGTGAGTCTACTGGGGGGATTATCTGAATTATTTAAGGTATATACCCGTCATACTTCAAGTTGCAGGTGCGTTGGCTTTCCTCGCTCCCCCTAGTCACTTACTTGAGTAAACTCCCAGGGATTCGCTGTGTCGCCGTCTTCCTGCAACTCGAATTATTTTGGGTATAGTTTATTCGTTTCATGCATAACATTTCCGTTGTCGTTGTTGCCATTATAATGGTTACCATCAGGTAACTTAGGTACTTATGGGTAATTCGTTGTTTATAAAAAAATAACACGATAATATGCCGACATCCCTGAACAGGGTTTATACCCATCATACTTTACGGTCTTTTTTATCTGTTCACTCACGAGGAAATACTATGAGCAAGATCGCTGTGGTTTACTATTCTGGTTATGGTCACACTAAACTGATTGCTGAACAGGTTGCAGAAAGCGCTCAGGCAAGCCTGATTGCCGTCGATAACAACGGTGATATCACCGACGCTGACTGGGAAACGCTGAACGCGGCAGACGGCATCATTTTCGGCGCCCCCACTTACATGGGCAATGTTCCGTGGCAATTCAAGAAATTCGCTGACGCCAGTTCCAAAATCTGGTTTACCCGCGGCTGGCAGGACAAGGTATTTGGCGGTTTCGTCAACAGCGCCAGCCTGAACGGCGACAAGCAAGTCACCCTGATTTATCTGCAAACGCTGGCGGCACAGCACGGCGGTATCTGGGTTAGCCTCGGCCAACTGCCGGCTAATGCTCTGGCTTCTACCCGCAACGATGCAAACAACCTCGGTGGTTCCGCCGGCGCGCTGATTCAATCGCCGTCAGACGCTGGTGCCGATGCAATTCCGGCAGGTGATTTGGAAACCGCTAAGCTGTATGGCGCACGCGTCGCTGAAATTACCCGTCGTCTGCACGGCTAATCGCGTCATCCTTCTGACCTGCACATGCCCGGTTCTCCGGGCATTTTTCTCTCTCTGCTTTATCCGAGACGATTGCCTGGGCGAGTCTGAATCCAAAACGCATGGATCAAACCCGGTACGTACCCCAGCAAGGTCAGCAACACATTCAGCAAAAATGCCCAGCCCAATCCTTTGCCCAATAACACGCCGAGTGGCGGCAGGATGATGGTAAACAAAATACGCCAGAAGCCCATAGGCAACCTCCATGACAGTCAAATTATCGGGTCGATACGCCAGCATAATCGATTGAATGTCAGTTTCTGATGACAGTGGGTAAGGTTTTTAATACCGATGAAAAAGCGGACTGAAAAATCAATCCGCCTACATGCTTAGGGTGATTGCTCAGAGATTATGGCTGTTGATAGGCCAGTTTGTAGTTACCCGCCGCCACGGTTTTAAACGTCACCTTATCGGGATACCAGCGGATTTCGACTTCGGCTTCGGTTTGTTTTTTCCAGGCTGATGCATAGTCCACATTAAGAGTAATAGAATCCACTAACACAGAATCATTGCCCGGTTCTGGTACATCCAGTACATAGGCGAATGCAATGCTATCAAGAGTAGTATTAAAAAGTTTACCCCACTCAAGTGAAGTCAAACTATTAATACTCGTAGATGTCATACCATTTGCCAGCAATATGGATGCACCAGCAGCATCCTCTGTAAGAGGAGCAATATTAATCCAGGCGTTACCGTTCCATACATACCAGCTCACTAAATCTCGGCTAACGGCTATCTTCATCACGCCATTACCACTCTTTGTCGAGGAAACATTAACATTATTGAACTTAGAGTATGCCCCTAATGACATCAACGACCGAGGTATAGCAATTTGGCTATAAGGCCAATATGTAGTTGAGACTGCAATTGGCTCTGCGGCTACGACTCGCACGGGTAACTTATTGCTCAACTCACTCTCAGATATTTTACCTGATGAATAAAAACCATAAGTATTGAAATCCAAACCAGTTGACGTAGATGAAACCAGGCTCAAAGTACCATTAGAAACAGAGTAATAATTCCCATCTGATGCCTTCAGCAAAGCTTTGGTTTTAGTCAAATCATTGAATAGGTTAAATATAGATATACAGGCATTCACATCAGGACTACTATTCACCGCGCTGATATAAATACGGTATTTGGAGTACCCTGCTGGTGTTGACAACTTAAATGTCTTAACTTCAGATGCACTAGTCCAGACAAGATTTTTTTGACTATCAATTGTTATCCATGTATCACCATCGTTTGAGCCTTGAACTTCAAAATCTGTAGGTTGTTGTTTATAGGCACCCGCTGGGTTACTTCTACCTGCCAATTGATAACCACTAACAATTTCCATTGAAGGTAAATCAATACGTAACCATGCAGGCAAATTATTAACCGCAGAAGCCCAATAGGATGATGATGGTCCACTTTTCTGTTGAAATGCCAAATAAGCATAGTCCCCAGGAAAAATACTGGACGAGGATACAGAATACCCATTAGGTACACTATTCGATGTCATTACTGGCACAACATTAGTTTTCTCAACAGTAGTAGAAATGGCGATGGAAATAGCTTTACCGTCAGCCCTAACTTCTTCAGAATAAGCCACCCCATCTGATAATAATGAATAGTTATTACCAATATAAGGATGCAAGCCGCCATTCCATAATAATGCTGAAGTTTGTTTGTAATGGGTACTTTTTGATTCATCAAACCGCTCCTGAATAGCGTTTTGATTTGTCAGTCCCGCTTCCTCCTTCAGTGCATAGGCATCGAAGCTGTAATCCATAGTACCGGTAACGCTGAACGGGAAGGTCAATACCTGATTCGCCATCATACCATTACGCGTTACCACCGTATAACCACGGCCACCATTGCTTCCACTGTTTCCGCCGCCGCTATTGCCACCTGTTGCACTGACAACCAGTTGGTTGCTGCCGGCATCATAATTCAGCGCAACACCCTGCTCAGCCGCCAGCGTCGAGACCAGCACTTTACGTACCGCGTCGGTGAAATCGGTAATTTGCGCGGCGGTATGGCTGTGGTTTGCCAAATCAGACTTATGCACCACATCGCTCAATCCCAGATTGGCGACAAACTGTGCTTTATCCGGAATATCCGCGCCATTGAGGGTTTTATCCATCATCCGGCTGACGGCATCGGTCAGCTCCGGCAGCGTTTTCACCACCACGCTCTGCCCGTTATTGTCCGTCAGCGTCACCTGGCCATGCTCGGTCAGCACCTGTTTCCACTGCGTCAGTTGGGATTGGTAGCCTGCCAGCATCGCGGCAATCTGCGCCACATAGGCCGCATGATCAAAGGTATCGTTACTGCCCAATACGGGAATTGCGTAACGGACATGATTCTCCGTACAACCACAGTATTCGCTGGCCAGTACCAGTTCGGTATCCGATACGACGGATGCAATTTCATAAATCCTGACACCGCAATCAGTAAAGATCAGCAACATGCCGCCGGCAATAACGCCATTATTCTTATTTGCCCAAAATGTATTATTCCCCAACACAATTTTACTGCCGGAAAATAAAGATAAACGACCAGACTTGTACCACATAATATTTCCTTTATTACACTAAACAGTCAGAACCGACCCGCGATAAATGCAGAACCGGACAGAATAAAAAGAATCAATCCGGGTAATTAACGGACGACATCAACTTCCAGTGTCATGCGGAATTTTTCGTATTCCACATCAAAGTCGTTATATTCAACAGTTTTATTCGGTTGTAATACTGCCAGCGCCGCCCGCACCTGTTCACGCAAGGCCCGCGCATCTGCTACCGTCTGGGCATAACAATCTGCACTGATAGTAATTCTTTGACCGGTCAATTGCTGAGAGGCGTTATAATTATTTTCCTGACTCAGTGAAAAAAGAATAAAAGGATGCTTCTGATGAGGGGCATGATAATCACAACAAGGTACAGCATAGGCATAAACACGGCCATGAGCCAGTTTACCCAGCAGTGGATAGATATCGTCTTCAGTCATTTCAGTCAGCCTTATTTAGATAATGAATAGAATCTATTTTCACCAGAGCAGTAAGAAAATAGGTTTATTTGAAAGCATCTTGCTTCGGTCATTATCATAAATGTATTGGGCACCACACTTCTCACGTTCACTGTTGTGTCATCAGCCAGTAAAAATAACGTCAGACTATTTATTATGATGATGGCAGGTTAAAACCAGAAAGAATCGATTCAGAAGGTGTGTTTACCACGCACAGTAACACTCGTGGCATAAAAGTGATGATTTCATGACGCCTCTGCCAGAAACGTTGTTTCTTAAATGTTAGGCTACGTCGTACACAAAGGGATAGGCGTAAATGAGCAATAAAAGGGCATTGAAGCTTGGAAAAGATGTGCGGTAGAAGGAGGTAAGTGGCGGAGAGAGGGTCTGATTTTTTAGTGTCCACTAGCGTCCAGCATCATTCATTTTTTTCATATAAAACAATATATTGTCATTAAATTATCGTTCAGCAACGTCTTGCTATTTCCTCGGCAATCAGTCATTTTATGCAGTACCGTATGCATGGCGGGTTGTATGACAGGATTATAATAATGCCGAAGAAAGCCAAAGAACTCTCAGGGCTTACCGTATCCAGATTAAAGACCGAAGGTTCTTATGCCGTTGGTGGTGTTGATGGTTTATATCTTCGAATCAGAGGTCAGTCCCGTTCGTGGATTCTTTGCGTGGCGATGGGAGTCAGAGTAAACGCACTCGGTAGAACAGTTCCAAAACGTTTGAATATGGGCCTTGGCCCCTACCCCGAAGTCTCATTAGCCGAGGCTCGTGACAAGGCGCGTGAACTTCGTAAACAAATCCGTAATGGCGTTAATCCACTACAGGAAAAACACGCTCAAAAAGCGCAGCAGTCAGAAATAGCGCGTAAACAAAAAACATTCTCGGAATGCTGTGATGATGTATTGGAAATCAAAGCCAGTGAGCTAAAGAACAAGAAGCATGTCGCTCAATGGCGTGCCACGCTGGAAACTTACGCTTATCCGGTTATTGGTCAGAAAGCGGTCAGTGAAATAACAAAAATGGATGTTTTAGCCATACTTGAACCGATATGGTTAACCAAAAATGAAACCGCAAGTCGGCTGCGCGGACGCATTGAAACCGTTCTCGACTATGCCAAGGCAAAAGAATACTTCGAGGGAGATAACCCTGCTGCATGGAAAGGAATGTTGAAACCTCTTCTTCCTTTACCGAGTAAAGTTCAAACCCAAAAGCACCATGCAGCACTACCTTATAGTGATATTGGGGCATTTATGAGCGAACTTCGTCAACGTCAAGGCATTTCAGCGCGTGCACTCGAATTCGCCATACTCACAGTGGCTCGTTC
This sequence comes from Dickeya sp. ws52, assembly GCF_007210685.1. NCBI lineage: Bacteria > Pseudomonadati > Pseudomonadota > Gammaproteobacteria > Enterobacterales > Pectobacteriaceae > Dickeya > Dickeya sp. ws52. The sequence continues at coordinate 77,980 of NZ_SZVX01000019.1, forward strand.
TGGCGAAATACGCGGTGCCGAATGGGATGAAATCGATCTGGCGGGGAAAACGTGGACCATTCCCGGCACACGGATGAAAGCAGGAAAAGAGCATCGTGTTCCCCTGTCTGATGCTGCGGTCGCTTTACTAAAAGATTTACCTCGATTCGCTGATAACAACTACATTTTCCCTGCCCCACGCGGTGGGCAAATGTCTGATACTGCTTTGCTGGCTGTGTTAAAGCGTATGAGGCATACAGGATTAACACAGCACGGCTTTCGTTCCACTTTTCGTGATTGGGCAGGTGAAACTACCTCACACCAACGCGAAGTTATCGAGCATGCATTAGCACATCAATTAGCAGATAAAGCAGAAGCGGCTTATCAGCGTGGAACCTTGTGGCCTAAACGTGTGGCCCTGATGGATGATTGGACGCGTTATTGCGCTAATTGAGTCGGATATTTAGCCGGAAGTTGTGGTTAAGCTTCAGATGAGCCAAAGAACAACGTTCGCACTGCCTACCTCCATAAGGCCAAACATCTTGAGCAACGTCGTCTGATGCTGCAATAGAGGGCTGATTTATCTGCAACGATATGGTTAGGCCGTTTTAGTTTGGGCAGAAGGGATAAATAATCTGATGCCAAGGATGACTTGATTTTGTTAAATATTGGGGCGTATTATACATCTATAAAATAGTAATAGCCGTTCAAGAAATTTAATTGGGAATATTATGTCAAAAAAAAACTTGAGAAAAAGAAAAAATAATAGTGAATATGGAGAATGCAAGCTCACTAGAAAACATGGTAAGTATATAGACTCCCATATATTACCGAGATCTATAACCATTCTTAGCCGAAATGGAGAAAGGGCAATAGAAGCAGGAATAGACATTCCCACAAAAAAGAAATTTCAAGGATGGTATGATAATGAACTTGTAATTGCTGAAGGAGAGAAATATCTTACCGAACTTGATACCAAAGGAATTAAAGAGCTAAGAAAAAATAAATTAATATGGAGCGGTTGGCCAACATCGATGACCACATTAGATGATTCGGAGACATTCCTAGATGAGAGATCAGGAATAGGATACAGGGTTATTAACAACATCGATCATAAATTAATAAAATTGTTTTTTATGAGCTTATTGTGGAGAGCTAGCGCGTCTGAAAGATATGAGATGAAAGACGTAAAATTACCACAAGAAAAAATTGAAACCCTAAGAAATTCAATTATTAATCATGATGATCTAAATCTTATAGATTTCCCTATTATATTTGATCAAATAATAACAAAGGGCATAGTTCATAATAGAACTCCAATAATGGAGGAAATAGGCATCCCATTTCATGACGGCTCAGAAAAAAAATATAAATCTTGTAGGTTTTATTTTGACGGACTAATTACACGCATTATATTAAATCCTGATAGTGAAATTATTGAAAATTTAGGCCCTTTGATTTTAGGAAATAAAAATAAACTCTTACTAACAATCCACACCTTTGACTCATCGAGAGCAAAAGAAGATTTACAACATGTCATAAAAAATGCATGATCTCAGAAAAATCCGTAGCGGTTAATAGTAACTCTACAATGAAAAATCACAAACCCACAGGGCTTATATACGGTGTATTTGCCTTAAACATGAGAATGATAAAAAATTTTGTCAGATGTCGTGGACATTCCTATAACTGGGTAGAGATTACCGCAGAAAAAGTGAAGAACTATCAATGGTCCTCAACGTGTTATCTGTGTGAGGTTTTCGACGGTGTATCGTCAACAGATGACGGGAATATCATTAAATCCTAAGTCGGATGTCAGGGTAGAAAGCTTGTCATATCGGATATTGATATAGCCATTAACCACCTCCCCCATTTGCTTTATCTGTTCACCCACGGCTTTGGCAACAACAGTTTCTTGTTCATTTTTCATATCCTGAAATTTCATAAAAGTCACTGTTGTTCCAACACCCAGCACCAAAATGAGTTCTAACAATGAGAACCCCTTCTTATTTTGTTTTTTCATTTTCATCGTCCTTTTTTATTTTCACGTACTATTCAATTAACAAAAATGAAAAAGTGGTCAAGAGCGGGAAATGTAAATCCATAAAAACGAATAATAAGGCATCAAACACATTGATAGTCTCTGCATTATTTTATCGTTTATAGTATGATGTGTATGACGTTCAACATTCAGGATAAATGATAATGAGTGAAGCCCTAAAAATATTAAATAACATTCGCACTCTTCGCGCTCAGGCCCGTGAAACCAATTTGGCAACACTGGAAGAAATGCTGGAAAAGCTGACCGCCATTGTTGAAGACCGGCGTGAAGAAGAAGCGAGTGCACAACAACAAAACGCAGAGCGTCAGGCTAAAATCGAAGCCTTACGCGCCAGACTGCTGGAAGATGGTATTGATCCGTCTGAACTGCTCGACGCAGGTGTTACCAGCAAAACAGCAAAAGCCAAACGCACTCCCCGTCCTGCTAAATACAAATATACCGACGAAAACGGCAACGAACAGGCGTGGACAGGTCAGGGACGGACGCCTAAAGCTATCGCCGCAGCGCTGGAAAGTGGTAAAACGCTGGAAGACTTTGCTATCTGATAAAGAAACGCAGCATCCACGAAAACGAATCCGCTAGTCTATAGTTAGCGGATTTATTATATTACGCGAAGAGATTGTTATATGGATGATTACATTTACCGCATCGATACCGCTGTAAAACTTAAAAAAATACAGGATAGCTTATTTCGCGCTAAAAGATGGGAAAACAGAAATGGGATAGACTATCCCCATAAGCTTCTAAAAGACCGCTACGCAGAACTCGCGCCAGCCGAGGGGGTTTACTTAATGTGCTTCTATTCAAGCCAGCAAAAAGCCGAAATATCATTGAAAAATGATTTCTCCTATTTCGGGGATTGTCAGATTTCACGTTGTCGTAAAAAAGCTGTATTAGATGCTGGTTTTAGCGAAAGTTGGGATGATGGTTTTCCTGTTGGAGAGGCTTATTTATTTTGGTGTCAGGAAGTACTGAACCAAAGTAACACTAAATTCTCATCCACAGGTATTTCTTTAGAGCACATAGAAACAATGAGACAGGGAGAATGGATATCACTAATCGATTACCTAAAAAATAATTCGCCCTCTGTTAATACAACATTGGAATCATTTTCACCACCCAAAGATATATCAGGGATTCAAAGCAAAAAAGCATGGTGGAAATTTTGGTCATGAAAAATCAGAAGTATCTATCTTCAGGAAACGGAACGTGATGAACTCGTGTACAGGATATTCATTTCCAACGGGGAGAAGACCGCTGATATATTCCTTCAAACTATCTCGGCAATGCTCTGGTATATCCGAATCGGTTAAAGCCTTTAGATTTTTAAGTTCAATCAATCGGATTATTTTTCCATAATCAATGATAACGAATTTTGCCTCTCTCAAATAGACCAATATTTCTATAATAGTGAACAACAATCTACAACCTCTACCGTGCCAAATATAATCACGTTCAATTGATGGTAATTGTTCAAAAATCATCCCATATATATCTTCAGGTGTTCCTGTAGAGAATACTTTTTTAGAATACATATTTTCCTTATTTTTATTTTATCAGAATTTACTACCGCGCCCTCTAGGGCTTGCTCAACAGCTCACCGACCTAAAAGCAAGTTTTAGGTCGGTTCACCGTTCGGATGTGAAAAAAATAATTAACATTTGGATTTATTTATAACATTTTCGATATAGACTTGGCCCTGTGCTCTATACCATTCAATATCACGCTCAGATAGATTAGATATGTTAAGCAGAACCCCAAAGACTAATTCTTTATCTACATAACCAATATCACATCCTAAGACTTTGGCAACCTCTGCACCGAAAATAATTTTCTGGCGGGTGTTTTCTTTTTTCGTTTGCTGTTTCTTTTTAGCTTCCAAGAAGTATAAGCGCTCCTGTGCTGAAGCAATTTGTTGTTTGATATCTTTTCTGGTCATTTATGCTCTCCCCAATGTTTTTTCTTGTTGACATAAGGAACATCCGCATAATCATAACCATTACCAATTCTTTTCTTGATTGACTTAATCTTCAATTTAAATTGTTGATTTATCTGGTGCTGCTTTGCTTTTTCCCTTATCTGGTTTACTATTTTCTCTGCTTCTAAATAAGCTTGTTCTGTATCGGTATAGATACCATCATCTAAAAGTCGCTTGGCTTCCCAATCAATGGCTTCATCGTTATTTTTATACATTAAACCTCCTTGTGTTTTTTATATATTATCACTTACCACATTTTTGATAATTATCAATACAATTTGAGTGCCACTATTAAAATAATTAGCTAATAATGAAATACCAAACCCACAATAGCACTTAATAATCACTAGCACCATTTCATTCGGCATTCAGATTTCAAAGCTATTCCACTTCACACCCTGTGTTGATTTATTTTCATTAAAGAGAGAGATTAGAATGTTCTCTAACATTAAAAAATCATATTAAAATATTAAATTAAAAAAACATTAACAACCGCCACCACAATATTTATGGCTTATATGGTAGCGGTGCCATTTAAACATCATGTAAATTTTTAATTAATATTTTTCAATCTATTTAATTGGTTATTTGTCTCTGGCAATATTTCTGTAATGAATTTATAGCTCCCAATGTTAGGATCAATGTTTTTCAGACATCCATTTATTTTATTTACTTCTGAATCAAAAGCGGCTTCATTTTTACTATCATTGCCACCTTGAGTTATAATGTTGTCTGTGATTTCTAATAAATCCGCAGACGCTGTCACACCACATTTTATCTCCTGAACCAAATTTTTTGCCATTTTCAACTCTAATGCATAAAAACTTGTTGGAATACCCAGTGCAAAGAATATAATCAAAATTAGTCTCCTAGCACCTAACAACTCGAATATGTAGCTTATCATTTTTAGCTCCAGCAATGCTATAATCACCTTACTTTATCGGACGTATTATTATTATCATTACTAAATTTAAGAAAATTTACATCTCTTGATAAATTTATATGGAATACAGCGGTTACATATTTTTCACAAAAAGCTGTTTACGAAGAGTAGCAACACCACCCGACAATGATCACTAACTGTTATGTCTAATACTCACCGCGTTACTTAATTTCTCTCATCAGTGCTTTTCATTTCACCTGTTAAATTTTAAATCTCATTTCCATAGTTAACCTGTGAATTGTACAACAGGGAAAACCACCGATAAACTTACCTATTTTCTTGTTTTAGAGCTTTCCCGCCTTACGGCGGGATAAATTAACACTCTTTTTGTCCTTCGGACGCTATCTAAAACCCATCGTTATAATATTGAGGGAATACTTCGCCCGTTTATCCAGATTGCGCCGCTTAATTCGGCGTTTTGTTTTACAGATACTCATATATTTCGTATTAATTAAGTAGGGAGGCTTTTACATTGTCTCTATTTTTAATAAGACAATGCCCACTTATACACTCACTTCGTGAGCGTGTGGGCCCTACCGGGGGTTGCCTGCCGCAGGCTAACACCGTTTCCTTCGGAAACAAAGTCAACGTCAACCCCGAAGTTTTTCTTGCGAAAAACTAACGGCAGCATAGTTATCGTTGATTTTTATATTTTGGTTTTATTTTATATTGAGGTCTTTTATTATATGGCGATATTTCATCTGGAGTTTAAAATTGTGAAACGTTCTGAGGGTATGTCTTCCTGCAGGAAGGCAGCTTATCATGCACGTTGCAGAATAACAGATGATCGCACTGGCAATACTTATGATTTCAGCCACAGAACAGATTTATTCCATCATCTTATATTAACACCTGTTTCAGCACCTGCTCATATTGTTGAAAGCTCAACAGCATTGTGGAATGAAGTTGAAAGGGTTGAACGTCAGAAAGACGGTCAAACAGCCCGTTATTTTGATGTGGCTATTCCCTGTGAACTGAATAATGAAGACAAGATAAAACTGGTTGTTGAATACTGCCAGAAGAATTTCGTTGATAAAGGAATGATTGCCGATATCGCCTTCCACGATTTGGATGGCAATAATCCCCATGCACATGTGATGTTGACATTAAAACCGATCACCGCTGATGGCTTTGGTAAAAAAGAAAGAAGCTGGAACGACAAGAAAAACGTAATCCTGTGGCGTGAAGCGTGGTCTGCTCTTGCCAATCGCTATCTTGAAGCATCAGGCGTGTCAGAACGTATTGATCATCGTTCTATTGAGGTTCAACATAATGAAGCACTCGAACATGCTGCTATTACCTTGGATGCAGAAGAAAAAGCGCTATGGCTTGCCAAAGCAACAGCAACCAGCCGCCCGGCAATGCAACGTGTTCATCGTGCCAAGTGGAACAGTCGAAGCGTTCAGGAAAAACGTGCTGCTGAACAGGCTGTTCGTGATGAGATGAAACAGGAAGCACAGGCTACATACAACACCTTCAAAGATTTGGATCTTCAGATCGTTGTTGACCTCAGAAGCTTTACCGTATCGCAGCTTCCTGAACCTGTTGAAATCGTCTTAACCGATACGGGTTCGCAGTCGTCATCATCAGAAGACCAAAAGCCTGTTCTGGTTGCCCCTGCACCTCATACACGCACCAAATTGAAAACCCTATCCTCTTCAACTGCAGGAGCGGTCAAACGCGCTCCTGTTAAAAGCAAGAGGAAGCAGGTTAAACCCCGTCAAGATGGTATTTTTAAACGTTTCACTTTGCTGGTGGTGGAATATATAAAAGAGAAATTCGTCTGGGCTAAGAAGAAACCAGCCCCTGTTTCCATTGATGCTGACCACGATAAGCGTATTGCCGAAAACTACGTGTTTGATGAGGTACAAGGCATCTATGTGCCACGAGTTGAGCACGAAAGGCGTACCAGATTTAACAGTGAAACTTATAGTCCAACACCTGATGAGATCAGGCGTTTTCCAAGTCGTGCAACCAAAGACGAAGTACCGGACGCAGATTTTAACCACACACCAACTCTTCGTACGGACAATAAAAATGCCTTACCAAAGCTAAAGCTATCTCGATTTGATAGAGGCTGATTCCAATTATTTTTCGAACATCATTTTGGATTACATTGACTTTTTATCATGAACGCGCGTATATTTTTATAAAACATACGGTTAATAATCCATATCACGATGTCTATACATCGACAATAATTAATAATCAGGACAGCATGAGAATGGGAAAAAGTCTATATCCAAAAACATTCCTTCACTTTACAAAAAAAATAAATGCATTAGAGTCAATACTTATTGATGGCTTCTTCAAACCATCTTATGCGAGAGAACGCATATACGGCAGAAAGGGATTGATTCGATACTTTGGAATACCAATGGTATCATTCTGTAATATAAGACTTTCTCTGCTATCAGAGCATACTAAAAAATATGGTTGCTATGGTATCGGTCTAACGCAGGAGTGGGCAGCGAAAAACAATCTAAATCCAGTCCTATATATGAGTAAAAACTCCGATACTTTCGAATTATTGGATGAACAATTAAGAATCATAATAAAAGGGATTGATAAAAATGAACAAACTGTTGAAACTTTCACTAAGATGAAGAACTACATCTCACTTGTAAATATATTACGTTATATGAAAAACCACACTGGCCCATTAAGAAGAAATAACAAAAAGACCGTTGAGTATTGTTTTGCAGATGAAATGGAATGGCGCTACGTCCCTTCAATAAATGAAAAAGGAATTATCCCAATAGCTCTTCTGAAAAACATAAAAGATTCAATATCTAAGCAAGAATACAATGATAAAGTAGAACATATTCATCTCGAATTCGGAATCGATGACATACGATACATTATTTTGAAAGATAAAAGCCAATTAAATCCCTTCATCAAAAGATTAAAGAAAAGGAAATATTCGATAAATGATGAACTCGTAAGTAAAATATTTTTTTCGAACCAAATAAGTGAAGATTTATGAACAATTGAATCACTTGCGGTGTGTTTTTAACAGGACAATGGAAGCACACCGCAGTGAATACATAAAAACCGAAAAACACCAGAATTGAATGATCAGTTATCGGTGTATCTTTTTTCAATACTATCTCTATATCGCTGTTGTTCAACAATACTCAGGCTTGGATCAGACAGAACACTCCGCCCTTTCACAGCAATATCGTAGTCAATTTGTGATTGCATCTCATATTCTTTCGTCAGATTAACATAATCTGATTGTGATGCAGATGACGGCGCAGAATAACCAGAATATGTTTTACTCCCAGCACAACCGAGGTTAGCCAGTAGACAGGCGAACAAGAAGCACAACGTCCATACCACATTCAATCCATTAAGCGTGTATCCGCTGCCATTCACATTTGAAAACACGCTATGAAATCTGACGGCATAGACAATCAGGAATGATGAGAGGATAACAGCCCGACTTTTACCTACAGTCAAATGCTTACGTATAAATTTTATCGTTGGCACCAGTGTGACCATAAACAGCCCGATAGCAGCTAACATCAGCCATAACGGGAACAGTCCGTATTTTTGCGTGGTGTTCTGCGATAGCGTCACTGCAGATATGACTAAGAAGGCGTTCAGCAGAAACAGTCTAAGGGCCAGCGATACCTTAACTTTCTTATCTACTGTCCTGAGAAACAGCACAGGAGCCAGTGATGGTATGTTCACCAGCAGAGCAATCAAAAACATCCAGATAGTGTTCATAGCGTCTTTTCCTGAAATTACTGTGCTGACCAGCCGTTATTGGTTTTCACCAGAACAATTTTGGCTTCTTCGGGTGTAGCCATCCCCTTGACGCCAGAAAAGGCTTTCTTATCTACCCAGCCCGGTACACCATCCAGTTTCCACGTATAGGTCACTTGCGTCATTTTAACGCCATTACCTTCGCTGGGTTCGGTCCAGCTTTTAACCTCAGCAACAACACGATGCCCAACACAGGCACCGTCTTTGCGATTCCAGAACTCAACCTCCTGACCTTTATCGGTAACTTCCAGAACATCAACGCTGTTAAACCCGTTAGATTCTTGCGAAACCTTTAACAGCCCCTGTTCAACAAGTCCTTTAAGGATTTCATCACTGGCACTGTATTCGGCATAGCGGAAACCACGGTTCACCCGTCTGGGGAAGCCTTTATTGAATACAACATCATTGTCTTTTAGTGAGTAGCACACTTTGGACTGTGATATTTTTGCGTTGATAGCCTTCTCAAAGTCACCTTTCTCACCACATCCCGCCAGAACCAGTGCCGTGCCAGCAACGAGCAAAATCTTCTTCATCTGCTTATCCATCCTGATAATCAAAAACGCTGTCATTTAAGGGAGGCGACTGTTTACCGGTATCCGTTACAGCTTGTTCCGACAGATACATAAGAGCACAGCCACCTCATTAACCAATTGATAGCTTTCAATTATTTCCGCTGGCCGTCATATCGTTTGTAACGATCAAAACTGAAATAATGATAGATATTAACTATCATTATTTTTATATCGATCGATTTAAACAATTAAAATACCGATCGATAAATCTATTTTAATCGTTATTATCTATCAATATGTAATTATCGATCTGATATACCGATCATTTTACTTGCCATACCTGACGCTGATAGATAGAGTTAACCAGAGGCTCATAAAACGATTTGCCACGTACTTCTGGCTCAGTAAAGGCCAAAACGCACTACAGGCTGTTTTATGGGGCAAGAATGGCTGTTATGCACATCAGGGAAACTACGCAGACAAGATTTCATATGGAATAACGTGATAATCACTTAATTTACCCGATTACTCGTTCACCTAATGCTTTTCCATTTTCTGTGGAGGCATATGTTCGCCAGTAATCAATGAAACAGGCTTGTGTTGGTCTACGACCAACACGATTTTTAATCTCCTTCACACTACTTTTTTATTGTTATGTTTTATCGGAGTTAATATGAAAAAACTGCTTATTGCGGCACTGGTGATCCTGCATCTTTCCGCCTGTACGACTTATGGTAATAAATCCCTGAAAAACGAAACCCAACAGACCGTTAAAACCAAAATCGTTAAAGGGAAAACTACGCAGCAAGAAATCTTGGCTGCATTCGGTGAGCCTCAAACACGCGCCAGCAATGATGGTCAGGAGATGTGGTCTTACTCCAGTATGTCAGGCGAGAGCCAGATATCGAACTACGTTCCCGGTCTGGCCCTGCTGAAGAACAGCAACACCGCTCATATGAACTCTCTCGATATCTGGTTTAAAGGGAATGTTGTTGACCGATATAATTTCAGCCAGACAGCAAGTAAGGTTTCGCGTGGGTTGTTGGATTAGTAATATACTCCCCTCACACTAGAGGGGAGATTTATTGATAACATTCATTTAGAGAAGAAATCTTTTATTTTTATGACCCATTGATCCTCCTGTCTAACTACAATTTTACTAGGGTCTTTGGTGTATTCTTCAGCAATGAGTTTTTTAAGCTTGGCACTTGATAGATAATCACTAAAATCTTTTATTTTTTCATGGGATGCTTTTGTTTTTCTTTTTAGAAAACTCATCCCATTACTTATGTTAGTGAATTTAACATTTTTATTCAAATTATATAGACTCATAAAACCTTGTAAGGTACTATCATTTTTAGAAAGATTAGTTAATGATACAAACATGAGTTCAGGATCTAAAAAATCCTCTATTTCTGTGTTTGTCGCATCAGGGGATGCAATACTTACAATATCGGAACTATCATCACAAATAGACAACCGAAAGAACCCAAGTTTTCCTTTGTATTTATTTAAAGAATAACCATCAACCTTGATTATGTTTTTTGTATCAGTATCAATCAGGCACATTACCTTTCCTTTAATTTGTTTATTCTCTTCATTATCAGAAAATGGCACATGCAAGAAATCGAATATTTTCTTTATATTCCCACAACCATTGAAGGGAAGGATAAATAGGTTCGGTATCGTATCTTTTAAAAAAGACTTAAGATATAAATAATCCTCACTCCCTTCACAAAAAATCCAGTTGTATTCATTTTTCTTTAATAAACTTAACATAGATGCCATTAGATCAAAATAGCTTCTAATCTCAATGGAATTAGGAAAAGCTCTTCTACTCTCTTGAATGTTTACTAATGGGAATGCATCTATTTTAACATTGCCATCATCTTTATGTATATAATGCAAAGATGCATGCATAGGTCTCAATACTAAACCATACCAGTGTGTTGTAATAAATATTTGTTTGTTGTATTTTTCAGATAAATTAATCAAGCTTGAAAACTGCTCAAATCTATGGGCTGACTCTAAAGACACCTCAGGCTCATCAATAGCTAAAATTACTTCTTTATTTTTTGGAGACTCTGTAGAAAGGAGTGCAGTTGCAATATCAATCAATGCAATACGTTGTTCCCCAGAGCTTAAATTTTTAATATTTTTAGAGTTTTTTGATAATGGTCTATAAGAAAAATATTTTAAAAAAATTGAATCCAAAATATCTGTTGGCTTAATAGGTCTTTTGATGGCCCCTTTATATTCAAATTTGTAACCTTCTGGTATTTTTTTATTAATATCATCTATATACAAATCTAGTTTATTATTAATAATGTCAATGACGCTATGTTTTTTCGCATTTTTTTTCCCATCATTTAATGGATGACTTACGGGCAGGAGGTGCTCTTTATTAGATAAAAGATTTCTAATTTCATCTGAAATTTCTCTATCCATCATGCCTTGCATTTCATTTGCTTGAAGAGATAGTATATCGCTAGTTTTATTTTCCACAGGAAGATACACAAATTTGTAACGCTCTAGCAATTTTTTAAATATAGAGTTTATTTTATCTCTAGAGACTCCATCTTTTTTTGTTGCATCAGCTATTTTTCTATGAAAAGTACTCGTGAGTAAAATATTTCCTTCAAAATTCTTACCAATCGCCAAAAGATAATACTCATCAGGTGGATACCAACCCCTAAGGCTATCTCTATATGAAATAAATTTCTTAACAAAGTCAGCAGTTGATACATCAAGAAAATTATAGTTCCAAAAATAATGAGAAATTCTTTCCATCTGTTGAACATCATCGTTCAGCCATTCATTCTTTTTTATCAAAAACAAAGGAAAAATATTAACACGATCTTTGTTTTGACCAATTGAATATGCCCACTCCTTGCTATCGATGTTATTCATTAAACAGTTTATGCTTTCCAAAATGGCAGACTTACCTGCGCCGTTATCACCTGCAAAAATAGTCATCCTATCATTTTCAGACGTCCAGAATGGGATGAAGTTTATGTTTTCATAATTTTTGAAATTACGTAGGAACAATCCCGAGATCATTAAATCATCCTTTAAAAAATTAAATAAACATTTATCTATAACGTAATAAATACATTACTTTTATCATTAAAATTAATTAAAATGAAGTAATAAGAATGGTTATTCTTAAAAAAACCTTTCCCATTTTGTATATGAATTTTTAGTATATGGGGTTATTTTTAAAAGATATGTACATCACAACAACGATCTTGAATCTATCCACAGCCAGAGAAAATGCCGCAAACAGATCGCTCTCAACTTCGTGTTCGAACTTACCCTTCCTCAACATCAGCACATAGCCATTGGTCAGATCTCGCATATAGGCAAGGTTTATCGATTCTATAGCTATTCTGATGTCTGTACCTTTGGTACTCCGCCACTGGATAGCCGATATCGTTGTGAAGCACGATACCTCCAGAAGCTCCCAGTTCAGATAAGAAGTTATCTGCACCTATGGCTTCACTTAGATCCTTTAGGCCACGCGAGTTCATCAACACCGGTTCGTCTGGTGCATTGGCCTTTACTATGCCACATTAAGATTAATCATCCAGAACACTGACGGATGTGTTGGGATGATAGTTGTTATAGGTTCCGGGTTATGGCATCAGCGATCTTACTGTTTCTTCGCTGACTTGGCTGAGTTCAGAAATTAATCTTCCATACACATTTACCATTCGTTCCTTATCGCAATCATTCGCTGATGCAGATAGGAAAAAAGAATCGTAATCTTTAACATAGATGTTATTACCGTTTTCAAGGGTAAGTTTTATACCTTGTTCGTTCTCTTCAACGTCTTTAACTATACAGGTCATAAATGGTATTTTTTTCTTTGGCATGAAAAATCATAATTATTTGAATATTATTCACTTTTATTCTCCTTGTTGCTTTATTTTTTAATACCATATTTTCATTATAAAATTCAAATTTAACTCTTGCGCAATAACGTTTTACTTCCTGTTCTTACTTTCTTTTGAAACGATATTTATCTTATGAGCTAACGCTCATATGTGCTGTCGAAAACGATAAACCCATTTTCATGAGCACGGCTACGCCCTAACTCTGATATAAATAATTTTTCATTTTGAGAATGAACGATTTCAATTTTGGAAAAAATAAAAACATCGTGCAGATCATTTCATCATCAAATAATAAAATTGATCCTATGTTTAAAAATAGTGTTAATAATATAACATATAGCATTTGCTCTTAAACGTATAGGAAAACTATATTCAAAGAAGCAGCACTTCGTGATTGTCCGAAACAATCACATTGCTGGAACAGGGCTTGCCCCTGTTAATGATGGATTTATCCATAAAGAATTGCGGCGATAGCCGCCAATAAAATAAAGGTAAAACAATTGCAGTATTCCTATAGCATCAGCAGCGCTTCGTGATTGTACGAAACAATCACTTCGCTGAATATAAATAAAAAGAAAAATCATGCAAAATAACAAGGTGCCATTTGTTTGGCACAAGTTTCTCTTTTACTATATTAGTACTAGATATTACGGCCCGTTTTTAAGTTTATTATCATACAGTTATATGGTAAAAGGTTATTAAAAATAATAACTGGTCAATATCAAAGGTTATTGATTTTACAAACTAGGGTTATTGAATTCAATAACCTTAGTTTCACGCCGTTATAATAACACTAAAAAAGAATATAACTTTCATACTGGCGGAATCTCCAGTTTAACTAAACTTTATCCAGTCCGGGATATAACTGGATGGACTGCCAGTTTCTTTAAACTTTTTCCATTTATTTTTGACTTTATTATTGACGATCAGGTTTAATCTGTTATGTATTAAAAAATAAGAATAATAAAAGGAGACTATTATGAGCATTATCGATTTTAAGCACTTGCATGAACTATCATCCTTCCAACTACAACAGTATATTGATGATAACAACTTTACACCGGAACAGCGATTACAAATTTTTGAGCACTATCATAGCAAGCATAAAGACACGACCAACATATATCAGCGAAAAGAAAACATTAAATCCATCAAAAAAGATGTCGATTATGTTCATCTCTTTACGAAAAACTTCGAATGTCTTGCTGAACTTGATATTACCAAAACTGAACTGAAGGTGATTGCTAAAATCCTTAATAAAATGGAGTTTGGAAATTTATTTCATATTTCTCAAGCGGCACTCTGTCGTGACTTGGGCATAGGGAAATCGAATATGTCGCTCATCTTTAAAAAGCTAAAAACCAAGGGAATTATCATCGATAAAGATGGTGATCTTTTTATGAACTCTAATATCTTTTTGAAAGGCCAAGCACATAGCATTAATATGAAACAACGCCCTAATGTTAAAAAGGCACAGGGATTTAATGCTAATAACGAACCAGCATTTGATAATGTTTATACCTTTAATCAAACAGATGATTCTAACAATCTACCGAAAGAGGGAACGACTGCATCTAAGCCGCCCAAAACATCTGATAGCTGTTCTAACAAAGAAACAGATCCAGCACTGACTCTGCAGTATCCTAAAACAGCAGAGCCAGTTTATGATGATGTGGAATAGATAAGCAAAGAAGCGATAAGCTCGGCATTTAGTATCATTTCCACCGAGGATTCATTGGCATACGTGAAAACTGGTTGAGGTCCGCTTCGTTTAAAGCCCCTTAGCCAGTTCAGCCGCAAGGGCTTTGAGTTTCTTTTCATCTATATGTGCCTATCTCCGTTGCTGGAGTGAACATATCAAAAGCAGGCAATTACACAATTTAAATTGCAGTCTCTAAGAAAAAGTTATTCTATTCTTATAATTTAATATTCACATTCTCTGTTGTAATACCCATACTCCATTATCAAAAAATCGTTCTATATATAAATATATACTCTACACTCAAACTAATTACCCTAAAAGCATCCAGTTCCCTCCCCATCAAAATGCACTAGTACAATTTAATCCTTTTTAGCTAAATCTAAAAAAGCTTTAGAAGGTTTACTGATAACCATCTGTACACCTTTTTTAGTTTGTTTGAGTGATTTCATTAATTTCCGTGCTATATCAGGTAATTTATTATGGTCAACGACTAAATAACCACCTCTGACTTTTTTAATAACCCCATCTTTTTCAAGTTGCTCAAAATTAATCGTTGAATACTCTTTAGCTTTAGAAACTAAAATAGTTAGCATTTCTTCCTTTGAAAAGTTCCGCTCATGAATCATAGCTACCTCATATAGTAATTACTGCAAATCAACATTATCAATAAATCTATAAAAAATAATTTGGTTTAATGTGTAATTTTCAAAAAATTTAAACCAAATCATTATTTTTATATTTAACAACCTGTTTGTTTGCTCGAACCGGATAGTTATTAAACATTTTACTAATTCGTTCCTCAATTTTTCTAATTCTAAGATTTACATGTGCATCAGATTGTACTTTAGAACCAGTGATACCAAATACTGATTTCACTGTTGTGAATTTATCTTCATATTCATCACAAACAAATAAAAGCAAATAAAGATTTTTGGGGTCTATAAATTTCTTAGTTTCATTCGTGAGTATCAGGCTCAATCTCTCATAATCCAACTTTTCTCTAAATTCGTTAGCATAATATTTAAGTTTTGGTGTTGGTAAATCATAAAGATCAGCCTCACGAAAATTAGAGAATTTCTCTGCTAAAATTTTCACTCTAGCGATTAAGCTGATTATTTCACGTAGCGTGCTAATCGATTTAAGTGTAGACAACGTGTGTACTTGCCATTGAGGTCGCTGTTCTTCATTCTTCGCCGGATAAAGAACATCAACATTCAATTCCCAATTATTAGTTCGTTGTGCTGTCTCAATGAATCTCAAAACAATATCAGGCATAGTATTATAAATAATACTTAAAACCTTTCTGACATTAATTAAATTAGTTTTTAGCTTATCAAGCTCCGTTATGAACGCTTCAATATTATCATGATAGGGTTGAAGTTCAGAAATATATCGTCGCCGATCTAATTCCGATGTGATACGCTTCTTCTCCAAGCTAAACCGCATGTCAGCTTTGAAGTAGGTTTTAGCACAATGCCCTCCGATAAGAGCTTCAACACCGTCAACCGTAACACCTAACCAACCAATCTTATGATTCTTTCGGCAAAAACCTCTTTTAGTTTTCACCTGACAAGAGACATTCCCATCAAGTTCATAATAGCCAACTAACGCTTTGAAATTCTCGGGACTAATCTCTTGCTCAGATGAGAATGATTTTCTATCCTCAATCTCAAAGTACTTAGAAAAGTACTCAGTTTTATCAGACATCAACTTCTCCCAACAATGAGGAAACTGGTTAGATGAACAGCACTGAGTAAATATACAACCCTATATCCGCTTTAGCAATGATGTTAGTAGTAATTTAATGAACAACACCACCATATATGGATATAAATCACAAAATACACCTATATGTAGTGCTTTGATTTCCTCAAGTACGACTAAGTAATTGCGTGAACGTGAAATAGTGCCCCACTTTCGGCGTACCTGCAGGGTAAGTCGTTGGAGCGGTTTTCTCCATCAGGCTGTGCTGCATCGAGCCTCAAACGTGTCACCCTTAAGCAACATTCCAAATGTTAGTAAACGGTAGGTATGCTGGTATTAGGTATAGCTATTTAGAATTAATACAACAGAATACAAGGCAGCGGCAATAACAAACTTCATTATCCGTCTGATTTAAAATTAAAAATATTATTTTTTAAAATTATTACAGTATATCGAAAGAATTCTTATCAGTACGAGAATGAATACTGTACCTAACTCTGTGTAATTGCCACCGTATTGAAAGTGACCGCTCAGACCGTAACCCCGCTCTATAATAAAACCGCTCATCCCGAGCAGCCAATTCTTGATCTGCATACTCCATTTTTCGATACCAACTGGTGGTCAGATAAATCACGTTCCGCACTGAGTCGTCCATTGGGAACACGTTACCTCTCTTCATCTGTATTAGTCATAGAGTCGGAGTTCTTTGTTTTGATTCGGGTAGTTAATTCCGTCCCCCTCCCGGCAAAGCGCCACATTGACTGGACAAAGGGAGGTTGAACCTAACATATTTTTGATTTTATCGGTCAGAGTTGCCAACGCCTATTTATTGATCATACAACTATTCATTCAACTTGAGCAACAGACAACTACCTGTTCAAACTGGCCCATTAGTTTCATATAAAATCTCCCCATCATGACTAGAAACCAGAAAATAGTGTTCATATTTTCTTATCCGTTTTTTGAAAACATTATTTTTATCCATTCTCTGACTTATAATCGTGCTTGTTATGTTCATCGCCCGCACAAAACTGTCTATAAAATTAGCATAACCTGAGCAACAAAAACATCAACGCAGGCCTGAGTTAATCGAATATAGATCTTCTGGTGAAATACGGTCACTTTTCATTTCTTCAAGCAGCTTCTGTAATCTTTTCTCCTTTAGCTTACGCGCTTTCTTCTCACCAATCTCCTGATAGTATTCTTCACGGCGCTCTGCTACGACCTTGCGGAACTTCTTCAACAGTTGATTCAGCGTTTTTAGGTCTGTCGTAGCCGCTTCTGCTTGGATTTTTCTGTACATAAACATTACGTGAAATTCATCAATCATATTCAGCCTCTTAGTTTTAATATCTATATTATTTCCCTCTCAACGAGGGAATATAGCCATTTATCATTGACGGCTCACTGTTATTTTAAGTTTCCAATAAATACGGTCATCAGTGCCATCTTGCTCTATGTTTTTTAACACCAGCTCAATAATGTGTTCTTTATGCCAATATAAAATCTTTTCCTTCAACTCATCAAAGTTGATATCAGATAAATCTTTATACCTCTCATCTTTAACACACACTTCAACTTCATGTGCAATCAGAACGTCATAAAGTATCTCTGACAACATTTCTCCTGATAAAATATTCATTGCTGTTTCAGGCTCTTTTTCATTTATGTGATAAATCGTTTCGCAATACCCCTGCAATACTGTTGAAATAATATATATTGCTGCTTCACTTTTTTCTTTCAATACTATCTCTTTCATTTTTAATCCTTATGTTATATTTATGGTTGTTAGCCCCTTGCGGGGCAACGTTAAACTTACTTTCTAAAACTATCTGAATACCGCACCAACATTGCTGCAACTTGTTCAAAGTTTACTTCGGTAATATCTCCACGATTACCTTCTTGGGCAGTGAACTTCTCAAAGTTTTTCTGGATATGGTCAAATACATTCATAATGAATGGACTCATAAAATCAGGATCATCCAGCAGCTCCGTACTTTCACCATTAATCTCTTGCAGGACTTTCCAGCTTGCCTTAAATGACCTTTTAGCAAGATCAAAGAACAGCGCTGTGGATTTATTTTCAATAACGGTTTCTTTGGACATATTGATTCCTCATAGTTAAATGCTTTTATATTTTGCTTTGATTTTATTTACCCCTAACGAGGCAGATTGAACACCTACTGGTGGTCGTTTAAAATACAGAAGCTCACTGCATTGTGTATTTCGCGTAGATTCACAAGAACTTCATCAAAGTGAACGTCATTAAGCGAACCTTTATATTTGTGCCTTTTTAAAAACTTGTTAAAACCTTTCTGGCTGTTTCCTATGACTGCTTTTAAAATATCTTCCATATATTCATCATCCTCAAGGATGCAATAGAACCTTTCCTCCATACATTCCCGCATGCGTCGTAAATACTTATCATAACCCTCACAACTTTTTAATATAAAATATCTTGTGGAATCATTAGTGACATTCATTTTCATTGCTGGCAATACCATACTCTTCATTTTATTTTCTCTTGTTTATATTATTTAGATACACTGCGTGATTGTGAAATAGCGTTATCAATCCACGCATCAATCTCACTTTCGATAAAAGCTACTGCTCTTACACCCGTTTTTACCTGCGAAGGAAACCGTCCGGCTTTGATAAGTTCATAAATCCACGTCTTACCAAATCCTGTTCTTCTTATTACTTCCGGTAAACGAATAAAGCGCTGTTTTTTGTTTTCTTCGATTTGAACCATATTTATCTCCTGTTTTGTTCGATGGAGATAATTCTAGGATTTTGGCTAGTTCTAAACTAGGCTGTGTCCCTTAACTTAACAACCGCTTTAAAAATAACCTGATCGCTCCCAGTTTTAGCATACTCAGGTAGTT